>CALMKO010000363.1 GCA_937867415.1 uncultured Verrucomicrobiota bacterium | reverse complement strand
GCGGGAACCACCTCTGAGTTCTTCGGCGATCTGGGTGACGGGTTTGCCGGTGCGGATGAGTGGGCTTTGAACTCGGCGGTGTATCGTTGGCGTGGCTTGTTGTTCATCTGGGTTGATTATGGAGGTGGGTGGTCCAAAAATCTAGCTAACCTCGCCAAGCCAAACGGATGGGAAATCGTGCTTTTGAGGCACGGAAATGGATTTCAAGGGCACTCATCCGGGGGGCTCCTTGGCGCACTCGGCGTCTTGGCGGTTCTACGATTTCCCATTTCTACCGACTGTCTCAGATAACGATCCCTCATGTAGAGACCCTGCTACCCGCATCGTCGAAAAGAATTGATTGTGCGATAAAATCATCTAGCTTCTTGGAATTCATGCTTCGCAATGTCCTCAAGTTAAGCCTATGGCTCATCCAGATCATTGGAGCGGCGGCGGCTCCGTTTTCAATGGTGTGGCAGCTGGGGGCGGATGACAGCTCGCAGTGGCCCTTCTCACAGGAAAGTTTCTCACCTAACAACCCGCCGGGATCGGCATCCCTGAAGGACGATGATCACTACCTAGCCGGAACCTACCCGAGCCCCATGGGGGTGCTCCCGGCCGATGAGGACATCACCTTCTTCGAGCGGGCGGTGACAGCGGGCGATCCGCGCAACCGGATTCATTTCAATCTCACCGCATTGCAGGCTTCGCCGGGTTCCCGCCTGCGCGTGACCATCGACCTCAATGGTGGAGGGGCGTGGATCAACGGGACCATTCCCGGATACTCGACTCACGACATCGCCGTTCGTTTCAATGGGGTTCTTGTGGGAGGCCGCAATGCCATCACTTGGGATACGACCTTGGAGTTCACCTTGCCAGCCTCATCGGTCGCGGCGGTCGCAGGGGCAAACACCCTCCAAATCGAACGCACCGGCGGAGCTCCGGGCGGATATCTCGGTTTTGACTATATCAAATTGGAGGCCGACCCTGACGCACTGCTCGACGCCGACAACGACGGGATGCCGCTGTGGTTTGAAGAGATCTATCAGCTCAGCCCGTCCGTAGCGGATGCCCTGCTCGACTCCGACAACGACGGGCTCAACCATCTCGCCGAGTTCCAGCAAGGAACCAATCCCACCGATTCCGACAGCGACAATGACGGACTTGTTGATTCCCAGGAAGTCACTCTCGGAACCCAGCCGCTCAATCCTGATACGGACGGAGACGGGCTTTGGGACGGACATGAGACCACCACCAGCCCGCTGTTGGCGGATACGGACGGCGATACCTTCCCGGACAACATCGAGCTGGAACAAGGCAGCAATCCAATTCTAACATCCTCCGTGCCCTTTAATTTCCCGGGCGTCATCAGCCTGCAATTCATCTCCGAGCGGATGGGCGCAGCCGCCCTCGGTGCGGGTGAACCTGCCGGTGTCTTCCGCTTTCCCCGCTGGAACGCCTCCGACCCGCTGCCCCAGTGGATGCCGAATGGCGGAGTGCTCTCAGGCAGCAAAAGCGCGCTCAAGAACCACCGCGGCCAAGCCACCACCGCCGCCGCCACCTGGTCTTACCATTTTGCGGGCGAGGGGCTGCACAAGGGGCCCGGTGATGAGAAACTCCTCAATGGCAGCATCCTTGCGCAGCGATTGGGCGGCATCAATACCCCGGTCTCGCTCGATCTAACGGGCATTCCTTATCCGACGTATGATCTTCTCGTTTACATCGGTTACACCTATCCGAACGCGCGTGGCTTCCTCGAGCTCGGCGCGAACCCCGCCACCCAGCGCTACTTCAGATCATCCACCGAACCGCCCTTCCTCGGTTGGAAAGAGATCACCGCGGCGAGTCAGGCGACTATCCAATTCGGAAACTTCGTCCGCTATCAGAATCTAACAGGAAGCGCGCAGAGTCTCACGCTGCGATCTCTTCTAGACGGTGGCGTCTCGATTCATGGGATTCAAATCGTCAACAGCGCGGTGGATACCGATGGTGACGGAATGTCGGACGCCACGGAAGTGTTTCATCGCTTCAATCCCGCCGTGCAGGATGCAAGCGCGGATGCCGACTCGGACGGGCTGGAGAATGCGGCGGAACTCACCGCTGGCACGGACCCCAGGAATCGGGACACCGACCGCGACGGCATCGCCGACGGTGCCGAGGCTGGATTCAACACCTTTCCGCTCAACCCTGATTCAGACGGAGACACACTCACCGATGGCGAGGAAATCACCGGGCGACCTTTTCCCTCACTCCCTCGGGTCGTTGACAGTGACGGCGATGCTTTTACGGATCGGGATGAGATCAACCATAGCTCGGACCCGATGTCCGCCGCCAGCACGCCGCCCACCGCGCCGGTTTGGAATCCCGGCACCCGCACCTGGCTCTGGCAGGTCGATCACTTGCAGTTGTTATGGAACCACCCGCGGTCGATGTTAGGCGCGCTCGACGGTGACGAGGTGATGCTTTTCGAAGCGGTCACCGACATCAACGAAAGCGGCTGGATGCGGCAGATCGGGATGGGAATTCGTTATGTGAGAGGCCGCCTCACCTATCGCTTCCGGGGAATCGAAGGTGCGTTCCACCGCCAAAATCAACCGGGTGACGGATTCTGGCACAGTGACTGGAATACCCTGCCAGCGGACCTGACCCGCTCGCTCGGGCTGAGCGGCCACGGGGACGCGGATGACACCGTGCCGCTCAGGCTGCGGTTTTCCGCCACCCAGCCCGACGCCGGGACTAATCTTTGGACGCTTGAGTTCCTCATTCAAGACCTGAGCAACACCGCAGCGCCCGTCACTCTCGCCTCATGGACCCAGACCTCTGCGGTCGCGGCGGACCCATCCTTGCTTGCCGGAACCACAGTCTGGAAAAATCAAGGTGGCCTCGCCGGACGCTGCGCACTCTGGAGCGAGCCCGGCGTCCGTGCCTTCATCACCGCGACTCCCATCGGCACGCTTGATGGCGATAGCGACGGAATGCCAAACGCCTGGGAAACCACCTATCTTTTCAATCCCGCACTGGCTGCGGACGCCGCCCTCGATGCCGACAATGACGGGCTTTCCAACCTCCAGGAATACCTCACCGGAACCCACCCGCGCCACTCCGACAGTGACAATGACGGGGTCTCCGACGGGGTCGAACTCACCCAAGGGTCCAACCCGCTGCTCGCGTCAAGCCGCCCGGCATGGTTCAACTTTACCGGTAAGATCGACGATCTCAACAACGACGGTCTATCCGATTCATGGATCCTCTGGAACGGTGGAAAAAGCCGCAACGCCGCCGCTGACGATGATGGAGATGGAATGAGCAATCTTGCGGAAAGCATCGCCGGGACCAACCCTGACGATGCCGCTTCGCTCTTCAACACCCAAGGGTGGCGCTCCGGGAATGATTGGGTGCTCTCATGGTCGAATCTTCCCCACAAAGCCATGCAATTGGAATCCAGCGCCGGTCTTGCCGGGTGGCAGGCGGTGACTGGCTTGCCGCCGTCCAGCGTGGTCGCAGGGCGCAGGCAGGTCACGGTTCCCGGTGCCTTCCTGGGTGGGACTCCGGCGCAGTTCTATCGAGCCGCCGCGAGACCGCTCGATTCCGATAACGACGGTGTGGAGGACTGGGTGGAAAGCAACTTCGTAGGTTCATCCCTCGTCACGCCTAACAGTCTCGGGCAAACGCTCGTAAGGGCGAACGGGCAGCCGTTGACAGGAGATGCGAAAGCCTTGTTAGATCAACTGCAGGGGTCCGCTCCATCCGGCGGCAGTCCCGGCACAGCCGCACCAGCGCAACCTTCGGCAGTCAATGCCTCGCGTTTTTTGATGCAGGCCACCTTCGGGCCCACGATCGCCGCGATCCAAGACGTCCGTGACCGTGGTTTCTCCAACTGGATCGATCACCAAGCCAGCCTCGCTCCTTCCTTACTCCAGCCTTACATCCGCGAAATCAAGGCCGATGCCGCAGGGCCCAGAATCGACAAATCCTATAACTACAACGAGCTCGACTCCTTCCTCTTCGGCAACAATGTCACCACACCATTCGCCCGCAACGCCATCGGTGCGGAAGACCAGCTCCGCCAGCGGGTCGCCTTCGCCCTCTCGCAAATCCTGGTGGTTTCCCGCCGCGATGCGAACCTGGAGGAAAAATCCGAGGCCATGGCGAACTACTACGACACGCTCATCCGTCATGCCTTGGGAAATTATCGGGACCTGCTCCGCGCGCTGACCTTTCATCCAGCGATGGGTTGGTACCTCAGCCATGCTGGAAATCAGAAAGCCGACCCGTCCATTCCACGCTACCCGGATGAAAACTATGCCCGGGAAATCATGCAGCTCTTCACCATCGGAGTCTGGGAGCTCAATCCGGATGGAAGTCGCAAGCTCGACGGCGCGGGTGAGCCGATCCCCACTTACGATAACGACGACGTCAGCGAGCTGGCCCGTACCTTCACCGGTCTCTACTTCGCCTCGCCATGGGGCTGGGGTGGCGGCGGCTGGGCGGACGAGCACTTCATCCAGCCGATGGTGATGTATCCCGAGCGCCATGATTTCGGGGTGAAGTATCTTCCTAACAACTCAGTCGTCCCTGCCCGTGAGGCTACCGAGGCGAATGGAAACCAGGATATACGGGATGCGGTTGACGCGCTTTTCGAGCACCCGAACACCCCGCCATTCGTGTGTCGCCAGCTCATCCAGTTCCTTGTGACAGACAATCCGTCACCCGGGTATATCCAGCGCGTGCAGGGGGTCTTCGTCAACGACGGCGGCGGTGTGCGCGGGAATCTGGCAGCCGTGGTGAAGGCGATCCTGCTCGACCCGGAAGCGCGCACACCACCGCGTTCGGCCACGTATGGAAAAGTCCGCGAGCCTGTGATCCGGACCATGCATCTTGGACGCATTCTGAATCTCACCCGTTCCCAACCGAAATTCGTATGGTGGAACTGGGTGGAGAATTTCTACGGCTCCAGCATCCAAGAGCCGATGAATTCCCCCAGTGTGTTCAATTTCTATACTCCCGTCTATCAGGCACCGGGGGTCATCCGCAATGCGGGGCTCGTAAGCCCGGGATTCCAAATCATGAATACCTACTCCGCCGTCTCCTTCCCAAATCTCTTGTGGGACTACCTTCATGATGGCTTCAAGGCGGGCTACTCGCTGACCTACCCGCTCGACTTCAGCGAGATGCTGCTGCTTGCCGATCATCCTCCGGCGCTCGTCGATCATGTCAACCTGCTCGTGTGTTCCGGTTCGCTCAGCGCACGCACCCGCGGCGCGATGTTAGGCGTGCTTTCCCAGCCGGAACTCAGTCCCAAAGATCGTGTGGCCCTCGCCTTGTGGACCGCCATGACCAGCCCGGAAGGGGTGATACAACGCTAACCTGAAAACCATCCATCCTCATGCGATCCCGCCGACAATTTTTAGGAGAAGCGAGCTGTGCCGGCATCGCCTCGACCTCCATCCTATCCACCCTGCTGAATCTCTCCATGGCCAACCGCGCCGCCGCGCAGGGTGGCACGGGCACTCAGCGCAAGGCGCTTGTTTGTGTATTCCTATCCGGCGGCTGTGATACCTATAACTTGCTGGTTCCCCGCGACTCGACAAGGCACGCCGAGTATGTCGGCGCGCGCACCGGACTGGCCCTGCCGGTCAACAGTCCTGCTCCGGCGAACAATCTCATTCCGCTCAGCTTCAACGACCAGGGCCGCGAATACGGAATCCATCCCGCCTGCCCGAAGCTTGCGGAAATGTTCAACGGCACCGGAAACTTCGCTGGCAGGAAGCGGGTCTCCTTCCTTGCGAACGTGGGCACTCTGATCGAGCCGATTCCTAACAAAGAAGCCTATCTCAACGGCAGCGTCCAGGTGCCCAAGGCGCTTTTCTCCCACCGCGATCAGATCGAACAATGGCAGACATCCGTGCCGCAAGGGATGCAGATTCTATCAGGCTGGGGTGGTCGTGCGGCCGATGTGCTCCACTCCACCTTGAATGACGAGCAATCCGACGGCTACTACATGCCGATGAATTTCTCGCTGTCCGGAAACGCGGCGTTCCAAATCGGCAACATCGAGGGGCAATTCGTGATCACCAGCAATGGCGCGCTTTCCTTCACGGGAAAAGGTGGGCAATCGCCCGCAAATCTGGCGAAGGACCAACTGCTGCGCTCCTCCGTGGCCAGCCCGATCGAAAGTCATTATCAGAACCTCTTTCAGCAAACTCATGCGAAGATCACCACAAGCAGCATCGAGCGCGCCGAGGTTTTCCAAACCAGATTCAACTCGCCCGGTATGCTGAACGGGCTGGATGTGAATACGGTCTTGAACAACTCCGGTTTCCCCAACCACTGGCTTTCCAACTCATTCCGGGCAGCGGTCAAAACGATCGCGATCCGTGAGACGCTCAAGCTGAAACGACAGACGATCTTCATTGAGTTCGGCGGCTGGGATCACCACGCCGAGCTGCTGGCGAACCAAAGCCGGATGTTAGGCGTGCTGGACGGGGTGCTTTATGCCTTCCAGCGGGCCTTGGAAACCCTGGGTCTTGAGGATGATGTCATCACCTTCACCTGCTCGGACTTCGGGCGCACTCTCGTTTCAAACGGCCAAGGCACCGACCACGCCTGGGGTGGCAATCAGTTGGTGATGGGAAAACCCGTCGCTGGCGGCTTGGTCCGCGGGACTTTCCCATCCCTTCAAATCGAAGGTGCCAATGACGTCGGTCGAGGCGGGCGCTTGTTCCCGACGCTTTCCGCCGACGAGTATTTTTGTGAACTGCTTCGCTGGTTCGGTGTCAGCTCGGGAAACATGGATCTGGTGTTACCTAACATCCAGAGTTTTTATAATCCCGCCAGCAGCAGTCATCCTGTCGGGTTCCTAGCCTGATGATTTCATGCGCAAGTGGTTTCCCATCGCTGTCTTGATTTTGTTATTCGCACTGGTGGCGATGGTGGTCTGGATTTCGAATCAGTTAGATTTTAAGGCGCCGTTAAAAAGCAAGGTTCCTCCTGTCACGGTTCGGGCAAAGCCCATCCCTGCCCGGCCGCCGACCGCGGGCGAATCCTTGTTAGAAGGTTATGGAGATCCAGCAAGTCCGCCGCTTGAGGATTTGAAGAAGATCCACCGGGTAGGTGTGGGTTATTTTTCGGTGATCAAGGAATCCGGGCGCTTCCCCATCGGCTGCAACGCGGATTTCTCCGCCGCCTTGCAGGGTGTGAATCCGAATCGCGAGGTTTTTGTGCCGCGGGGGCATCGGGTTTTTTCAGCGGATGGGATTTTGTTAGATCGCTGGGGCAGTCCGTTGATCGTGCATCCCGAGGCATGGAGGGAGCTTGAATTGCGTTCTGCCGGACCGGACCGCATTCCATACAATGATGATGATCTGATCCTTAGTCCGGCGGGTGTCCCGATTTCCAGTTCCCCGACACGGTGATGCGTTTGAA
>CALMKO010000362.1 GCA_937867415.1 uncultured Verrucomicrobiota bacterium | reverse complement strand
GGTAATTCTTTGCGAATAGACGTAAGAATGGACCGTCTCGACTGGGCACTGGTCTCATAAGAGAGCTGGTAGGTGTGATTGACAAAGTTACCAGTTTTCACGGCGACCGAGCCTAATCTCGTGAATGAATAGTAGCTGAGGCCGGTAGGGTGATTCGCGAAAGATACATCAGGGCGGGGTATGTATTTGAAGTCAATCGAGCAATAAGGGGCAAGTCCGTCGTTCCCGGTGTAGGCGATTGACCTCACACTGCGGTCAAAAATACGATTGATCTCGGTAGTCGCGCCGTTCCAAGTGACGGCATAGTAATTTCCCAATGTGTCTGAGACCTTGTTAACATCCCAAGTGAGCGGCGCATTGGGTCCATTCGGGATAACCTTTGAGTCGGGTGTATTACCCAATTCAATCGTCAGGCCAGCTTTTGTCTGCACTCGCCACCATGAATCCGGTGAGTTTTGGTGAGCCCCCAAAAGGGTGAAGCGGGCGTAAGAATCAATCTCGGTGCGATATTCAGAGTTAAGCGCCCCATAAGTTCCAGAAATACATACCAGCCTCTCGCCGTTAAAGTAGAAGCGATCATTAGAGTCAAAACGGACGGCTCCGGCGAAGCGATCCTTCGCATGAGTTGCTGCACCGCGGGTAATTGACTGAAGCCCTCCAATGTTCCAGCCGAGCCCCATGATTCCGTTTCCAGCGCTGCTTGAGTAGTTGAGTGAAATTTTCGGCTCCATCCCTGCGGTTCCTTTGGGAATGTCGATGGGGAGCGTGTAAGTCATCGCACCGCTTGCATCCGCAGAGAGGCTACCTTTCAACGCCGTTACCGGTTGGTGTGAGTGATGAACACTCACTGGTGGTATGCTGGAGGATACTGGTATGGTGCCATTTCCATTGACGCTGCCGCTGGTCCACAGGGAGTCCATGTAAAGGCTGACGAAAGGGGAGTTCGTGCCGGGTTTGAGGTTATCCCGGTCGTAAAGATTGGGATTTGAGCCATTGGCCAACTCCCAGGGATCTGGCAGACCATCCTTGTCCGCGTCGGGAAAGAGCATGTTATCGGTGAGAGCGGAAAGATCATCGATGAGCGTGTCTCCGACGCGGCTGCCGTAGAAGTCAATGTTGGTGAGGTTGGCGAGACGGCCGTCAAAGGCAAGATTGACCGCAGCAAGTTTCCCTTCGATGAACAGGTCCCAGAGGTCGCGCTGATAGTCATGACGCAAGGTAATGCGGTGGTAGACGATCGCTGTGGTACCAGAAGTAGCGAAAGTGCCAACGGTCTTGACCCATTGTTGGGGATTTGCAGATGGATTGCCGAGGGGATCGCTGCCGTGATAGACCCAAATCTCTCCAACCGTTGAACCCTGTGGGACTTGGAACGCAAGTTGAGTACCGTTGGCAAAAAAGGTAGCGAGGCTGCCATTGGGATCTGCGGCCGGCCTTACCCGGAAGTCGATGAAGGCCGTTTTATTTGCAATATTCCATGAGACGGTTCGGGAAATTTTCGTTTCCTGTTGCGGATTTACAGGAAGGCGTAAGGCCTTGCCGCCATTCACACCTGCACCTACAGGTGAAACAGATGCGGTGCCGGAAAACAACTGCCAGCCAGTGGCTGGATTCACTCCAACACTTTGAAAAGGAACCCATTCCGCAGAATCGAAGGTGATGGGAGGCAGATCCGCGAGCAGTTGATTGGAGCAAACTGCTATGTTGAGGAAGACTGCAAGAGTTTGTTTTGCGCGCAGTCTCACACCGGATTTAGGCCTAGAGAGATGATAGATGAGAGATGAGAGATGGGGAAAATTCATCGGAAATAGGGGAGAAGCGAGCGCGTTTAAGAAGATTCAGAATTGGTTGGTCTGACGCACCGGAGATGAAGGATAAGGATCGGTTTGAAAAGATTATTTTTTGATAGATTACGCTCGCATGTCTTATAGCGAACTGGTGATGGGTGCACAGAATCTACTAGAAAGATGTTTTTGCAAGCTTGTGAATTAAGCATGAAGTGTTTACAAAGAAGCGAAGATTCTTGCGGGCGGGCGTACTGGCGCTCATTTTATTTTCTGGCGCGGTTTATCTTCAGCTCCTACCAAAGCCCCTGCCGTTGACAAGGGTTGCAAGGGAGACATTTTCAAGCCCCCCTGCAAGTCTTCGACCGTAGCCGACCTAAGCACCATGTTTTTTTACCGTCAGCACGGCGTTTCGTATCAGACCTTCATCGCCAAAATTACGAGAGACAGAAATAATCAAAATTCTCTTGCGCCTGTTTTTGGGGTGGG
>CALMKO010000361.1 GCA_937867415.1 uncultured Verrucomicrobiota bacterium | reverse complement strand
TCAAGTCGTTCGTCTAAACATCCTGCAAGCCAGCGACTGGCCGACGATCTGGGAATTCCAACTCATGGAAAAGTAAGCCCGTTTCCGCCAATCTAACATATTTTTATGAGACCAAAAGCATCGATTCATTTCAAAATCTCCGCCTTGTTGTGCGCGGGCATGCTTCCGCTTGCCGCCGTGCGGGCCGACATCCCGGTGTCCTCCCATGACGTCATCTGGGACACCCCCGGCAAGACCTCCGCCGATTCCATGCCCATGGGCAATGGCGAACTCGGGATCAATCTCTGGGTGGAGGAAAACGGCGACCTTCATTTCTATCTCGGCCGCAATGACGCCTACAGCGAGGTTTCAACCCTCTGCAAAGTCGGTGCATTGAGGGTTTCCCTTTCGCCGAACCCGTTTGTCACCGGTGCGCCCTTCCGCCAGCATCTGAAGTTGCGCGACGGAGTTTGCGAAATCACTGCCGGCCCTGCGGCGAAACAGGTCAGCCTCCAGTTGTTTGTCGATTCCGCATCGCCAGTCGTGCATTTGTTAGGAAAATCCAAACAGCCGATCACCGTTACGGCCAAGGTGGAAAGCTGGCGCACGGAACCCCAGTCGGTGCCCGAAGATTCCTTATGGACCATGGCCCAGGCACCGAATCAACCGCTGCAGGCCGCCGACATATTTCCAAAGGCTGAAGAGCGTTCCGTCAGTTGGTATCACCGCAACGAAAACTCCTTCGCCTTCGAGGAAACCATCCGTGTCCAATCCCTCGGATCCATCCGCGATACGCTGAAAGATCCCCTGATTCACCGCACCTTCGGCGGATGGGTCACCGGAGTCGGTTTGGAATCCACCGATGATCGCACTCTCGTCACTCCACAACCGGTCGGCGACTTCCATCTGCGCGTGGCCAGCCCCTGCGAGCAGACGCCCACGGCCGAGGCGTGGATGAAATCCGCCGAATCCATCGCAAATGCTGCGGCGGATGGACAGGCCGCGCTGGCCCGCACGGCTGCTTCCTGGCAGAAGTTTTGGGATCGCTCCTATGTCAACACCGGGGCCGATCCGGTCACCCGCGTCAGCGTGCCAGAGAATACCCACCCGGTAAGAATCGGCGTGGACTCGGCGGGCGGCAATCGTTTCAGCGGCACAATCGGCACCCTCAATCTAACGGGCGATGTGTTATCACCGGAAAAAATCGCCGGACTCGCGAAATCGGAGCCGCAGACCGAAACCACTCAGAAGCTCGACGCCCCGTCGTTCAAAAACGGACTC
The DNA here is from genome assembly GCA_937867415.1 of uncultured Verrucomicrobiota bacterium. Classification (GTDB taxonomy): domain Bacteria; phylum Verrucomicrobiota; class Verrucomicrobiia; order Verrucomicrobiales; family Akkermansiaceae; genus Luteolibacter. The sequence goes on along the minus strand of CALMKO010000361.1, from coordinate 1,733 downwards.
AGCATCGAAGGCTGGATCAAGCCGGACTCGGGAGCTTCAGCCCGCATTCTCGACAAGCTGACGGCGGGCGTGAACGACGGATTTCTGTTCGACATCCAGCCCGGCGGAAAACTCCGCCTGATCGTAGGGGCCGGCCTCATCACCTCGTTGCCCAATGTCATCAAACGAGGCCAATGGCAACATGTCGCGGCCACCTTTGATCCGAAAACCGAAGTGCTGGCACTCTATGTCGATGGCGCACCAGTGGTTTCGGCGCAGTCCAAGGTTTCGACCGACAACATGACCGTGGGCAAGGCGCACACGCTCCAGCGCTACATGCAAGCCTGCGCCGCACGCTCGATCTATCCGATCAAGTTCAACGGCAGCATCTTCACCGTCGAGCCCAAGTATCTCAAAAAGCATGGCAACCCCGACTGGCGGCGCTGGGGCGATTGCCATTGGTGGCAGAATGTTAGAATGCCCTATCATGCCATGCAGGCCACTGGCGACTTCGATCTGATGATGCCGCTTTTCGACACCTTCGAGCGCATCCGCCCGTATGCCGAGGCGCGGACGAAACTCTATTTCAATGCCGAGGGCTGCTTTTTCACGGAAACCATGACCATCTGGGGCACCTACGCCAACCGCGACTACGGCTGGGACCGCACCGGCAAGAAACCCGGCGAAATGGTGAATATGTGGGTGCGCCACGTCTGGAACCAAGGACTCGAATTGACCGGGCTGATGCTCGATTACTACGATCACACCGAGGATCAGACCTTCCTCAAGAAACGTCTGCTGCCGATGGCGACTTCCGTGTTGAAATACTTCGACACCCGTTTCCGCAAGGATGCCGAGGGCCGCATCGTCATCGATCCCACCCAGTCCGTGGAAACTTATTGGTATGATGTGATCAACGACACGCCCAGCGTGGCTGGTCTCAATGATGTGAGCGCGCGCCTCTGTGCGCTGCCGGAAACCCTGACATCGCCAGAACAGCGGAAATTGTTCACCCACATGAAAGCGGCCTCGCCGGTGATCCCGATTGAAGACGCGCAGCTCGACGGCAAGACCGTGCGCCGCATCGCAGTGGCGCAGAAATACAAGCCGAAGCGGTCGAACCGTGAAAACCCCGAACTTTTTCCGATCTGGCCGTTCCGCATCTTCGGCATCGACCGCCCGATGCTGGAAGAGGCCCGCAATGCCTACCAACTGCGCGGCGACCACAACGATGTCGGCTGGGGATATGACAGCAATGCCGCCGCGCTGCTGGGCCTGACCGATGAGGCGGCGCGCATCCTCAAGGTGAAGATTTCCAACTCCAACGCCGCCTACCGCTGGCCCGCCACCTGGGGGCCCAACTTCGACTGGCTGCCCGACCACTGCCATGGCGGCAACCTGATGGCGTCCATCAACTACATGCTACTCCAGCACTCCGGGGAAAAAATCATGCTTCTCCCCGCATGGCCGAAGGATTGGGATGTCTCGTTCAAACTCCATGCCCCGCAGAAGACCACCGTCGAGCTCGTCTATCGCGGCGGAAAAATCGAGAAGTTGAATGTTTTCCCGCCATCAAGGCGCAAGGACATTGTCCTCCCCGCAGGAATCTCTGCTCCATAACTCCTGATCTATCAGGCTTCCTAATGATCTTCACTCGATGAAACCACGATCGCCAATCAGCCGCCATGTCTCGACTACGGCCACACTTCTCGCCCTTCTCACGCTGGCTCCCGGCCTGCAGGCGCAAAGCCCGG
>CALMKO010000360.1 GCA_937867415.1 uncultured Verrucomicrobiota bacterium | reverse complement strand
GTGTGAAATTTTCAATCGCGAGGAATCTTGCGGGCGCATCGATTCCTCCATGGACGGCAAAACCGTTCCAGATGGCGCATTGCAAGACGTGTGCGGCATGAGAAATCAGTGTGAATGGACTCGTTTTCGTCGGCCATGATGCTTTCCGGAATGAAATGCGAACGTTGATCGAGGCAATGAATCAGGTGCTCTCGTCCAAATGAATCGCGCGACTCCTTACTTCCCATTTTTCAGATCGCCCGATAGAGTTTCGGCAGCTCCATGGCCGTCGAATCCAAACCACTCTTCCATCCCGAGGTGATCCGCCAGCAGTTGCGCCACTTTGTCCTGCCTGCGTCGGTCGAGGATGCCAAGCCTAGGCTTAAGCACTGGGCGGACCTGATCAGCTCTGGGCAGGCGGACAAACTCAAGGAAACCGACTTGCTGCCGGACTTTCTCACCGACATTTTTGTGTCCCTTCTCGGTTACACCCGCCCTGCCGAGGCACCTGACTGCTACACCTTGTCACGGGAAACCCACGTCGTGGTGGACGGGCAAAAAGCGGATGCCGTTCTCGGTCGTTTCCAGCCCGAGAAGCAGGAATACATCGTGGCACTGGAAGGAAAGAGCACCCGAGATCCCCTCGAAATTCCTTTCGGTGGGCGGAAAATGTCAGCGGTGGATCAATGCTATCGCTACGCCATCAATTTCCCCTGCGACTGGATCATCGTCACCTCCATGCGGGAAACGCGGCTCTACCACAAGGGCTCGAACCAACAGACTTACGAGCGCTTCGACACCGTCCGGTTAGCGACAGATGCCGGCTTGCTCAAGCGCTTCGTTTTCCTACTCGGAGCCGCCCGGGTGGTTCCGGAGTCCGGCGACTGTCATTTCAGAGAACTCTTTGCCAGGTCGGAAACCGTCGGACGCGAGATCACCAACAAGTTCTACGCCTTTTACGCAAACCTCCGGCAATCTGCCTTCAGTCGCCTCCGTGCCGAAAATCCCGCTGTTTTCCCGCAGGAAATCCTCCGTTGCTCGCAGAAACTGCTCGACCGCATCCTCTTCTGCTCGTTCTGCGAGGACCGGGGGCTGCTCCCGCCGGAAACCGTGCGTGGTGCCTTCGACCACAGCGATCCCTACAACCCCAAGCCCATCTGGGACAACTTCCGTGGCCTGTTCCGCTCCGTGGACAAGGGCAACGCAGGGCTGAAAATTCCCGCTTACAACGGCGGCCTCTTCGCCCACGATGACGGACTCGACTCCCTCAACGTCCCGGACGACGTCTGCGCCCTGTTCCGCGATCTGGCCGCCCACGACTTCCGCCCCGCGCGCGCCGTCGCGGACGCGGACGAGACTCAGGAAATCCGCTCCGTCATCGATGTGGATATCCTCGGCCACATCTTCGAGCAATCCATCACCGATCTGGAGCGCATCCGCCAGGACATCGAGAGCGGCGAGCTGCCCGTTACCGAGAAGGACGCCAAGTCCCGGCGGAAAAAGGAAGGTGCATTTTACACCCCGGCCTTCATCACCCGCTACATCGTTGAGCAGACGCTGGGTTCCGTGCTCGCTACCCGCTTCGAGGCTTTGCGGGTATCCGAAGAAGCCACTGCCACCGCCACCGCTCGAAAGCCTTTGGCGGATCCGAATGCCTACGACCTCGAAACCCTCAGCGATCCCCAGCGCAAGGCGCTCATCAAATTTTGGGAAGCCTGGCAGGAGGTCCTCAAAAGCCTCCGCATCCTCGATCCCGCCTGCGGCTCGGGCGCATTTCTCATCGAGACCTTCGACCAACTCCACGCCTTTTACGAAATCTCCAACGCCCGTCTCGAAGAGCTGCGTGGCGAGCGCACCCTCTTCGATCCCGACCGCCAGATCCTCCAGCACAACCTCTACGGCGTGGACCTCAATGCCGAGGCCATCCAAATTTGCCAGCTCAGCCTGTGGATCAAGACCGCCGCCTACGGCAAAACCCTCACCAGCCTGGATCACAGCATTCGTGAGGGAAACAGCGTCGTCAGCGATCCCGCCGTCCATCCCAAAGCCTTCGGCTGGCAAGCCGCGTTTCCTGAAGTATTCGAGCAAGGTGGGTTTGATGTGGTGGTGGGAAACCCGCCCTACGTGCGCCAAGAACTTCTCGCACCTTACAAGCCGTGGATGGAGGGGAAATATGAAAGCTTCCACGGTAAAGCGGACCTCTACGTCTATTTCTACGAACTCGGCGTGCGGGTCCTGAGACCGGGTGGCTTGATGTCCTACATTGTGACGAACAAATGGATGAAGGCCGGTTACGGCGAGCCGCTCCGCCGCTTCTTCAGCGAGAAATCTTGGATCAAATCGGTGGTCGATTTCGGCCATGCCAAACAGATCTTCGAAGAGGCTGACGTTTTTCCCTGCATCATCGTCGTGGAAAGTCCAACAGGTTCTGAAAAGCCGAAAACCGCGCGGCTGTGCACGATCCCACGCGAGCAACTCCGAATCGACGACCTTAGCTTGCAGATTGAGCAAGAGGGTGGCGAAATCGATTTGGTCAAGCTTGGAGTAAATGACTGGCAACTCGAATCTTCTAAGGTCAGCCTGCTATTTCAAAAGATTGGCTCAAATCGAAAGACATTGTGTGATTTCGTCGGTAAGGGACCAAAGCGGGGAACTATGACTGGCTTCAATGATGCGTTCCTCATCGACTCTTCCAAATTCGAAGAAATAGTCTCAAACGATCCCAATAGCGCATCAATTATTCACCCTTACTTTCGGGGGCAGGACATAGGTCGGTGGCATACTGCCGGAAGTGAGCAATGGATGATCGTCATGAAGTCGAGCAATAATCACGCTTGGCCTTGGGCCATTGACCAACCTAACGCAGACACGGCCGAGGCTATTTTTCAAAAAACTTTCCCGGGGATCTACTCGCATATGAAGCCTTATGAAAAGCAGCTTCGTAACCGCAAAAACCAAGTTACTAATGAGTCCATTTTAGAAGGGACGTGTTATGCTGCATAACGCGTGGTTT
>CALMKO010000359.1 GCA_937867415.1 uncultured Verrucomicrobiota bacterium | reverse complement strand
ATGATTTCGTCAGCAAAGGCAAAATTCTCCCTGTGAAGGGCATCCGCGGATTCTATCGACTCAATGAGTCGTTGAAGCGTCTCGGCTTGCGGGAAGTGCCGTGTCTGCCGTTGGAAGTCTCGAAACGCTCTGTGGAGGATATTCTGCGGTTGGCGCTCACGATGATCGATCCAGTGCTCTTCCCGATGCCGCCTTGGGCCGTGGTTCAGGAGGAGCTGGATCTGCAGGAGCTCGATCATGCCAAGCGCTTGGCGGAGATGCACCGGGAAGCGATCGAGTCGCTGGAGTCTTTCCAGGAAAAGGTCGCTTATGGGGCTGGCGCACTGGATGCGCAGGCAGAGCTGGATGCGGAATGAAGGTGGCGTGCATCGTGACGCATGCAGTGTCGATTTTGGGGGGAGGACTACGGCGTCACGCAATCCGATCCGGGCAAACCGAACGCCGCTGGCACTTGAGGCAGAACTCGCCCTGGTAAAGCTGGTCGATCCAATCCATGATCTCCCGCAGATGACCGGGATCCGCCGTGAGGAATTCCGCTTCGAAGTTGCGCTTGTGCGCCCCTTTGGCTCCGAAGCCCGCGCCGGTCAGGGGGGCGGCCCCGATGAAGGCCTGTCGCTCATCCATGATGATCGCCTTGAGTATGGATACGCGGACAAAGGATTCGCCCGAACAGATCGCTGGAAACGAGATTGGGATGCTTATCGAAGTCCTCCCTGAATCGCGGCCAAGGTTCCTTCGCGTGCATCAGGCGCACGCTGACACCAGTTCCAACCAGGTCGGAGAGGATCTCCAGTAGCGGCACAAAGCGCCGCTCCTTGGAAACGTGCAGGTCCTTGATCTCCGCGGTGACGATCCTTAAAAACTTCTGCGTCTGCGGCAGTGGTTCGACGATGATGGTCCGGTAGATGGCTTCATTAAGCAGTAGTTGCGTGAGAAGTGGTGCTGTCGGTGACCATGGCGGCTACGGCAATCAGAGCAAACAAGAACGAATCAGGGGGTGGAGTGACGCCGTTGTAGAGCCAGTTGCGGCCGTCTGATAGAGAGGGTTGCCGTCCGTCCGGTTCGTCGATCTTGCCGATTTTGCGCACATCCGAGGATGCTGCGGACGCCTTCCTAACGGTGGCCTGCCGCCAGGTGACTTTCGGAGAATAGCAAGAGGTTTGGTCACGCTGGATCTTTTCGAGCGCTTTTTTGCCGAGAGCACTCGTCACCTTGTCCTTGTAGGGGCTGCCCGACGAATCCTTGTCCTTGCCGCTGATGATGCCCTGCAATGCCTCCACCTCGTCTTCTTCCAGGTCGCGGAACTTCTTGTGGGAAAGCAGTGGTTCCTCCGAGAGCGAAAGCCCGAGCGTGTAGCTGGTTTTGTTGGGATCGTTGTTGGAATTGTCGGTGCCCGCGTAGTTGCAGGTGATCTGGGCGATGTCGCCCTCGCTGACCTGCGCGGTGGCGTTGTCCACCGAGATGAACGGGATTTCCGGGTGGGGTGTTCCCGGACGCGGCATCACCTGGGTGATCGAATTGCGGTGGCACAGGAAAACTTGGCTGGCCGTCCACTTGCCCTCGCGGTCAACGCTGAGGCTGTAATCCGGCTGCGGGTAGAGTTTGCCCGGTTGAATGGAAACGTGTCTCGGCATCTTGGCCGGGACGTGGCGTCAACCGAAGGTCGCCTCAGCACAGCGAATCAAGAGGCAGGAACATCCGCAGGGATTGTTCCTCGACCCGGATGAATCCGTATTTGGCGTAAAACGCGACCAGTTGTTCGTCGGCAGGATCGACAGCCAAGCCGATGCCACCGGCACCGCGCATAGATCCAGCGGCGATCTCACGGGCCGCGGCAAGAAGCAGCCTGGCGATTCCTCGTCCCTGCCAATCCTCCGCCACTGCCAGTCTGCCAAGCAGCACGATGGGAACCGGCATGGCTGGCATCCCTTTGGCCGCCCCAGGCCAGTTGACGGCTTTTGCCAGCGTGCTGGTCAGGGTGAAATATCCTAGGATCGGCTTTGGTTTCCGGGCGTTTCGCTCGAGCATCACGCGGGTGATGCTCACTCCTTTGGTGAGATGACCTTTGGCGGTGTCGCGCAGATAACGCTCCAAGGATTCACTGCCGCAGCGGAAACCCTTCCGGTCGTGATCATCCGACAACAACTCAAGATCGAATTCGGACATGGGCGGCGAGATCCTTGGCGGCTTTCCTTGCAGCCGCGTTGACGGCAGGGGGCTTGGCGAGCATTCGCTGGATCTTCTCTGCGGCCTCGATGCTCATGTTCCAATACTTCTCCTCCTCAAGAACTCGCTCAGCCTCGCGGGAAACCACTTCCAGGACAAATGCCGCCACGGATTGACCACGGATCGCCGAGGCTTCCTTGAGCCGTTTGGCGGTACTTTCAGGGAAACGGGGATTCACGCGGACCACCTTGCCGCCGCTCTTTCTGCCGAGTGTCTTCACAGCGACACGATAGCGCCATGTCCGAGGCGATCAATCCAAAAATGGCACCGTTTTGGCACCGTCTCCCGATTTTCAGCCAAAAGCCGGGACGAAGTTGCCGGTGCCGGGTTTCATCCGCTCGCTCATGGCACGAAGAATCCGGTTGGTCTCGCTGGTGAGCTTGTTGTTCTCACGCTGGGCATCGAGGGTGCCGGACGAGTATCCGCCGCCGCCGACTTTGCCGAGTGAGGTGACGATTGGGTCGAGCGTCGAAGATTGTTTGGCTGCTGTTGGTGTGTTGACTGCCGCAGTCTTCGCCACTGCTGTCGCTGCTTGCTTGAGCTCCTCTGGCTTTGGAATTGCCTCCCGAATGCTTCCAAGGACGGTGTTCATGCTCTCCCGCAGGCCGGTTGTGTCGATTACCTCGGCTGTGTTGGAGAATGCGTCGCCGAAGCGGGCCGAGATGTTTTCACCCGCTTCTTTCAACCTGAGTCCGACTTTGGCGGCAAGCGGCCCAAGCTGGTCACCTGCGTCACTGTAACGTCCTGCCGCCTCGGTATCGAG
>CALMKO010000358.1 GCA_937867415.1 uncultured Verrucomicrobiota bacterium | reverse complement strand
CGCGGTCGCACTGCAACCGCCGCCAATGATCAAGACCGACCCGCCGCGCTGCATCAAGCGCCGAGAAACCGCTGCCAATCGCGGATCCCGTGGTGATTCCGAATCAAGGCGGATGCCGGTAAGGCGCGAGGCACCGACGGAAACCGAAGCAAGCGCAACCCTGCCTCGTGTGGAAGCCGATCCGCCTTCTTCTCATTCACTTCCCGATGCGAAAGCACACAGTTCGACCATGAAGAAGCACCACCGCGCGAACGGGGAATCACGTGATCAATATTTCCCTCGCCGGGTTTCAGCTTTCTTCCGGTATATTGGCACACGCCGCCATCCCGTTCCCAAATGCCCCGCGCACCGAAGCGCGGACGGCAAATGGGAACCTTGGCATAGTGCGCCGCAACCAATACCGTTGGAACCCGCACTGGACCACGCGGCGTGTTTACCGCGCTGTCTTCATCGCGGATCGGCAGTTTGATCCAGTCGTGCCAACGCACGGGAACCATGGATTCCTCACCTTGCACATCCAGCCCGGTCGCCGCGCCGGATGCCATCATGCAGAAGGCCTCCGCGGGCGTCTTCACATGGATGGCCTGCCAGTTGCGGTTGAGCACAAGCACCGTCGATTTATGGAGTGTATCGTTCATGGGTCGATGGATTAATCTTCGGCGCGTTCGCCGGGTGGACACATTTTGACAAGTTTCGGGTCGAAGCGGCCGAGGACTTCAACCAGATCGGATTGAGCAGCCATGACGGTGTGGATGTCTTTATAGACACCAGGCACCTCATCGAGACCGGCGGACATCAGATCGACTCCCTTTTCCGCGAGGAGCTTCTTGGTGCCGCTCCAGGTGAAGGATTGCAGGGCCTTGCTGCGGCTCATCACCCGGCCCGCACCGTGTGATGCGCTCGCCAAGGACTCGGCTTGACCTTTCCCACGGACGACAAATCCCGGCGAGGCCATGGACCCGGGAATGATCCCGAGCACGCCCTTGCCCGCGGGAGTCGCACCCTTACGGTGGACGACGAGTTCCCGCGATTCGCCCTCGATCACATGGCGTTCCTTCCAAGCAAAGTTATGGTGGTTCTCAATCTCAAGGATCGGTCGCGCGCCCACTTTTTTGGAAATGTGCTTATGAATGAGCTCGTGATTCGCGGCAGCGTATCGCCCCATCAAGTTCATGGCATTCCAGTATTCTTGTCCATCCGCCTCATCGAGCGTAAGCCATGCCAAATGTTTTAATTCCTTGGGTAAATTTGAACGACGAGCGATCGCACGCTTGCTATAGGTATCGCAAACCTGCGCACCAGTGCCACGCGATCCGGAATGACTGAGCAGAGCAAGATATTCTCCACCAGGCAGTCCAAGATCTTCGTTCATGACGGTGAAGGCCCCGAACTCGACAAAGTGGTTGCCACTTCCGCTGGTCCCGAGCTGGGTCCAGGCCTTGTCACGGAGACGCTGCGTCACTGGCGACACACTCCAGTCGTCGTCCATCACGTCATGATCACGCCGCTCCTTGAAACTGCAACCGATTCCAAAACGGGTCTCGCTTTCGATGATGTTCGCCAAACGGTCGCGCTGCCCCGCGATGATGTTTGCCTTGCGATCATAGACGGTGAGCTTCATACGGCAGGCGATGTCAACACCGACCGCATAGGGAATCACGGCATTTTCTGTGGCAAGAACGCCACCGATCGGCAAGCCGTAGCCGGGGTGCGCATCCGGCATCAGTGCGCCCGCCACCGCCACGGGCAGGGCACAGGCATTCGCCATTTGCCGCACGGCTTCGGCCTCAAGGTCGGTCCCCCACTGGCGCCACGGGGCAAGCTCTGCCCGCGGAGTGAAGGCAGGGCGGTAAATCGCCCGCGCCAATGGCGCGCGCTGTGGATCTTCAAAAAAGGCCGCAGGGTCCGCGACGATTTGAAAAATCTCATCGCCAAGGCGCAAGCTATCATTTCCGCCTGCGATGAACTGGCGGATGAAGTCATGGGCGTGCTGGATCGGTTCGCCCGCAGGCACTCCGAGATGAATCAGGTCTTTGGTGTTCATGAATGATTAGTGATAGAGATGGAGAGAGGGACCGGAAGCGGTGTTTGTTGAGAAGGAAGAAGTGAACCCGCAGGGATGTGCGCCCTGCTCGTCCGGTTAAAAGCCGGATGCTTCGCTGCCTAAGCTTCGGGTCCGAAAAAAGGTGATCGCGGCTGGATTTGAACCAGCACTTGCGGCGTTCTCGACGCCGTGCCTCTACCGATTGGGCTACGCGATCTCGTGGAAATGGGTCCCGGCGGCAGGACTCGCACCTGCACTGGACGAGGTCTAAGCTCGCTACCTCTGCATTGGGCTACGCCGGGGAAAGAAATTGGGTCGATGATACTCGCGGACTACGGCGCGCAATTTTCAATCTCGAAGATCGTGTGTGTCATACATGGTGATATTATATGGATTAGAGGATGGATAAAAATGGGGCGGCCCCGGACGGATTTGCACCGTCAACCTTCCGATTCAAAGTCGGATGCTCTATCTCGTTGAGCTACGGGGCTAACTAAAAATGGACGCGCAGCCCGGACTTGCACCGGGTGAATCGGTTTTGCAGACCGGTGGCTCGTCTCTTCACCATCTGCGCGACATGAAATTGGGTTGATCAACCGGACTTGCACCGGCACGGCCGCCTTCACAGGGCGGGATGCTACTGTTACACCATGATCAACATTGGAAATTGGTGGCTGTGTCCGGGATCGCACCGGACTCTTCCCGTCTTCAGTGAGACGCTAATCTATCTCAGCTACACAGCCATGGTCCCTCCGCGCGGAATCGCGCCGCGGTCTTCCGCTTATCGGGCGGGTGCTCTGCTACTGAGCTACGGAGGAATGAATCGGAAAATGGCTCCCCGGCGTGGACTCGCACCACGACGTCCCGTTTAACAGACGGGCATGCTGATTTGACATTACAGGGGATGGGTGCTTCCGGCAGGATTTGCACCTGCGTAGAACCGCTTAGAACACGGTTGCCTCATCGACTCGGCCACGGAAGCTTCAATCATGAAAAGTCGCGCGCCCCGGTGCTGCCCCGGGTGCCTCCTCGTTCCAAACGAGGCGGGTTTGCTGACTCCCTCGCGCGCGATGTGATGAAAATTGGCGGCCTGTGCGGGCATTGCTCCCGCGACCTTCCGCTCGACAAGCGGCTGCTCTTCGTGGCTGAGCTAACAGGCCAATAGAAAATGGTGGGTTGTGTCGGTAACGCTCCGACGCTGGTCCAGATGGACAGCTACTTTACAGGCAGCTCACGATCTTTACGTGACTAACAACCCTTGAAATGGTGGACCGCCACGGCTTTGCACCGTGCTCTTCCACTTGCAAGGCGGATGACCTACTCAATGATCGAGCGGCCCATTTGATACGAAGGGGTTGCGGAGGCCGGATTCGAACCGGCGATGCGCGGCGTATGAAACCGCTGCCTTACCACTTGGCTACCCCGCTATGGATGAAAGAATGGCACGGCGCCCCGGTGCTGCCCCGGACCCGCAAGGATTTGGAATCCTCGCTGCGCAAGCTGACGCCCGCCGTATTTTTTGATGATCTTAAAGATGGTGCGGCCAGCCGGACTTGCACCGGCATTCCCTGATTGGAAGTCAGGAATCCTACTTTTGAACGATGACCGCATGATAAACTCTATAACAAACACCGCTACCAGTCCGGTGATGGACTCGTACCCGCAGGAAAATTTCTCGGCGGATCTTTCGGTGTTTCAGGCACACCTCCCAGCGTCAACTTACCTATCGTATGAGGTAGTTT
>CALMKO010000357.1 GCA_937867415.1 uncultured Verrucomicrobiota bacterium | reverse complement strand
TATTCAAATAGAATGTGGTATGGAAACCGTTTGAGATTGCTCCTTCTTCTCCCGCTTGGGTCGTAATGATGTCTCTCGGGATACTGCTCAATGAAATCGATTGCATCATCAATCTCCCTCCAAAACTTGTCACGCAACTCATCGGATATCTCCGCATACATCGCGGCGATATCACGCGCATCCTTCGCTGCACTGGGATGGATAATAAGTGGCTTCATGCTGCCACTCATCGCCCGCAAAGCTTGCGGAATTCCTCCTTGGTCACACCAACAACGGCTCCAGAGTCCATCTCCGCAGACCGCTGATCGACCTCTTCATCGTCAACCCAGTAGTGGGTGTCATCGAGGCTCCCAAGCAGTAAAACGGCCAATTCCGCCCGCTTAGGCTTGGAAAGGCCTACGACAGATTCTCGTATTTCGGTAAATGTGCTCACCGGATTAGGCTACCTTGTCCTGCTCAGAATTTCAGTCCGATTTTTTTTGCAAAACGTCAAAGGGCTGGCACCCGCTACCGGGAGCGCGCCTCCGATTCAGGTTGAAGTTTGTCGTTACCCTCCGAATCCGACTCGGAACGGGTAGCGGGTTCTCCAGCGCCGGCTTGTTGGGCATAGCCAATGTTGATCGCGGAGTTGATGTTGAAATTACGTGTGAGCATCGAACACAGTGGGGCTACTGGGGGGGCATCCATGACTTGTTCAAGTCCATCTTTGGTTTGGCACTTTTCCTCAGGATTGAACTCAAGCTTCTTGAACTAAAGGTTCTTCATGGCATGAGTGCATGTGTGCAATCTACTTGCTTACAGGGGGAGTGTCAGTTGGTTTAGATTTCTTAAACTCTGCATCCAACACCTCATATTCTTTTGCCGCTTGGTTCATTTCATCTGTTAAAGCGGCTTCTTTTGCTCTGAGTGCTTTCAGCACCTCAGGACTTTTGGCCGCAGCCAGATCAGCTTCCAAAGCCTTGAACTTTACCAACATGTCACGCATATCCTGACGCTTCTGAACGCGCTTGGCGATCAAATCAAGTGATGCCATGGCTTCAGCTGCAGCACGGTTTTGATGCTCCATGTTCTTTTGCTGCTCCTTATTGGACTTCTCTAATTGCTTAATGGACTCCTCAAGCGGGTCTGGTGGCTTTGGGAGGTCGGGTAGATTACGGATCACCGGACTCTGAACGTCGCTAGTCCCTCTCTCGAAAGAAGTAAGCGTCTTATCAACCGCAGCAGGATCAATTTTTGCCAACTTCGCCTTCTGAAACGCGATGGACTCAACATTCACCGCCACCGAATTCACCAGCGCATGAAGCTTGCCATCGTTTGTTTTGTAAATGCCATCCTGTTTCTCACCGTAACTATCCTTGGTTTCCTGACCCCAGGTGGCACCTCCCCGGTTGAGATTCAGAATGCGGGCTGCTTGCTCTTTTGTGAATCTGGGTTCCTTGCCCAGCTCCTCACAAGCAACAAATCCGGTTCCAAGTAAGGAGTAGCTGATGGCCGAACATTTACCTTCAGCAAAACGGCAAGTCACTCTTATCCCGTCCTTCTCAAACCCAATGAAACAGCCATCGGGACTCTCCTCAATCACAATACCGTATCGGGCAGCGCAGGCCTTCTGGTCATCGCCAATTCGACCTTGCGACGGGAGAAGCAACGCAAAATTTAGGACTACGGATAAGATTAGTTTTCGCATCTTTCTTGGAGAGGTGTTTGAACAACTGGTGATACGCTTCATATGATTTGCGGTGGTATGGGGTTATTTCTCCCGACGTCAAAGAGCACGAAACCCTATCAGCGGAGGCGAGCGTCGATCGAGGGTTTGAGGTTAAAACTACGAAAAGGCATGTAAACAGTTTGGCTGATAGGGGTTGCGTATCTCGACTCGTTCGACTTCTTCATTTATCGACTTCCGCGGTCGAAAGCATACTTCTGCATTGAATAGTCGACAGGATACTCACGCACCGCTTCTTGCTTGGCTGAATTATTCGGCTGTGCTGCCATGTAAGTCTTCGCGGAAAGTTGCTTGTCGTAGGTGAACTTCTGCATCGAATAGTCTGAGGGGTACTCGCGCAAGGCAATACCCCTAACGTCTGAATCGCGAACAGTCATCATGTAGGCCTTCGCGGCTACTTGCTTGTCATAGGTAAACTTCTGCATGGAAAAGTCGTCTGGGTATTCAGTGAGTGCAAGACCCAATACCTCACGATCAGTGACCTGAGCCATGTAACGCTTCGCAGAAAGCTGCTTATCGTAAGTGAACTTCTGCATCGAAAAGTCTTCTGGGTATTCGCGCAGTGCAATCGCACGGGCATCCTTATCGGTTGCCGTTGTCGTCATGTAGCGGCAAGCCGCAACCTGATTGTTGTAGACGAACTCTTCCATGCGTGCGTCACCGGGATACTCGCTTTGAGCAATCTGGCGGCACTTGGCTTCGCTTCCGGTTGCGACTGTGGCTCCGGCAAGTGCTAATGCAAAAAGTGCGGTGTGTATGTGTTTCATATTTTTGTCGAACGTTAAATCACATCCGCCGCTAGGAGCGAGGGCGAAAGTATCTCACGGAATTAGGATTGCAGTTACGGGAACAGATGTCAACAGAACGTCTCCTAGTGGTTGGATGATGCGGCGTGTTAGCCCTCTTATTTTTGGGTAGAATCATCATTTCAATCGCATGGCGGCTAATCTGTGGTCATCATTGAGGAAGGGCGATGTATGCACCGCTGTATCCAGTGTTGCTTTCAATATCTGGCCCTGAGCGCTGACTAAAACACCAATAACGTAAAGAATAGTTCCCCCGAGGACACCGCTAATAGAGCTACTCAGGAGTGCGATAATGCCAAGTTCACTGGAAACAATCAAACCGATGAGGATAAGTATGGTACCAAATACAATTCCAAGAACCTTAATCACTCCACCTATGCCAGATATTGCACCGGCAGTGAGGTAGGCATCTTTGTATCGAGTTGTGGCATCTCCTTGTTGTCCTGAGAGGGCTGGCGCATCAGTAGATGTTGAGGCACTAGAGCCGTATAGTCGCCCTTCGGCCAATTCTAAACCTTGAGAACCATTAATTAAGGTCCAAGTCTTCCCGGAACATTCAACGTAGTCGTATGCAGCAAGAGTGTGGCTCTCCCCAAACTTACTAAGGGCACTTGCAATCTGGTAGATGCTGGGAACGTCAAACTTTCCAACAAGGGCGTTGCTTGGCTTAAAAACGAAGGCATTCATGTATTTTCGATTGTGTTACTTTCTGCCGAAATTCTATGGCTGAAGCTCGATGGAAGCCAAGCCTTTAAAATGGGAAAAGGCGTGCTTAGGATTTTCGCGGGCTACTGCGGGAACACGAAGTCTTCGCAGCCGATCCAGCATCAATTCAATACGTAAACACGCCATGACTCATACTTACTACATCGGACTCGATGTCCACAAGGAAACCATTGCAATCGCCTACGCGCTGGGTGGGAGTCGCGAGGACCCCACCTACCACGGGCAATGCAGCGGGAGCGTCGCCTCAGCGGTCAAAGCCCTTCAAAAACTCGCCGAAAAAATTAACGTTGAGTTCAGCGCCCTCAAGCTGGGATTTTGCGGAATCGGGAAAATTTACAGTGGGTTTCAATTGCGGTAATCGTAGTTTTCCGGACCGCTTTGCCAAGATTTCTTTTGGCAGTGATTTTTTTTGAGATCGCCGGGCGGGATCAGGTGTATTCGAAAACCGGCGTTCTGCCGTCGTCCAGTTGGATTTCCTCAGGCTGCCACGTGGGGATTGGGTCGAATCCGGCGGAATTGTGACAGGTC
>CALMKO010000356.1 GCA_937867415.1 uncultured Verrucomicrobiota bacterium | reverse complement strand
ATCCAGCACAAAGTAGCCGGCGATACCCGGCGAATACGGCGCTCCATTGCTGAAGGAATGATCCACCAACAATCCCTGTTCGGGCTTTGAACTCCAGAGGGCCCTCGGCACAAAGTGAACCGGGACATAGAGCCACGAGAGCACATACGGATGGTGCGAAGGTGCCGCCGCTTTGGCGGCCACAAAGGAATCGAAGATGTTCATGTCACCGCGGCCATCGAAGAAGTGCCAGTAGCGCGTGACAAACGATTCTTGTTGCGATTCCAGCTTGGAACTCAACTCTTCGTTTGAAACATAGCGGTTCTCGCCCAGATCCCGAAAGGTGGGCAACAATACGAGGATGGGGAGAATCAACCAAAGGTAACTGACTCTTGGTGTCAATCGAGCCAACCCGGCGATTCCCGCGACCATCAGACCGGTGATGTAAAATCCGCGGAACATGGTGATTTCCCGCATCTGCCACGTGATCACCAGGAATAGAAGACCCGATCCAAGAAGGGTCAGGAGTGCTCCAGCTGAGCGTGACTTGAGGTAGCGCTCGAAGATCAGGATCATCGCGAAGATATGTCCGGACTGGAGTAAAATAGGAATGTCATAGAGGTAAGCCCCGAGGCTGCTCCCATAAAGACTGCTACCGGTCAGCGTTGCCATGATCAAAAGCGAGATGACTTGAAGGCAGAGAAGCAGGCCCAGCAGTGGATCGGTCACCAGGGGCATCTTCAGTTGTCGCTTCAGTCGTGCGGACCGTTGGGTGAACGATTGGAGATGGATGGCTTTGAATGCATCGGAGCCCGCTAGGAAACCCACCGATCCCAGCGTCGCCCACCACATCGCCCAGTTGCATTCGCTGAGTCCGGGGCTGATCAAAAACAGATACTTCAGCAAATCATAGTCATCCTCGAGGACCATGTAAACCGGCCGAATCCCATAGAACAAAAATGACATGAATAGGAAAGCTCCGGTGGCAGTCACATTGCGCCGCAGGATCACCGCGACGAGCAGAAACAATTGACAGGCCGCCAGAATAAACGTGGCGGCTTCGCTGAAAATCAGGATGGCTGATACCGCCAGGCCCACAAGTGATAACAAAAAAATCATGACTTCATCTCTCCAAGGTCTTCAAGTTTTCGCCCAAGGCCCCTAAGCCGAAGCGAGTTGGTATCCTGACGGCTGCTTTCATGCGCGCGAGGGTTTGCCGATCCAATAGGATCTCCAGAGCCCCGGCGATGGACTCGGGTGTAACACCATCCAGCAAGAGACCATCCACCCCGTGGGTCACCACGGTGCCACAAGCTTTTGAAGCGATGACCGGCAAACCATGAGCGAACGCTTCCAACTGGGTGAGGGCGAAACCATCCGACAAGGTCGGAAGCAGAAATACGTCCGCCGACCGATACAATTCACCGGCTCGGTTTCGATCCACCGCCCCGAGGATCTCAACCCGGGAATTCGCCGCAATGTCGGAGGGGGGGTGAACTCCCAGGGGGCCCGCGAAAACAAAGTGAATCGGAGCGCTACCCAAAAGGCGGATCGCATCGAAAAGCTGCCCGACCCCCTTGCGCAAGATCACCTGTCCCAGAAACAAGACCACCAAAGGCCGGCTGGAATCCGGAGCCCCGACTCTTTCACGATTACTCTCGGCAGGAAGCGCCCTTCCCTCATAGGCAAGGGGTATGACGGCAAGCTTCTCGGAAGCCACACCTTGCCTCAACAGCAATTCACGAGACCATTCGGAATTGACCACAACCCGATCCGCAAGTTCCAGTTCTTCCCGCCAGTCCTCCCAATAGGCTGCTGGTGGCGCGGACTCCTCGAGCCGGAGACCGTGGTAGGCGCTGGTCATCTCGTCCACGAGCTCCTGCTCCAATGGACCCGGGTCGATTTGGCCCAGGATGCACGACATACCGCGTTTCTTGGCGGCATGGAAGGGGAGGCGCGCGGTGTAACTGTAGGAGAAACAAATCGCTGACGCTTGTGACTGACTCAGGACCTGCTTGGCGCTCCAGCGCTGGAACCATCGATTGCGTTGGTGGATGCCATCCCACAAGCCCACCTTGCGGACTTGCAGCGAGACGTCGAAGGCAACGCGCCGCAAAGTCGGTGCCCGGACCTGGTGATCGGCAAGATCGACATGGTGTCGCAGCGCCAGCGACCGGGAGGCCTTGGCCACCACAGGCTGCCACTTGGGCCTGACCCAACTGTCGGTTAGCAGCAAAGACAGCTGGCCCTGCTTCTGCAACATCCGCGGAATCGCATAATGCTCGCGGGAACCCAGTTGGATGGTGAGCCACTTCTTGAATTCTGTTTTCGTCCCCATCAACTTCAATAGCGCTTGAGATCGCTGCCTCCGAAAAGTGCTTTAACCACGGCGGAGGCATTAACATCCCACGAGTGGGCTTTTGTAAACCCTTCCCAATCAGGTTTCGAAGGCAGGGTAAGAACCTCCTGAATTCCTGCGCGCAGGGAATTGGGGTCGGACGGATCGGCGAAGTGACCCAGTCGATAGCGTTGAATCGCTGACTTCATCGGCCCCTCGCCACCGGAGGCAAGAACGGGGGTTTCAAATTGCGCAGCTGCGGCAAGTACGCCGCTGGCGGACCTGAAATCCGAAGAATAAGTAAGCAACAAATGATCGGCGGCCCCGAAAAAGAGTCCGGTCTCGGATTCAGGGACATGGCGGACATCCCAGCGGATGCGGGAGTCCACACAGCACGCCAGAGCCAGTTCTTTGTAATAGGATGCCTGCTTTTGACCGCCGGACTGCTCTTTGCCCGCAACGATCAGATAGATCTCCGGAAATTCTGCCATCATTTGGATGAATTGCCCGAGGTTCTTCCCATCCCGGATATGCCCGAAGCTGAGGAACACCGGAGCCTCGAGCGGTAACTCCAATTTGCGCCGCGCATCGTTCCGATCCCAGCGCTCCGTCTGAAATTCATACAAGCCATGGGGAATCACCACCGTGCGCAGGCCGGGCATGGGACGCACGGTATCCAGCTGAATTGGCTCATGGACGAAGGCCACATCCAAACAGGAATAAGCTGCCGCAATCGACCAGCGGTGCCAGAACCGTGGACCGACTTGATGGTCGCGCACCGGATCATGGACCACCGCGCCGAAGCGGATTCCCCGCCGCCGCCATTGTCGTAACTTCCATGCCCACAAAGGCGCGAAATATTCCGAATAACTGACCAGAAGCACCGCTTCAGGAGCTTCCCGTCGAATCACGTCATCCAATTGCGCAACCGCTCCGGTGCAATCCCCGAGGAAGCCAAGGGCGCGCTTGATCCTCGAGCGAATCCCTTTTCCAGCACGGTTACCCGCCTGCTTCAAAGCTCCTACCCGCCGGGAATCGGTTGGGCCCTCCAAGTTGGCTGGAGCCAGCCACAGCACCTCAATATCTTCCGCTGTTGTGATAGCCCGTGCCTGCGCCCGTCCGTAATCTGCCAATCCTCCGGCCGAGTAAGGACAGAAAATCAAGAGCCGTTTTGGAACGAGTTGTGGCATTTTAGAACGCGCGAGCAATTTTAGGAAATGACTGACGGACCGAGCTATCTTTCTGCCAGCATGAGCGGTGTGCTAGAGGATGGCAGACCAAGAAAAAAGGGAAACCCGGCGCTTACGACGCTCATGCACTAACCTTTAGGGTCAGCGCCCTCTAATCCCAAACATCTCGGCGAATTCCCGGGTAAGTCGACGGGTCTGTATTCTCTTCTTGATCCATAATTTGATCCTAGTGAGGCGGACCCCGAAATTCGGGCCAGAGGCTAAGCTATGATTGTGGTGGTCG
>CALMKO010000355.1 GCA_937867415.1 uncultured Verrucomicrobiota bacterium | reverse complement strand
CGCAGCCCGATGTCCAATCCCCGCCGGAAAGCACCTGCCACCATCCGCAGGCAAATCTTCGAAGCCCTGCGCGATCCTGGCAGACGTTTTCTGGATTCGAAATCCTCATCCAGGAACTACTTGGATCACTGGGATTTGAAGGCAACGGGCTTTTACGCCGATCTGGCCGACGGCCTGGAGGCATCTGAGAACCTTTTCCTGAAACCAAAGAATCATCCTAACGACCCGCAGCGCTACCAATGCGTGCTGGCTTATCCCGAAGACGATCCCTACCCGGCACTCGACATCCATGTGACCTTGTCCCCCAAGGGCCAGCCCCCGAGGGTGATGATCGCCGTCCATGAAAGCGACACCGTCCGGACCCTGCCACGAATCCACGTAGATCCCTGAAACCATGAAAACCACCAAGAAGTTCAAAGCCCGGCCTGAGAGCATCCCCTGCTTCGAGTGCGACAAGGGAACGCTCCAGCCCGTGTTGCAGGACTACTTCACGACGCACCCCCGGCTTGGCAACCTCACCATCCCCGCCGTGCCGATGCTGCGCTGCGACTGCTGCGGCGACACCGTGTGCGGCGAAGAGGGAAACACCTACATCGACGCCTTTCTGGACAAGGCGCTCAACGTCATTTCCCCGAAGGAGATCCAGGCGTTTCTCGACAAATACAAGCTGACCCAGAAGCGGGCGGCCGAGATCACGGGTTACGGGGAGAAGAACATTTCCCGCTGGCTCAGCGGCCACTCCCGCCCCTCGGAATCGGTGAGCAACTTCCTGCGGGTGCTGCTCGCCGAGCGCAGCGCCTTCGAGCGACTGCTCATGAAGAACTTCCCGGAAACCGCAAAGTCGGCGTTTCCCACCGAGGAACGCCAACCGGATGAGGAGGAGAAAGAGGTTCTGAAACTGATCGATTACAAGGCCCTTGTCCGCATTGGGGCCGTGGCCCCTGGCTCCAGTCCGCTGGCGCGCCGCACAGAACTCTGCCGCCTCCTGAACGTATCGGATCTGATCAGTTTCCGCGATGCTGCCGAAAGCAAACACCGGGCGATGGCCGCCTTCAAGGACACCAAGCAGCAGTCCAATCATGTGAGCGGTGCCATCTGGATCGAACTCGGCCTGCGGGCAGCAGAGAAGGTGGAGGTGAAGCCGTATGATCGTGCCGAGTTGCAGAAAGCCGTCAGCCAACTGCGGGAACTCACGCAGTCTCCGCTCATCGGAGTCATCCCGGAAGTGCGCCGCATTCTGGCGGATGCTGGAGTGGCATTGGTTTTCGCCCCCTGCATGAAGCAATCCGCCTTCCGCGGATGCACCCAACTGCTGACACCGACCAAGGCAGTCATCATCCACAGCCTGAAGTATCGGACGGTGTCGCAGTTCTGGCTGATCCTGTTTCACGAAATCGCGCATCTCGTGTTGCACATCACCCATCCGGGAGACGTGTTTGAGGATTACGACGACCAGTCCACCGATCCGCGGGAAACGGCTGCTGATGCATGGGCGTGGGATACTCTGGTGTTCAGCGACGCGCTGATCGCCTTCCAAGCTCGCCATGAAAAACCGGATCCGTGGCAAATCCAGCAATTCGCACAAGCAATCAAAGTGCATCCGGCCATCGCTGCGGAGGTTTTCAACAAGAAGGCCGGCCGGGAGGTCATCAAATACAGCTATTTGAATATGAAGGGACTGTTTCCGAACATTTCCGAGTCGGAAGCCGAGGAGCTCTGGAAACGGAACGAGCTTTCCGTGAATTGACGAGGCATAATGCAGGAACTCCTCACCGGAGGGACACGCTTGCTGTGAACGTCGTTTGGCGCTAATCATCCAACCAGTCCACCATGACCGACTCCGAAAAAGCACTCGACTATCTGGAGCAGCAGCTTCCCAGCCTGTCCGCCGCCGCTGTGGATATCGCGTATTGGCGGGCACTGGCCGCAGGGCATAAGGTGCTCGTGAGCGGCGAGGGCGGCATCTATGGAGTTTTCCCGGATGGCACCCGGACCTTCGTCAAAGCCACTGAAAAGCCATTGGACCTGCCGGTGGGAACCCGGGTGAAAATCGCCTGACCATGGACACCCGCCATCCGCATCCAGTTTTACCCCAACTATGAGCAATATCGTCAAACCCGAACGCGAGACCCAAAACCGAGTCGTCGCCTTGTTTCGCGACGCGCTGGGGTATCGCTACCTTGGCAACCACTCGGACCGTGCCGACAACAGCAACATCAACGAGGAGCTTCTGGCCGCCCACTTGGTCAAATCCGGCCACCCGCTGGATCAAATCGGCCGCGCCATCTACCTCCTGCGGGTCGAGGCGGAGAACCCGAACCGTAGCCTCTACGACAACAACAAAGCGGTCTATTCCATGTTGCGGTATGGCGTCCCGGTGAAGATCGAAGCGGGCAAGGTGACGGATAGCGTCAAGCTCATCGACTGGGAACATGCGGAGAACAACGACTTCGTGATCGTCGAGGAAGTCACCCTGCACGGCGGTCATGAGCGCAGGCCGGATCTCGTGCTCTACGTCAATGGCATCGCCGTGGCGGTGCTCGAACTCAAAAAGAGCAGCGTCTCCATGAGCGAGGGCATCCGGCAGTTGCTTTCCAATCAGTCGAAGGATTTCAACGAATGGTTTTTCACCACCGTCCAGATCGTCTTCGCTGGCAGCGACTCGGAGGGCCTGAAATACGGCACCATCAAGACCGAGGAAAAGATGTTCCTTCGCTGGAAGGAGGAAGAAGATGACAATTCCGGCTACAAGCTCGACAAGTATCTACTCAAGATGTGCCGCAAGGATCGGTTGATCGAGTTGATGCATGACTTCATCCTCTTCGATGGAGGGCAGAAGAAACTCCCGCGGGTGCATCAGTTCTTCAGCATCAAGGAAGCGCAGTTGAGGATTCGGAAACTCCTCGGCGGCATCATCTGGCACACCCAAGGCAGCGGCAAAAGCATCGTCATGGTGTTGCTGGCCAAGTGGATTCTCGAAAACATGCCCGATGCCCGCGTGCTCATCCTCACGGATCGTGACGAGTTGGACAAACAGATCAAACGGGTCTTTGAGGATTCTGGCGAGGACATCCACCGCACCAGCAGTGGCCGGGATCTCATGACACAGCTTGGCCAGGCCACGCCGCGCTTGCTGTGTTCCTTGATCCACAAATTCGGCAGCAAGGGAGTGGATGATTTCGACGCCTTCATCGAGGAGCTCAAACAGCAGGCCAGCCCTGCGGTAGGTCAGTTGTTCGTGTTTGTGGACGAATGTCACCGCACGCAGAATGGCAAGTTGCACAAAACGATGAAAGCACTGTTGCCGGGGGCCGTGTTCATCGGCTTCACTGGTACGCCGCTGCTCAAGGCGGACAAGCAAACCACGATGGAGGTTTTCGGTTCCTACATCCACACCTACAAGTTCAGTGAGGCGGTGGCGGACGAGGTGGTGCTGGACCTCGTCTATGAAGCCCGCGACATCGAGCAGCAACTTGGTTCACAGGACAAGATCGACCAGTGGTTCGAGTCCAAGACCAAGGGGCTCAACGGCTGGCAGAAGGCCGCGCTGCGGGAGCAGTGGGGCACCATGCAGAAAGTCCTCAGCTCACGTTCCCGCATGGAGCGTGTGGTGGAGGACATTCTCTTCGACTTCGGCGTAAAGCCCCGCCTCATCAGCCAACGGGGAAATGCGATGCTCGTGGCATCCAGCATCTACGAGGCCGCGCGCTACTACGAACTCTTCCAGAAAACCCCATTCAAGGGCCGCTGTGCCGTCGTCACCTCCTACAACCCACAGGCCAAAGACGTCACCAAGGAGGAAACCGGTGCGAACACGGAGACGGACAAGCAGTTTCTCTACAATCTCTACACCGCTCTGCTCAAAGAGGTGAAGCCCAAGCCCGGCAAGTCACAAACCGAAACCTACGAGGACGAGGCCAAACGCTTGTTCATCAAGCAGCCTGCCAACATGAAGCTGCTCATCGTCGTGGACAAGCTGCTCACCGGCTTCGACGCGCCGAGCTGCACCTATCTTTATATCGACAAGTCGATGCAGGATCACGGGTTGTTCCAAGCCATCTGCCGCACCAACCGTCT
>CALMKO010000354.1 GCA_937867415.1 uncultured Verrucomicrobiota bacterium | reverse complement strand
GAGGGCAAAACAAACAAATCCGCCGATCGGAACGCCGCGACCTTGTCCGCTCCTCTTACCGAGCCGAAAAACCGGACCGATTTCCCGACTCCCAATTCCCGGACCAGAGACTCAACCGTGGCCAGATAGCCACCTTCATCCGGACCTACGATCGCCAGCTCCCAGTCGGGAAACTTTTCTGCAAGTGCCGCCCAGCTTTGGATCAGGATATTCAGCCCCTTCTTCGGGTGCAGCCGCCCGAGGAACAAGGCCCGCTTGGGACGGAGCCTTGCCTCGAAGCGGGCAACGTTTCCGGGGGCGATCTGCTGGTCGATCTCCTCTAGACGAATTCCGTTCGGCAGGACTTCGATCGTTTGCCTGAACCCCAGCGCGCGGATCTGTCCGACCTCTTTGCGGGTGAGTGCGCGCCACAGCCGCACAGCCTTCAGATTCCGATCCTCGAAAAGCCAACGGGTCGCAAGCTTCTTCCAGCGCGAGCGATTCAGAATCCACGGATCGAAGAAACCTTGTGTATGGTAGCAGAGTGGCCGACCCTGCTTCACCGCCTCGGCACCGATGACGGCGTTCGTTCCGACGTAGAGGCCGTGTCCGTGGACCCAGTCGGAAGCTTCAACCCTCTGCTTCGCGATTCTTCGAAGTGCGGGTGAATAATAGAGAGCGGGCAGCCCTCTCCGGACACACTGGATCACTTCTGGATGCACCTCATCGAAGCCGGACTCGCAGGTGGTCACAAGGGTTGACTCGCCCATCGCGAGCATGGCCAGATGAAGACCGAGGGCCCCTTGACCCAGGCCACCGCCTTGAAGCGGTTCGATCGATTGCACGAAATGTAAGGAACGCATGATACGATATCGTTGAATGGCGCATCAGGACATCACATGCTGGAGAATCACCATCGCGTTTTTAGCGAAGTTCTCGCAGCCCCAATCCTGAATCCGCTGAAAAGAAGCCTCGCCCATCCGGCGTCGGTCATCGGGATTGTCTGCGATGCTCCGGATGCATTGGGCGATTTCTTGAACCGAGTTCGGATCGAAGTGATAGCCATTCATACCCGGCAACACTAGGTCCTCCGCGGAGCCGACCGTCATCGAAATCAATATGGGTAAGCCACAGGCCATGGCTTCGTTCACCACCAGTCCCCATTCCTCATGGAGACTTGGCAAGATGAAGGCATCGGCCAGCGCATAGAATGCGGGGTTTTCGTCGATCTGTCGGAAACCAAAAAACAAAACATCCGCCAGGCCGTCATCGTTGACCGGGTCAAGAGTGTGGCGGAAGCCCATTTCCTCGCAAAGGGACTCAAGTTCGGGTTGACCAGTCCCGGAACCCACAAAGACAAGCTTGAGGTCCGAGTCGCGCCGGATCCGGCGGAAGACTCCAAAAGCCTCCACCAGCTTGCCGAGGTTCTTCTTTTCCACCATCCGACCCAGGCTGAGGAGGTAGTGCTTGGGTAGCCCGAGGTTGCTGCGGATCTCATCCTGCCTCAAACGAGCCTCGCGGGCAGCATTCGAAAAATACGAATTATCAATCGCATCATAGCCGGTCACCATGCTCCCACCGGACATCCCAAGCCCCTCGAAATAGCGCCGGTGGGGTGAGCCGCCCACCATCGCGCCATGAAACAACGACACCAGGAACTTCTTGATCGCCTTCTTCCAGCCACGAGCCCGCTCCGTGCCGGCGTGACTCTCGTTCATCATGATGCATCGCACCCCGCACAAGCGTGCTGATATCAACAGGGCGAGCGAGGAGGCCGGCGAATAACTCGGCAGAAATGCGGCTTGAATCCGCTCGCTCCGCCAAAACCTCACCGCCGCCCAAAACACGTTTGTAAATGACACATCCTCCTCCGCCCCTGAGCACAAGGTCAAAAGCCCGCTTCCGGGGTCATCCATCTTCCAGGCATACGTCCTGGAGATCGCGGCGATCTGAACGGGAAACACTTTCAGCCCCGGCGCGTAGTTCCGCAAGGCGCGAACTCGCGCATGGTGATAGGGACCAAACTGGGAAAAGCAAATTGCAACCTTCATGCTTGAATAACGGGGGCCTTGTGAATGGGTTGGTCTGCCCTGGTGTCGATCTTGACGGGGCGCTGCGGCCTTTTCCTTCTCTTGACCTTTTTCCGGATGAAGTAATCAATCGCCAGGCAGGGAATGATCGCATAAAGAACCTGATAGAACGACTGCCACAGAAAGAAGCGGGTAAGATACATTCCGTTGATCACCAGGATTCCCTGCAAGCAACATTTCAGATACCCCGGCGACATGGAAAAAATGAACAGGTCGAGGCCGCCAAGAAGATAGCCGAGAAAGGCCATGCAAAGCACCATCCATACGAGCCCGCCATCGAGCAGGAAATAGCCGGAAATCCCAGGAGAATATGGCGCGCCATTGCTGAATGAGTGATCTACCAAAGTGCCCTTCTCGGGCTTGGATTTCCACACCGCCCGGGGCACGAAATGAAAGGGCACGTAAAGCCACGAAAGAAGATAGGGATGGCGATTCGGCTTGGCGGCCTTGGCGGCAACAAATGTGTCGAAGATATTCATGTCACCCTCGCCGTCGAAGAAATTCCAATAACGCGCGACGAAGGGCTCGTTGTTGTTGGTGATCTTTCGGGATATTTCCTCATTCGAGGCATAGCGGTTTTCACCCAGAGTCCTGAAGGTTGGTAATAGTAATACAATCGGAAGAATCAGCCAAAGGTAGTTGACGCGATTGTTGAGCCGCGCCACCCCGGCAATCCCGGCGATCATGATCCCTGTGATGTAAAAACCACGGAACATCGTCATCTCACGCATCTGCCAGGTACACACCAAGAACAGGAAGCCGGACAAACCGAATGCGGCCATACGGCCCGGCGACCTTGATTTGAGATACTTTTCAAAGAATATGATCAGGGAAAACAGATGTACGGACTGGAGCATGACTGGCAAATCATACAGATACGCACCCAAGGAGCTGTTGTAGAGGCTCTGGCCTCCCAGCATTGCCATGATACCGATGCAAACGAACTGACCTGAGATCAAACCCGCGAGGAA
>CALMKO010000353.1 GCA_937867415.1 uncultured Verrucomicrobiota bacterium | reverse complement strand
GGCTTGGCGAGATGGGAAATGAGCTCGATGGGCAGCACCATGCGGGGGCTGTCGAGTGAGATCGACTGGATCTCCGGACGCCCTCGCAACCAGGCCCGCCAGACCGGGGCAAGTTTGATTTCCCTGATCTCTAACAAGGGGTCCGGGATCATGCTGCGGAGTTCCGGGACTTGCAGCAGGGCAAGGGAGTGAAGGGTCACGCCATTCCATGGCGACCACCCGGCCCCCCCCACGCGGGCTTCCAATCCGGTGCGCGCCGCAAGCTTTCCGGCGATCCAGCGGCAGCCCCACGGGCTGTCGAGGGCGAGGTTGCTGCCCACAAACAGAGCGGCGGGCAACAGGAGCAAGGTGCCCGCGATCCACCAGCCGCGGCGGCTGCCCCGGCGCTTTTCGCCAGGCCCGGCCTCAGGCGTCATCGCTTACGGTTGGGGAACGATTTTGGGCTTCACCTTGACGGGGGCCGGTTTGTCGACGGGCTTTTCAGCGGGTTTGTCGACGGTTTTTTCAGCGGGTTTTTCGTTGATTTTGGCAAGTTCCGGCTTGGCCCCCTTGGCGAGCGGGAAGCGGATGATCAAGCTCTGATCGAGCAGGCGTTTGCCTTCAGTGGAGATTTCCTGTGCCCGGTAGACTACCAGCCCGTGTTTGGCGTCTGCGAAAAACCCGATGGCGAGGTTCTCTTTGATTTTCCCGAGGCCGGTGTCATCCTCGAGCTTCCACTCCATCCCCGACCATTCACCGAGAACGCTGCTTGCATCAGTCTTGATGTTTTCGATGCGTTTCATCTCGCCGTTCGGGCTGCGGAATACATCGTCTTTCGGGTGGTAATGGATGATGGACAGGTTGCTGGCCTTGCCTGTGGCATTCAGGGTCCAGGTGTCTCCGGAACCCGGGCGGAGAAGTAGTGTGACCTCCTCCGTCGGCTTGAACTCGCGCTTGGCCCACATCGCGATGTATTCGTCATACTCCGACTTGGTAAGGCCGAGTCTTTCGTCAAAGGGGAGGGGCTCGCCGGGTTTCGATTGCGCGGAAAATTCACGGAACCACTTGGGCTCCTTGCGGGCGGAAATTTCGACCTTGCGGACGAATTTTTCAATTTCCAGAGGTGGCATCACGGCACCGATTTGGCCTTTTACGGCGACATTCGGCTGGAGCAGTCCAGCGAAAATCTTGGGAGCCTCTGCGGCAGACAGATGGGAGATGAACGAACACGCAACGATGGGGACCAAGTATTTCATGATAGCGCCCAAAGGCTGTGACTCCTCGCGGGAAAACTCAAGCGGCAATCTGCGCGCAATCTCAGCGGGCACAGGCTGACACTTTTCCAGCGTTCACCCGGTAGCGGGCGATGCCGCTCAGGTCCGGCATGTCGTTCATCCAGTCCAGGTGGGTGGTGGTGATCCATTTCTGGGCGCGCGGCGGCAAATGGTGCATCAGCGCGTTGCGGCGGCCGGGGTCGAGCTCGCCAAAGATGTCGTCCATCAGGTAGAGCGGCAGCCTCCCCGAGCGGATCTCCAACAGCTTTCCTTGTGCGAGCTTGAGCGCGAGGGCCAGGGTGCGTTGCTGGCCCTCACTGGCGAAGTCTGCGGCAGGCATCCCGTGGATGCGGAGGTCGAGTTCATCGCGGTGGGGGCCCACTACGGCTTGGCGGAGCCGGGTCTCGCGGTCTTTGGCCAGCAGCATGGATTCACGCAAATCCGGCCCGCTGGCAGGCAGGTAGTGGAGGGTCAGCGGCTCGTCCTTGCCGCTCACCGCCCGTTGGGCGACTGCGGCGAGCGGGGTGAGTTCGTCGATGATCCGGGCGCGGGCGTTCATCAAAACGGTGCCGTGCTCGATCAGGATTTCCTCGTAAGAAACAATCTCCGCCTGGCGGGGGCGGCCTTCCTTGAGGAGGAGGTTCTTTGCCTTCAACGCCCGGCGGTAGCGCGACCAGGAGCGGTGGTAGGCGGGATCGATTTGCGCACCGAGGAAATCCAGGTAGCGCCGTCGTCCCTCACCGGGCCCGCGGATCAGTTCGAGATCTTCATTGCCCATCCACACCACGAGCCCGCCTTCTTCCAGGTAGCGCCCCTGAGTCGGGATCGGCACTTCGTCCGCCTTGAATGAGAACCCTTCCCGGGAGTGCCTCACCTGGCGCTCCCGCCCCCAGGGATCACCCGCCACGCCGAAGCCCTTGCTGCCGATGCGTGCCAGGGTCGCCATCCGGTGGGTGCGTGGAGAATGCAGCCTGACAAGCACGCAGATGGCTTCCAGAACCGAGGTTTTCCCTTGCGCGTTGTCGCCCGTCAAGATGGCTCCATCCGCTGGAACTTCGAGGTCCAGTGAATCAAAACATCGGAAATCCATCAGGCGCAGCGAGCGAAGCACGGTGCAGGGATTGCGCGAAATCCGGGCGGATGAGAAGGACAATGTTTCAAGACTTTTTTCACCTTCGTTCTGGTCGGCGTGCGGAGGGCGGGCTAGGGTCCGGTCATGGACGCGTTGATTCACCACCTTGAAGAAAATCAGGAACTTTCCGCGCGCGAAGTTGAGGTGGCGGCCGCGCTCCTGCTCGATCCCGCCGCGGCTGAGGAAAAGAAGGAACGGCTGCTGGAAGCGCTTGCCCGCAAAGGTGAGACGCCCGCCGAGATCGCCGGATTCGTGGAGGCCTTCCTCGAACACGCGGTGGACCCGCAGCTCGGGCAGCTCGATTTACAAGGCCCTACGCTTGATGTCTGCGGGACGGGTGGAGACCAGCTCGACCTGTTCAACATTTCCACCACCGCCATGTTCATTTCCGCAGCGGCGGGGGCGGTCGTGGTCAAGCATGGGAACCGCGGCATCACCTCGAAAAGCGGCGGCGCGGATGTTCTTGAGGCGCTCGGGATCCGGATTGATCTGCCGGTGGATGAATTCCGCCGCTGCGTCGCGCAGGCGGGGATCGGTTTCATGTTTGCACCGATCTATCATCCGGCCTTCAAGGCGGTCGTCGGAGTGCGTAAATCCCTCGCTGCCCGCGGCGTCAAAACCATTTTCAATCTTATCGGCCCCTTGCTCAATCCCTGTCT
>CALMKO010000352.1 GCA_937867415.1 uncultured Verrucomicrobiota bacterium | reverse complement strand
GGACATAGACTTTGGTACCAGTTGGGAGTGTTTTCTGC
This sequence comes from uncultured Verrucomicrobiota bacterium, assembly GCA_937867415.1. Taxonomy (GTDB): domain Bacteria; phylum Verrucomicrobiota; class Verrucomicrobiia; order Verrucomicrobiales; family Akkermansiaceae; genus Luteolibacter. The sequence goes on along the minus strand of CALMKO010000352.1, from coordinate 3,877 downwards.
AAGACGCAAAGGGCGCGATTCCCCTCCAAATCCAGCAGATCCCCGTGCAGGAGCACGTCACGAAGACCGAACTGGCATCACGCATGAAAACCAGACAGGTCTTGCTGAACCGGGGCTCGATCTCTCAAAGCCCTCGCCTACCGTGGCCAGCCTCGGAAAAGCCGCCGGCGCTCTCAGACGGAAGGTGGAACTGCGTCCGTGCCTGTTTGATGTTAATTCATGAGCTACGACCCGATTTATTTATACGACTCCATTTAACAAATTCATCCAACAGGGCAGGTGGTGTGCGATGTGGACTTCAGCCTTTGTGATTGCAATACTCACAAACGGCTCTTGAAGTGTATGACCTCGCACGTTTTCAGGAACAACTCTGGATTTATCAGGTGTCATCAGTTCGCTCACGCTGACTTCGCAGACGAGTAGATTCTCGATGAGTTTTTCAGTCCAATTTGCAATAAGTTCGGATTCCAGTTGTACACCATTTACATCGATTGCCCAGTCACCCAGCTTACAGTAAACATGCCGACCATCTTGCCTGCCAGGACGCGAAAGTGCGCGCAATAAAAATCGTGGATCGGCATGTTTCAAACAGACAGCATAGATGTGGCACGCCCCATTACTAAAAGCTGCCTCAGGCTGGGTTTCGAGTGCTTGCTTCAACCGTTCCCACTCACGCGCCTTCTTCCCAGCGATTTCCGACTCGAAACTATTGGGTTGATTAAAAAGCTTTTCCATCACCGGGTCATCTTCAATGGTGTAGGTGTAATTATGAGTTGGATTCATAAAAACAGTTCTATGTGATGTGCGCTTCCCAATTTGAAATTTTGGCGTTTTCGGGCAAAAAAGTGATAGGCTTAGCTAGCTAGTAGCCGAGGATCAACACCGTCGCCTTCTTGACGTCATCGACTACGGCTTCGAACTTCTGTTCATCGGTTTTTGCTTCAAGCAATCCTGGACTAACTTCCGGAATAGCTTCGAGAAAGCTGAGGAGATAGCTACTTTTTACCGCATAGTTCACGTTTTGGGCCAATGTTCCCGTGCTTTCCAATGCTGCTTTCTGATTCAATTGCGCAGTGACGACACCGACTACATTGCCCCGTTCATCGACCAATGCCCCGCCAGAGTTTCCGGGTTGAACGGGCACGCTGATTTGAAACTGCTTCACGTCGTCTTGGATCCCTGCGAGACTGGAAATATCGCCTTTGGAAAGTTTAGGTTCAAGTCCTTGCAGTCCGATGTTTGGGAATCCGACGGTCGCTACCATCGCACCCAAGCGAATGGCACGACTGCTAACAACTGGCAACGCATGGAAACTACCAGTCATTTTAAGTAGTGCCAGATCCGACGCTGCGTCAACACGGACGATTTCTGCCGACAAAAGCCCGGTCCCTGTTTGAACCCGCACTTTGCTGCTGTCTTTCACAACGTGGTGGTTGGTCATGAGATAACCATTCCTTGTGATCATGAATCCTGTGCCGGTGATTTTTGGCTCGGCCCCGGAAGATGAGATATCTGGGTGCTTCTCATTTCCTCGGGCAGCGTCTTGCTTCGCGTGTTTTGCTTCCCATTCCTGCGCCAACCGCTGGCCATCCGCCCGCTGGGCTGGGGAGAGCCGCTGCTCAGCATTCGCAATAAACTCTTTGATCTTCTCATTTCCTTGGGACGCGGCGAGCAATAACCATTTGTAACTCTCAATTTCGTTTTTTACGACTCCATCGCCTTCTCTATAGCACATGCTGAGACCCAGTTGCGCCCTGTCATTGCCTTGCTCTGCCCCTCTGCTGTACCACCTGACTGCCTCGATCGAGTCTTTTGCAACACCCTGACCCTCCGCATAGCAACGGCCGAGGTTAAATTGAGCGTCGGCATTTCCTTGTTCAGCCGCCATTCGATACCACTTCACTGCCTCTGCTCGGTCTTTGATCACTCCCTGTCCCCTAGCGTAGCAGAAACCAAGAAGGTTTTGAGAAGACGCATTTCCTTGTTCTGCGGACTTGTGACTCCAATCCACGGCCTTGACGTCATCTTTGGTCACTCCTTCTCCGTTGATGTAGCAAAATCCAAGGCTGGATTGAGCTGAAGCATTTCCTTGTTTTGCTGCTTCTCGATACCATTTTACGGCTTCAGCCATATCCTTTTCTACGCCTTGTCCCATAGCGTAACAGATACCAAGGTTAGATTGAGCCGATGCATTTCCTTGTTCGGCTGCTTTGCGATGCCAGTTTACGGCCTCGTCCCAAGACTGTTCAACCCCCTGTCCTCTACCGTAGCAGATTCCGAGGTAGTCTTGAGCAATAGCATCCCCTTGTTCCGCCGCCTTTCGATACCACTTCGCGGCTTCAGCTGTATCTTTAGTCACTCCTTCTCCCTCGGCATAGCACACTCCAAGGCTGAATTGGGCGCGGGCATATCCTTGTTCAGCAGCTTTGCGAAACCACGTCACCGCCTCGGTAGGATTTCTGGCAACTCCCGTTCCTTCAGTGTAGCAAGAGCCGAGACGGAACTGCGACGGGGCATCGTCTTGCCCAGCCGCCTTGAGAAACCATTTCACTGCCTCGACCGCATCTTGGGGAACTCCCTTGCCTTCGTAGTAGGACATTCCTAACTTAAACTGTGCCCCGACATGTCCTTGCGCTTCCGCCTTACGAAACCAATTTACGGCCTCGACCGGATCTTTGCCCACTCCGATTCCCATCCAGTAGCAAAAACCAAGTTCGTCTTGGGCTTCCACATTTCCTTGTTCTGCAGCCTTGCGATACCACTTCACAGCCTCGCCCTCGTCTTTAGGTGCTTCATTTCCATCAGAGAAATACCGGCCTAGGTCAAGCTGGGCAGCTGCATTTCCTTGTTCAGCTAATCTTCGCGATTTTGTAAATTTATTCTCCGGGGCGGGAGGCTCAGCGAATTGAAGAGGTTTAGCGGCTTTTTGCGATCCGCTATTTCCCCCCGTTCTCGAATCACATGCCGTAAGCGTGAACGCGAGAAAAGCGGCTCCCAGGCAGATTCCAAAATGTGATTTCATTGAGTGGTAGGTCAAACTGGTCAGAAAATTTGGTTTGGGCAAGCGTCAGGGACGAAATGTTGATAGGATTAGGTGTGGGACTTGTGGCTAATGACTACCTTAATTCGGATTGTCCCTTATTTTTCTCTGAGACCATTAAATTGCTCATCAGGATACGGCAATCCACCCCCGACAGCCCTCACGAATGAGAGATGGATTCGCAGAGCATTTGTCCATTCCTGAAAAGTGCCGATATCACGATTTTGGAATGCGTGGACAGCATTTCGACGGTGCTGAACCAATTCCACATAAGGATTCCAGTTCCTTCCCGCGTCCCAGATACGCTTCACAAAGAATTGGCGTAGTTCTTCAAGTTGGCTTCCATCGGGGTCAATCCGCTGTTTGCGTCGCTGAATGGCATTCAGGTCGTTCTTGTAGTCGTGGTAATATACGCACAGAAACAGCTTGAGTTGCCCTTCTACAAGGCTACCAAGATTTGTCCATGCTAGGATAAGATCGCCATCCGAAGTCGCGGTTGTCCACCGCGAAAGACTCGCGGCTAAGGATGACTGCCAATGAAGCATGGACTTAGCGAGCAGAACTCTGGTTTCGCCTTGTGACCAACCACCGCCAGCCCAAAAGTCCATGATGCATCGAGTGAGAACTGAAATCCGACTGCAAAGTTCTCTTACATCGTAATCAAGTGTGTCGTTGTCGGCATTCATGGAGATTCTTGGGAGATCTTGTTTCGGGTCGGTTAACACATTTCAACATTTTCCACATTTCACGCCGCGTAGGGTTGCGCTTTCTTGCGGATGGCTTCGCCTCTTTCTCGGTCGGTGCGTATGAATTCGTGGGTGAGTTGGAGGTTCATCC
>CALMKO010000351.1 GCA_937867415.1 uncultured Verrucomicrobiota bacterium | reverse complement strand
CGCTAGAGCAAGCGTTCAACAACCCACCCGACAGCGCCCGCCCATGGGTGTGGGGACACTGGCTACATGGAAATGTGGATCAAGCCTGCATCACCCGCGAGCTGGAGGCCATGAAGCGCGCCGGCCTGGGTGGAGTGACCATGTTCGACGTCGCCCAGCCCGGCATCCCCGCCGGCCCCCATCCCTACATGAGCGCCAGCTGGCAAAAGATGTTCGCGTGGGAAATCAGTGAAGCTAAACGCCTCGGTCTGGAAGTCATGTCCCAGAACGGCCCCGGCTACAGCGGCAATGGCGGCCCGTGGATCAGCCCGGAACTCGCCTCCCAGAAAATCGTCGAGAGCGCCACCCGCATTCCCGGCGGCAAGATCTATTCCGGCAAACTCCCCCAACCCGAAAGCAAGGGCGGCTTCTACAGGGACGTCGCCGTGCTTGCCATCCGCGAGACCAAGGCCCAAGCGAATTACCGCATCGAAGACTTCGACATGAAGCGTCTCGTCTGGCTGAACTACATTCGCTGGAAGGGCACCCGCAGCGCGCCGCTCGACGCCAAGTGTCCTCCGGAAATGTGCATTTCCCCGGATGATGTGATCCACCTAACAAACGCAATGACACCAGACGGCTCCATCACCTGGGACGCCCCCGCCGGAGAATGGACACTGCTGCGTCTTGGCCACACGTGGACCGGCCAAAAGACCCTCCCCGCCACTCCCGAGGGCGAGGGACCGGAATGTGACAAGCTCGACGAACGCGGCATCCGCGCCCACTTCGATCATGTCATGAAACGCATGGTCGAGCTCGCAGGCCCGGAAGCCGGCAAGACCTTCCACTCATTCTTTGTCGATAGCTGGGAAGCCGGTGGCCAGAACTGGACGGAAAAAATGCCCGAGGAGTTCAAGCGCCGCCGCGGCTATGACATTATCCCTTACCTCCCAATCCTAACCGGCCGGGTGCTTGGCGACCTGCAAACCACCGAGCGCTTCCTCTATGATCTCCGGCAAACGGTTTCCGAACTCGTCACCGAAAATTTCTGGGCGGAAATGCAGCGGCTCTGCCGCGCCCGTGGCATGCGCGTCGCAGCACAGACCTACATCACCACAGGACATGATCTGGATGCCGCCAATTTCAGCGACGAACCCGTGGGCGAGTTCTGGAGCCATCCATTCCAACCGAACGACTACCGCACCACCATCAAGTCCGCCTCATCCGCCGCGAATCTGAACGGTCACATCATCGTCGGTGCCGAGGCCTTCACCGCCTCGGAAACCGAGCGTTGGCTCGCCCACCCGGCGACGCTCAAGGAACTCGGCGATCAGGCATTCTGCCTCGGCGCGAACCGCTTCCAATTCCACCGCTTCGCCATGCAGCGTTTCCCCCAGCTCAAGCCCGGCATCACCATGGGAAAATGGGGCCAGCACTACGACAGCACCCAGACCTGGTGGGAATGGTCGAGACCCTGGCACGATTACCTCGCCCGCTGCCAAACCATGCTGCGCAGCGGCCCCGTCGTGACCGATGTGCTCGCTGTCGCCGCCGAGGAACCACTCCATCGCTTCGAGCACCAACCTATCACCGGCTTCAACTACGACGCCTGCGGACCCGATACATTCCACCGTCTCATCGCGGATGATGCTGGAACGAGCCTGCCTAACGGATCACCCTACCGCCTCATCACCATGAACCATCATGGATCCATGAGTCTTCGCCGCTTGAAAAAAATCCACGAGTTGGTCACCGCCGGAGCATGCCTGTTAGGCGAACCACCGGTGGCCACACCCGGCCTCACCGATCTCCCGCAGGCCGATGAAGAACTGCGCGCCCTCAGCGCCACCATCTGGGGAAACTCGGACGAGTCGGACCGCCCGCTCGGAAGAGGCAGGGTCTTCCGTGGCATCTCACCCGGGGAGGCGCTCAAACGTCTCGGAGTGAAAGCCGACTTCACCGGACCTCCGGAACTTACCTGGATCCACCGCCGCAAAGCGGATACCGATATCTACTTCATTGCCACATCCTCCGACCACGCCACCACCCCGACCTGCACTTTCCGCGTATCAGGAAAACAAGCCGAGCTCTGGAACCCGGAAACCGGCGAAACAAGACTGTTAGACACCACATCATCCGCCGATGGCATGACGCAGGCCGAGCTGCCACTCGGGCCGGACGGCTCCGCATTCATCGTATTCCGCTCCCGCGCGCAGCATATTTCATCGACCGGGAGATCACCCGCCGACCCACGGGACTCCACACCGACCGCCAGCCGCGAAATCCAAGGCCCATGGAAGGTGGCATTCCCTGCCGAAAGCGGCGATCCGATATCCTTTCTGCTCAATCCACTCGTTTCCTGGAGCGTCCACCCGGATCCGAATGTCAGACACTTTTCCGGCACCGCCGTTTATACCAATCAATTTGAAATTTCAGATCTCAAATCTCGAATCACCCTCAACCTCGGCCGTGTGGAAATCATGGCCCGCGTGAAACTCAACGGCAAAGACCTCGGAATCCTGTGGAAGCCACCTTTTGAAATCGATATTACGAAAGCCGCTGTCCCCGGCACCAACCACCTCGAGATCTCCGTCGTCAACCTCTGGGTCAACCGCCTCATCGGCGATGCGGCGCTCCAGGAAGACAGCGAACGCGATAAAAACGGCAACCTAACAGCATGGCCGCCATGGGCGCTGGAAGGTAAAACCAGCCCGACGGGTCGCAAGAGCTTTGTCACCTTTCCCTTGTGGAAAAAGCACGAATCTCTCCGCGACTCAGGCCTCCTGGGGCCCGTGACGCTGCGCTCCTCCACCCCGGTCGCGGCATGGAAAAGGGATTGATTTGCAAACCGCCGCCCGCACTGGGAAGCATGCTCCAACCCATGAACGTACGCCACATTCTTGCCGCCCTCGCTCTGACGACCTCACTTGCCCTCGCCGCACAGCCACGCGTCGTCCAGCTTTGGCCGGAAGGCGTCCCCGGCCTGAAGCCGAACGCCGCCGAGGAAAAAATCGTGGAGGGCAGGATCACCGGGATCCACCAACCCAGCCTGCTCGTTTTCCCAGGGGCGCAGGAAAAATCCACAGGCACCTCCATCATCCTGTCCTCCGGCGGCGGCTACGTGCGCATCGCCGTCAACCCCAACGGTGACTCCACCGTCAAGAGCTTGAACGAGCTGGGAATCACCGTGTTCGTTCTGAAATACCGCCTCGCCGATTACGGCCACCCCGCTCCCTTGCAGGACATCCTCCGCGCCGTCCGTACCGTCCGCAAACAAGCCGGCGAATTCGGGATATCACCCGAGCGCATCGGCGTCATGGGCACATCCGCCGGCGGGCATCTATCAGGATGTGCCGCCACCCTCTGGGACCACACTGATGGGAAAACCGGTGCCGCCATGGACACAGTGAGCGCACGCCCGAACTTCGCCATTCTTATCTATCCGGTCGTCAGCCTTTCAGCAGATTTTACCCACCGAGGCTCGCGAGAGGCGCTCCTGGGGAAATCTCCCGCTCCCGGCCTCACCGAGACGCTCTCGCTGGAAAAACAAGTGCGCAAGGACAGCCCGCCCTTTTTCATCGCCGCCACCATGGCAGATACCGTTGTGCCGGTGATGAACTCGCTCAGCCTCTATCAGGCGCTATCAAAATCAGGCGTGCCGTCCGAGATCCACATCTATGCCCAAGGCGACCACTCCAACAGCCGCGATCCCAAGTTCGGACCCACCGCCACATGGCCACTTCGCCTTGAGGAATGGCTTCGTTTCAACGGCTGGTTAGAAACACCACAAACGAGCCGATGAAACCCTGCCGCGTCCTCACCTTTGCCCTCGCCCTTTCCACCAGCCTCTTCGCCGGTGAAAGCATCCCACCCGGCACACCCCTGTCTCTTATACACATCTGACGCTGCCGACGATCTAGTCTGTGTAGATCTCG
>CALMKO010000350.1 GCA_937867415.1 uncultured Verrucomicrobiota bacterium | reverse complement strand
GCTTCCGCCAGGAACTCAAACTCCGCGACGGCGCGATCGAGACGAGCGCCGGACCGGATGGCAAAAAATCGCGCCTGCGCCTGTGGGTGGATGCGAATCGCCCTGTCATCCATGTCGAGGCCGCCTGCGCCGAACCGGTCCAGATGAAAGTCGCCATGGAATCCTGGCGCACCGCACCGACCGAATGGCTCGGCGCCGACACGATCCTTTCAGGGCAAAAAGACCACGTCGTCTGGTATTATAAGTCCCAGAACACCCAAGTCCCGCAGATGCTCAACCGCATGATCGGGGCAGCCATCCTGGGCGATGGTCTCGTCAGCGCGGGCGAGACCGCCCTGCAATCCACCGAGCCTCTCACCCTCCACCGCGCCAGCATTCACCCGATCACCGCCCAATGCGCCACTCAGGACGAGTGGATTGCCAAACTCGACGCCCAAATCGCCGCCACTAACAGCACCGCCAAAGACACGGCATGGAAAGCCCACCGCGCATGGTGGGCGGCATTCTGGGACCGCAGCCACATCTTCATCACCTCCGGCGAAAAGTCCCATGAAGTCACCACCGGCTATCTGCTCCAGCGTTTCAAAAACGCCTGCACCGGACGCGGTGCCCACCCGATCAAGTTCAACGGCTCGCTCTTCACCGTGGACAACCCGGAGCCTTACAAAATGCCAGATGGCCGGTTCGCGCCGATCACCGCCGATTTCCGCATCTGGGGCCATATGTATTGGTTCCAGAACACGCGCCCGATTTACTGGCCCATGATGGCATCCGGCGACTTCGATCTCATGCAGCCATTCTTCCGGATGTATGCCGGACAGATCGCGGACAACCTCAAAAAATGCCGCGAGTTCTATGGCCATGATGGAGCCTACTTCGTGGAGACCGGTCCGTTTTGGAGCGAGTTGAAAAAAGTTTCTCCCGAAGATCCTGCCGACTACACCCGCCACTATTATCTGCCGGTGATCGAACTCAGCTCGATGATGCTCGACTACTTCGCCTACACGCAGGACCGCGAATTTGTCAAAACCACACTGCTGCCGATCGCCGAGGCCGGGGTGACGTTTTACGACCAGCACTTCAAGCGCGACGCCAACGGCAAGCTCTTCATGAGCCCGGTCAATTCGATCGAGATGTTCTGGAAGGTGAACAACCCCACGCCCGACATCGCTGGGCTCAAGTGGGTGCTCGACGGGCTGCAGGCCCTTCCCGAAGCTCTCACCTCCCAAGCATCCCGCCAGCAGTGGAAACGCATGCTCGGCGAACTCCCGGAAATCCCGGTGGGCGACCGCGATGGCACCCGGATCATCCTCCCTCACGACGAACCGATGGTCAAAGGGAACAACTCGGAGAATCCTGAACTCTATCCGATCTATCCATTCCGCCTTTTCGGCCTCGGCAAGCCGGGGCTCGAACTCGCCCGCCAAACCTTCAAGGCCCGCAAGCACCGCATGATGGGCTGCTGGTCGCAGGAAGCCGTGCAAGCCGCCTACCTCGGCGATTCCAACACCGCCCGCAAATACGTCACCAGTCACCTCACCCGCAAGGATCCACGCATGCGTTTCCCCGCCTTCTGGGCCGCAGGCAATGACTACATTCCGGACGAAGACAACGGCGGCAACGGCCTCCATGCCTTGCAAACCATGCTCGTCCAGTTCGAGGGCGCGAAAATCCTCCTCCTCCCTGCCTGGCCCGGAAAATGGGATGCCGAATTCAAACTTCACGCGCCCATGCAAACCACCATCGAGGGGGTGGTGAGCGGTGGAAAAGTAGTCAAACTCAAGGTCACCCCCGAATCCCGCCGCAAGGATGTGGTGGTGATGGAAACCAGCGACTTCATCCTGCCGGGCCTCATCACTCCGGAAATGAAAGCCTCCGCCTCAAGCTCCTGCGGCGGCGAATACGAGCCCGCCAGCGCGATCGACGGCGACCCGGATACCCGCTGGGCCAGCTCGACGCAGCAGGCGTGGCTCGAAGTGGATCTCGGCAAACCGATGATCTTTTCAAAGGCCACAATCCGCGAGGCCTTCGCGCCGCGCGTCCAGGCGTTCGAACTTCAAGCCAAGGTGGGCGACTCCTGGAAGACCTTTCACACGGGCACCACGCTTGGCGCGAACTTCCAGGCCAGCTTCGATCCCGTCACGGCTCAAGTCGTTCGTCTAAACATCCTGCAAGCCAGCGACTGGCCGACGATCTGGGAAGTCCAGTTCATGGAAAAGTAAGCGCAGTTCCAACCATCACTTCAACAATCATCAAGCGTCAATCCATCTCTCTTCACCCACATCGACGGTCGTGGCTCGGCTCCTGCCGAACGCCGACCGCCGCTACAAGTCTGTTCGTCATGATGCCCGCCATACCACTCCACTCCCGCCGCCCGATTGCTGCCACACTTCTCGCCCTTCTCACGCTGGCTCCCGGCCTGCAGGCGCAAAGCCCGGTAACGAATGCTACAGCATTTTACGTCTCACCCCTAGGCGATGACAGCAATGCAGGAACCCGGGAAAAACCGTTCCGCAGTCTGTCACGCGCCCGCGATGCGGTGCGGTCGGTCAATCAAACCATGAACGCAGACATCAACGTCTTTCTGCGCGGGGGCAACTATCCCGTCACCGAGACTCTCACGTTCACCCCTGCCGATTCAGGAAGAAACGGCCACAAGATCTGTTATCAGGCGTATGAAAATGAAGTCCCGGTCTTGAACGGCGCGGATCAGGTGACGGGATGGAAAGGCCACAAGGGACGCATTTACGAAGCCAAGCTGGATCGCCAGACAAAGCTGCGGACTTTGATCGTCAATGACAAACGCGCCTACATGGCACACAAAACCGTAAGCGCTCGTGGCGGATGGGGCAATTACACCGTCACCGCCGGACAAGCGGCTTGGGCACGAACGGGCGGATCAAAACCGGATGGTGTCCAGTATGCGGCCAGCGATGTTTCCGAAGTCACCAATGCCTCGGATGTCGAAATCATGCGCAACACAACCTGGAATTCCAATATCGTCTGCGTCCGCGAAATCATCACGGAAGGAGAGAACCGGGTGTTGAAACTCCAACAACCTTATGGGGCGATCGCGTTCAATCAGGGATGGGATTCAGGGTTCTCGGTCACCGGGGAGCATACCCTATACAATGCCTTTGAATTTCTGGATGAACCCGGAGAGTTCTATTTTAACAAAACCACCGGGACCTTGTATTACTATGCCGAGAAGGAAGACATGGCCACGGCCAAGGTCTATGCTCCGAAGGTCGGACGCTTGATCGAGATCCAGGGTAAGTCCAAAACCGAACGGGTCGAAAACATCAGCTTCAAAGGAATCGCGTTTGCGAACACCGAAGCCGTTCTGCCCATGATCGAAAACTCATCCGGCAAGGCAACCGTGCAAGCCGCCACCTGGTGCATGGCATTTGATGACACCAACTGGCACAACATCCAATACCGCGCCTACGATATCACGCCCTGTGCCATCGAGGTTTCCAGCGCGAAGGCGATCCATTTTGAAGATTGTCATTTAAGACATATTGGCAATGACGGCATCGGCTTCATCAACGACGTAAGCGATTCCCAATGCATCGGCAATCTATGTGTCGATATCGGCGGCTCGGCCTTCCAAGTGGGACACCCGCAACACCTCTATGAAGGCGACGGTGGACCGAACGAAACGTATTCGCCCGCTGAAGAAGGAATCTGCCGGAATATTCTCATCAAGAACAATGTGCTGTTCGACCTAACCACCCTGTTCTACGGACACGCCGGAATCACCGCCTATTTCGTGAATGGCTTGAAGATCGATCACAACCACATCCAAGGCACCCAATACAGCGCCGTCAGCCTCGGCTGGGGCTGGAATGACTTTGATGAAATCTCCAAGCCCGGCAATCCCACCACCACCTGCCGCAACAATACATTCAACAACAACCGCGTCTATGATTGCATGAAGCTGCTTCACGACGGCGGCGCATTTTACACCTTGGGAAGCCAGCCGGATTCCGAAGCAAGCGGCAACTACGTCAAAGCGGCCACAACCCATTTTCAAGGGGTTTACCATCCGGACGAAGGAACTGCATACTACACCGGAAAGAATCTGGTTTTCGAAATCGTCCCCGGCCAGGACAACTTCGAGTTGAATGATTGGAAGCGGAAGCGCGACAACCACTACAGCAATATCTATTCGACATCCAGCAGCAATCAAACCGGTGCGCCGAACAGCACGATCACCGACCTTCATGTGTTTCCCGATGCCAACTGGCCACAGCCAGCCCTGGACATCATCCGGAAAGCGGGGCCGGAAACCGCCTATGATGCCTTGCTGAAAAAGCTACCCGGCGTGGTCTTTGAACCACGGTATCGCTACGCGCCGCAGCCCCAAACCCACGAATCCAAACCCTAGGAATGGAACTGGAAATCACCATGGCGCCGCAGTTCGGCCATCTAATGGTTAGTGGCGCGGCCTCTGTCGTGACCGTTGAGCGCCCGGCCGCCTGCCATTTCGACGGCAAGCGGCAGCCCAAGTGGCACTGCGGAAACATCCGCGGCTCCGGGAGCCGGCTGGCAGTGGCCGAGGTCCCGACCAGTCCGCCCCAGCTCGTTTTTTCGACTCCCAACTCCTTGCCACGCATCCG
>CALMKO010000349.1 GCA_937867415.1 uncultured Verrucomicrobiota bacterium | reverse complement strand
GGGCCCGCGCCGTCCTGGTCGTGGAATGCCCCGCTTGGTCGGGCTCGCTGATTACCGCCAACCTGGCTTCGGAATACGGAAAACCGATCTTCGCCGTCCCCGGCCCTATCGACAAGCCGACCTCCGCCGGTTGCAATCAACTCATCCGCGACGGCGCCACCCTCGTCGCTGATGCCAGCCACCTCCTTGATGATCTCGGCGAACTCCCCTTCGCCCGCCAAGCGCCACTCACTCAGCCCAGCGCCGAGACGCCGGACCTTTTCCCCGAACTTCCTGCTGAGGAGGCCGCTGTATTCGCCGCAGTCACCGCCGATGAATCGCCGGTGGATCGCATCATCGAGCGCAGCGGACTACCCGCCCATGTCGTCACCGCCACCCTCATGAAGTTGGAAATGCGCCGCCTCGTCCGCGCTTTCCCCGGCTTCCGATACGCCAGAAGATGAAAGGCTTGTGCCATTTCGTGCACGATCACCCTGGCATTCGCGCTGAGACCGTCTGCCCAAAGCTCCCGTCCATCGCCCCCCCCATGCCCAAAGAGGTAGCGCGGGCTGGCTCAGCCCGCAAACGCATGCCCGACCGATGAAAAAGCGCGTAAGCCCCCAACATCGTCCCCCCATGCCCCTTGGGAGCCATGCGAAGCCGCGACGAGTCTGATATTTTTCGGACTTTAGACCACGGGGTCCTAGGCTTGGACGGGTTTTGCGGAAGACTCGGAAATTGAAAACCCGACTCGTCTTCACCCGACCGGTGAACTCAGATTTCTTCATCACTCAGGGTGCCGAGATCCTGAGGGAGGCCCCCTTGCTCAAGTCCCCAGCAAGACTTCCACGCCACAATCTTGCACTTGTCCGACGAATTCCGGATCGGCCAGGCGGTCGGTGATCACGCAACTCAGGTCCGCGACCCCGGCGAAGAAAAACGAGGCTTTCTGCCCAAGCTTGGAATGATCCCCCAGAAAAACCACGTCCTGCGCACTTTGGATCACCCGTTCCTTGAATGCGGCCTGCCGTGAATTGCTCTCACTGACACCCCGCTCCAAATGCAGTCCGTTTCCTGAGAAAAATATCCGGTGAATGTTGTAACGTTGCAGCGATTTCTCAGCCGTCAGGCCGATGAATGAGCGCGATTTCGGATCGTAAAGCCCACCCGTGCAGATCAAATCCAGATTCGGCCGGTCCGACAGGGCGTTGAAAACATTGAGCGCATTGGTCAAAATCGTCAGTGGAATCTCGGGCAGACACTCGGTCAGGGTCAGCACCGTCGAGCTCGCATCGAGAAAAATCGTTTCATTCGGTTGGATCCGTTTCGCGGCGATCCGGGCAATCGCCAACTTCTCTTCCCGCAGCACGGCCTGCCGTTCATTGAATGGCAGGTCCTCGCGGACTCGCTGGAGTTTGCTCGCGCCACCATGGATCCGGAGTAGCTCGCCACGCTTTTCCAAGGTTTCAAAGTCCTTGCGCACCGTTTCATCCGTCACGCCGAGCTCGGCAGCGGTTTCAATCGTGCGGATGGTCTCCTGCGAGCTGAGAAGCTCCAAAATCCTGCGTTGACGATCAATGGCTAGCATGAGTTTTTGTGTTTTTCTTTGTTTTTTAGGAAATAATTGGGTTTCCGGTTGACATGTCAACCGGAATCGACGAAACATTGCGGCCCCGATGGCCTCTCCAATCTCACAAAGCACTCCAAGAGCCGTGATCGAGCACCTCGTTCGCGAGCAGGTATATGCCAGCATGGGTCTCCCGCTTCCTGCGGCCTCCAAGGCGCCAAACGCCTTGTTGGTCAACATCTCGGCGAGGCACTGCCATTTGACCCAAGCCGCCGTCGAGGCACTGTTCGGGCCGGGTTATCAACTCACGCCGATGAAAGGCCTCTACCAAAACGGCCAATACGCCGCCAAGGAGTCCATCACGCTCATCGGACCTCGCAGCCGCATCATCTCCAATCTGCGCATCCTCGGTCCTTGCCGGGATCTCAATCAGGTCGAGCTCGCCTATACCGACGCGATTTCACTCGGCTTCGACATCCCCGTTGCCATGTCCGGAGCCATCAAGGGCACCCCGGGCTGCATGTTGATGGGCCCCCATGGATACTTTCAAATGGACGAAGGGGTGATCCGCGCCCAACCGCACGTCCACATGCACCCGGACGACGCCGCCTACTACGGCGTCAAGCACCTCGACAGCATGAAACTCAAGGTCCACGGCCCTCTTGGCATGACCTTTGACAACCTTGTCGTCCGCGTGGACCCATCCTTCAAGCTCGAGGTCCACATCGACACCGACGAGGGCAACGCCTGTGGCCTCAAGCCTGACACCTTCTGCGAACTCACCCAATAATCTCAATTCCAATCCCACATCACCAAACAACACTATGAGCACTGCACTCGGCATGATCGAAACTAAAGGCTACGTCGGCAGCGTCGAAGCCACAGACGCTATGGCTAAAGCCGCCAACGTCGAACTCGTAAAACAAATTCAAACCGGCGGTGGCTTCCTCACCGTCCTGGTCAAGGGCGACGTCGGTAGCGTGAAGGCTGCCGTTGACGCAGGTGCCGAAGCGGCAGGTCGCGTCGGTGAACTCGTATCCGCACACGTCATCGCCCGGCCGCACGCCGAGCTCCTCAACCAGTTCGGCATCGCTTGATCCTTTCAATTCAACCAATCTAACACAAAACGACCATGGCCAAGCAAGCAATCGGCATCATCGAAACCAAAGGTTTCGTCGCCCTCATCGAAGCCTCTGATGCCGCTCTCAAAGCAGCAGACATCAAAATGACCGGCTGGGATAAAATCGGCTCCGGACTTGTCACCGGTTTCTTCACCGGCGACGTCGCCGCAGTCAAAGCCGGCCTCGACGCCGCCGCCGCCGCAGGTGGCAAAATCGGCACCGTCACCTCCGTGCAAGTCATCCCGCGTCCCCACGACGACCTCTCCAAGCTCGGCACCTGGATTGCCTGATCATGTTGAAAGTTATCGGTTAGAAGTTAGGCAGAGTATTCCAAATGGCCGATAGCATCTAACCTATAGCACATACCCTCATCCCACCCATGCTCGTTCTTGTCGCTAACCTTGGCTCGACCTCTTTCAAGTATCGCCTTTTCCAAATGGATCAGAGCGATGGAAAAGTCGTGGCCAAAGGCGGCTACGAACGGGTGACCGACCATGCTGCGGTCATTGCGGACGCCCTCGCCACCCTGCAACGCGACGGAATCATCTCAAGCCCTGATGAGATCGACGCGGTGGGATTCAAGACGGTCCTGGGCAAGGACCTCAGCGGCTGTGTGATCGCGGATCAAAAGGCGATCGATGCCCTGGATGGCTTCACCGCCGTCGCCCCGGCGCATAATCCACCTTATGCCGCCGGGATCCGGCAGTTTCAGACCGCCCTTCCCAAGGCGCGCCTCGTCGCTCTTTTCGAAACGGCCTTCTACCAGTGGACCTCGCCCGCCTACTACAGCTACGCGATTCCCAAGCCCTGGCGCGACATCGGCATCCGCCGCTACGGCTTCCACGGCGCAAGCCACAAGTTCATCGCGGAGCGCTCCGCCGAACTCGCAGGTCGGGACGATGTGGCGGAAATCGCCCGCCGCCTCTACCTGGACGGACCTCGTGAAATCACCGGAAAGCCTTTCCGTGTCATTTCATGCCACCTTGGTGGATCGAGTTCCGTCACCGGCATTCTCAATGGAGTCGCTATCGGCTCAAGCATGGGCTTCTCACCCCAAAGCGGCCTCCCTCAAAACAACCGCGTCGGTGATCTGGACTCCGGGGCCATTCCTTACGCCATGCGCACCCTTGGCATCTCGCTGGACGAAGCGGAGCGCCAACTCACCAAGGAATCCGGCCTGCTCGGCCTCTCCGGCGTCTCAAACGATGCCCGCGACATCGAAGCCGCCGCCGCTGCCGGAAACTCCGATGCCCAACTCGCCATCGACGCGAACATCCACGCGATCCGCCACTGGATCGGCGCTTTCCTCGTCGATCTCGGCGGCCTGGACGCCCTCGTCTTCACCGCCGGAATCGGCGAAAACGGCTGCGCAACCCGCGCCGAGGTTTGCAAAAATCTCGAAGCTTTCGGCGTGCATCTCGACCCCGAAAAAAATGCCGCCTGCCGCGCCACCGAGGCCGTCGTCAGCACCGCCGACTCGCCCGTGAAAATCATGGTCATCCCTGCCAACGAAGAACTCGTGCTCGCACGCGAAGTCTATCGGAAACTTTCCTAGTTCGTCATATTCTCACCTCTCACCACTCACACTAAACAAATACTACCATGGCCAAACAAGCAGTTGGACTCTTAGAAACCCGCGGTCTCGCCTGTCTCGTCGTCGGCGTTGACGCGATGCTCAAATCCGCAAACGTTGAACTCGTCGGACCGATGAAGCAAGTCGGCAGCGCGCTTTGCAACGCCGTCGTCACTGGCGACGTCGCCGCCGTCAAAGCCGCCCTCGATGCAGGTGCCGCCGCCGCTTCCGAATCCGGTGAAGTCGTCAGCGCCCACGTCATCGCCCGTCCGGACGAAGCCATCGACGGTGTGCTCCCCAAGGATGCCTCCGCCGCCGCCCGCGTAGCGCGCAAATAATTCTGTAATGCCCGCGGCCGGGTTTTTCGCAAAGCTCAGCCGCGGGATCACACCTTTCCCAGATGTTTCTCGCAGAAGTCATCGGACAAGTAGTCTCTACGAAAAAAGACGAACTCATGGTCGGAAGGAAACTTCTCCTGCTTCGCCCCAAACTCGTAGATGACAAGGACCCGTCCAAATTCAAGGACGGCCAGAACACCATCGTCGCCATCGACACCGTGGGCGCGGGTGAAGGCGAACTTGTCCTCTTTTGCCAAGGCAGCTCGGCCCGTGCCGCCCAGGGCTTGAAATTGATTCCCGTGGATGCCGCCATCGTCGCGATCATCGACCGCGTCGAGGTCCTCGGCAAAACCGTTTATAAGGGAGGCTGACACACGCGCCTCCCGCTTGATTGATCCGGCTTCGTGCCACCTTTCCATTCCATTTCCCGCATGAAAACTCTCGATCCAGAAACGCTGCGCTCCGTCGTAGAATCCGTCATCTCCCGGCTCGCGGCCGGTGATTCCGCCGCTGCCCCGGCAGCAGCGGCACCCGCTCCTGCCCCGGCCAAGGCAAGCTCATCCTGCGGCTGCGGTTGCAGTGGCGAGTCCGGCCAGCGCGGGGTCTTTACCTGCGTGGACAAGGCCGCTCATGCCGCCACGGACGCCCACCTCCAACTGAAAAAACTCGGCGTGGCCGGTCGGGCAAAGGTCATCGAAATCGTCAAGGGCCTCGCGGTCGCCAATGCGGAACCCTGGGGCAAGTTCGAAATGGAAGAGACCAAGATCGGTCGCCTGGATCATAAAATCGGCAAGCTGCTCATCACCAAGAACGTCCCCGGAACGGAATGGTTGCAGCCCTACGCCATGAGTGGCGACGGCGGCATCACCCTGGAGGAATACGCTCCTTTCGGCGTCATCGGTGCCATCCTGCCGGTCACCCACTCCGTTCCCACTCTCACCGGTAATGTCATCAACATGGTGGCTGCCGGAAACTCCATCGTTTTCAATCCGCATCCCGGCGGTGCCCGCAGTGCCGCCATGGCCGTACGCGCCTACAATGAAGCGATCTTCCGCGAAATCGGGATCGATAACATCATCACCACCATCGAGTCACCCAGCATCGAGTCCTTCGACCTGCTCTGCAAGAACCCCTTGGTCAACCTGCTCGCCATCACCGGCGGCCCTGCTGTGGTCAACGCGGCCATGAAGTCCGGCAAGCGCGCCATCTGCGCGGGCCCGGGCAATCCAGTCGTCGTGGTCGATGAAACCGCCGACCTCGCCCGCGCCGCCCGCAGCGTGATCGAAGGCGGTGC
>CALMKO010000348.1 GCA_937867415.1 uncultured Verrucomicrobiota bacterium | reverse complement strand
TCGGAGATGTGTATAAGAGACAGGCCTTCCCCCCCTTACGATTCTTGATATTCCCATCGTTCGCGCAACGGAAGTAGAGGCCCTACGCGAGATCAAAAACTTGGCGGATCTCTCCGCACCCGCACTGGTCGCTTATGTGAACGCCCACACCTTGGAATTGTCCTCACACGATCCCGAGTTCAAAAAAATCCTCCAGGAGGCGGCCATCGTTTTCAACGACGGCATCGGCGTGTCACTCGCCGCCATCATGCTGCGCAAGCCAAGCTTCCCCGCAAACCTGAACGGCACCGACCTCACCCCGAGAATCCTCGACATGGCGTCCGAGCTTGGCTGGAGGGTCTTCATCCTCGGCGCAGCACCCGGCGTCGCCGCCAAAGCCGCCCAGAATTTCATCAAAAAAAATCCCAACCTCACCATTTCCGGCACCCACTCCGGATATTTCCGCCCAGATGAAATCAACTCCGTCATCGCACAAATCCGCGACGCCAGGACCGATGTCCTGATCGTCGGCATGGGAAATCCCAAGCAGGAAAAATGGCTGCACCAGCATCTAGCCCAGACCGGTGCCAAGCTGGGCATCGGCGTGGGTGCATTCATCGACTTTTCCGCAGGCGTCTTCCCCCGTGCTCCCATCTGGATGCAGAAACTCAAAATCGAGTGGCTCTACCGCATGTCCCAGGAACCTAGGCGCCTATTCAAGCGCTACTTCATCGGCGGCCCGATTTTCCTGTCCCGAGTTGCTTTGAATTCCCTTAAAAAATCCACCGCCTGAAGAATCCAAGCGCTTGGGGCTTCCAAAATCCAGCGGGCAAGCTTAGGCTGCCCGTCTGCATGATCAAACTCACCCTGATTCTCGGTTTTCTAGCCAGCATTTGCGCTTGGGCCCAAGAAACACCACCGACTCCAACGCCCGCGCCACCCGTCGCACTCCCCGTGGAAGACCCCGCGATCCCCGATGACGGCGTCCGGGTCTCCATCCTCGGCTATCACGAACTCGCCGAAAACCTTCCTGACACGGAAATGCGGATCAAAACCTCCAAGTTCCGCCGCCAGATGGAAACCATCCGCCAACTCGGCCTCAAAGTCATCACCCTCCAAGAATTCACTGCCTGGAAAAAAGACGGCAAACCTCTTCCCAACCAGTCCGTCCTCCTCACCTTCGATGACGGTTGGAAATCCGTCTATACCGACGCCTACCCCATCCTCAAGGAATTCGGATTCCCCTTCACCATCTTCCTCTACAAAAACTACGTGGACGGCGGTGGCAAAGCCCTCTCCAGCACCATGATCGAGGAAATGATCCAAAACGGCGCAAGCATCGGCAGCCACTCGGTAAGCCACCCCTACCCGATCACCGTCAAAAGCTATCGTAAAAAAGGCGAAAATGCCTTCGACGCCTATCTCCGCAAGGAAATGGGCGAATCCAAACGCTTTCTGGAATCCAAATTCCCCGTCAAAATCAACACCTACGCCTACCCCGGCGGCTTCTTCACCGCCGAGATGCTCAAGCTCGGACAGGAATTCAGCTACGACTTCATGTTCACCGTCCTCCCCGGGAAAATCAAACGCTCCCTGCCCAACGAGACACTCCCCCGCAACATCATCCTCGGCACCTACGACCGCGGCTTCGAAACCGCCACCACCTTCCGCGAGGGACAATCCGCCCCTGACAACCGCGAACTGATCACCGGACTCGTGCAAACCACCCCGCACCCGGTCACCCCAGAACCCGGAGCCATCATCAACTCCCGCCTCCCCGAAATCTCGGCCGATCTCTCCAAGCTCGAAAACTTCAACCCCTCCACCCTCACCATGAAGGTCGCCGGCTTTGGAGAGGTCCCCGCAACCTTCGATCCACAAACCATGAAATTCTCCTGGCAAGTCAACCGCCGCCTCCGCCAAGCCGGCTGCCAAGTGGTCATCAACTGGAGCGACCTCGCCGGAAAACCCGCAGAATCCCCGCTCCGCTGGTCATTCCAAGTCGATCGCGAAGCCGCCTACCTCCCCGACGACGAATAATTCCCCGTCTCCCAATTTCAGCTTTTCAGCATTTCAGCTCTCCCAATTTCAGCATTTCAGCTCTCCCAATTTCAGCTTTTCAGCATTTCAGCTCTCCCAATTTCAGCTTTTCAGCATTTCAGCTCTCCCAATTTCAGCTTTTCAGCATTTCAGTTTCTCAGCATTTATTCAACATGTTCTCTTCCCTCTCCGACAGTCTCGACAAAACTTTCCGCAACCTCCGTGGCGTCGGCCGCATCTCGGAAAAAAACATCGCCGACGCCCTCCGTGAAATCCGTATCGCCTTGTTAGAGGCCGATGTCGAGTTCGGCGTGGCCAAGGACTTCATCGCCAAGGTGAAAGAAAAATCCCTCGGGGAGGACGTCCTTAAATCCATCAAACCCGGCGAGCAAATCGTCAAAATCTTCCAGGACGAACTCACCGCCCTGCTCGGCGGAGACCAATCCCCACTCGACCTCAACCCACCTGCACGCATCCTCATCTGCGGCCTCAACGGCGCAGGCAAAACCACCACCTCCGCCAAGCTTGCCAACCGCCTCAAAAAGGAAGGCCGCCGCCCGCTCCTCATCGCCTGCGACCTCTACCGCCCCGCCGCCATCGACCAGTTGGCAGTTCTCGCCAAACAAATCGAGGTCCCCTGCTACACCCCGGAAGCCACCGAGACGGACGTCGTCAAGGTCGCCAAGGACGCCCTCGCCTGGGCCGAAAAACAACAAGGCACCGTCCTCATCTTCGACACCGCAGGCCGCCAGGAAATCGACGAGCGCCTCGTCGCGGAGCTCAAGCGCCTCCACGACTTCGTCAAGCCCAAGGAGACTTTGTTAGTCGCAGACTCCGCCACCGGCCAGCAAGCCGTCTCCGTCGCCGAGCACTTCGACAAGGCCGTAGGCATCACCGGCATCATCCTCACCAAGCTCGACGGCGACACCCGCGGCGGCGCCGCCCTCTCCATGCGCGCCGTCACCGGCAAGCCCATCAAATACGCCGGCGAAGGGGAGAAACTCGACCAGCTCTTCGAGTTCCACCCCAATCGCATGGCCGACCGCATCCTCGGCATGGGCGACATCGTCAGCATGGTCGAACAAGTCGCCGACAAGGTCAACGAAGCGGACGCCATGCACTCCATGAAGCGCATGCAAGAGGGAAAATTCGACTTCACCGACTTCCTCGATCAAATGAAAATGATCCAAAACCTCGGTCCGCTTGAAGGACTGTTAGGAATGATGCCCGGCTTCAGTAAAATCAAAAAGCAACTTCCCCAAGGTGCCTTCGACACCAAGAAGCTCAAGCGCACCGAAGCCATCGTCCTCTCCATGACCCTCGTGGAACGCCGCCGCCCGGAAATCATCAAGGGCTCGCGCCGCCAGCGCATCGCCGCCGGATCCGGCACCACCATCATGGAAGTGAACCAACTCATCAAACAGTTCGGCGAAATGCGCAAGATGATGAAATCTCCCGGCAAGATGGGTGCCATGATGAAACAAATGGGCGGTGCCGGCGGCATGAAAGACATCATGAAAGGCCTCGGCGGCGGCAAATTCCCCTTCTAAGCCCTAAGGAGTGGGGACACTCCTGTCCCCACCAAACTCCGTCTCCCATGCCCGAGTTCTACAACCCATCCGGGGAAACCCAAAAACACGGAGTCAAACTCCCACACTGGCAGCAAGGCGAAGTCATCCAATTTATCACCTTCCGATTAGCAGACTCCATGCCGCGAACCAAACTCCGGCAGTGGCAAGAAGAACTCGTCGTGTGGAAGACTCAACATCCCGAACCATGGACAAATGAAACCGAGCAGGAGTATCACCGCAAATTCACCTGGCGATTGGAAAACTGGCTGGACGAGGGCCACGGCGCCTGCATTTTCACCGATCCAGACAAACGCGACATCCTCCAACGAACCTTGATGCACGATCAAGGCACCAAGGCAAATCATCATGCGTGGGTGATCATACCGAACCACATTCATCTCCTGTTCACTCCGCTCGTTCCGTTGGAAAAACTCATGCAAAGCTGGAAAGGCATTTCCGCCCGGAGAATCGGACTCGGCAGCATCTGGCAGCCAAATTACCGCGACACGCTCATCCGCGATGCATCCCACTTCGCGAATGCCGTGCGTTACATCCGGAGGAATCCAGCGAAGTTGAAGGAAGGAACTTTTACCTTATGGCAAAGCAAACGAGCCAAAGCAATTTAAGGAGTGGGGACACTCCTGTCCCCACCAACCTCTGTGACGACAAGAGTCTCGTCACTCCTTATTATATCTGTGGCCCCACCGCCTCAGGAAAAAGCAGCTTCGCCATCCAATATGCTCTTCAACTCAACGGCGAGATCGTCAACGCCGATGCCTTCCAACTCTATCAGGGGCTTGAAATCATCAGTGCCGCCCCGTCAGCCGCAGAACGTTCACAAGTCCCCCACCACCTCTACGGAGTTCTCAAACCCACCGCGTCCGCAGATGCCCAGTTCTATGCCAACCTTGCGAAACCCGTCATCGCCGAAATCCAATCCCGTGGAAAAACTCCCATCATCACCGGCGGCTCCGGCCTCTATCTGAAGTTCCTCACCCACGGGGCCGCCCCACTCCCCACCGCCGACGCTACGCTGCGCGCCGAAATGGATGCCCGCCCCCTCGAAGACCTCGTCGCCCAACTTAAGATGTTAGATCCCGTGGAGGCATCCCGCACCGCCCTCCAGAACCGCCGCTTCGTCTCACGCGCGTTGGAGATTTGCATCCTCAGCGGTCACAAAGCCTCAGACCTTCGCGATGGCTGGGAACAGCAAACCGCCGCCATTTCCTCCCAACTCCGGGGAATCGTCCTCCAACGCAGCCGCCCCGACCTCCACGCGAGAATCGCCCGACGAACCCAAATCATGTTAGAATCCGGCGCTTTGGAAGAAGTCGCTGCCATGAACGACATCTCGACCAACTTCGAAAAAGCAATCGGCTTCCGGGAGATCCGCTCACTACTCGCTGGTGAGATCGACCGTCCCACCTGCGAAGAGCTCATCAACGCCGCCACCCGCCAATACGCCAAACGCCAGGAAACCTGGTTCCGCCGGGAAAAATGGCTGGAGCCGCTCACTCGAGAGTCATAACTCCGTCTCGACCTCAAGATACTCGTGGTCTCGTCATTTTCTCCGGACTCAAGAGATCATCCAACTCCTCTTTCGTCAGCCACCCCTTTTCCAACACCAGACTATAAACACTCGCCCCGGTCGCGAGCGCCTCCTTGGCAATCGCCGCGCTGCGCTCATAGCCCAGCACCGGATTCAGCGCGGTCACCAGACCGATGGAGTTTTGCACATAGTTCAGACAACGCTCGCGATTCGCCTCGATTCCTACGATGCAGCGGGTATGCAGGGCGATTGCAGCGTTGCGCAACAAGGTCAGCCCGAAGAACAGGTTGAAGGCGATGATCGGCTCGGCCATGTTCAACTCCAGCTCACTCGCCTCAGACGCCATCGAAATCGTCACATCCGCGCCGATGATCTGATAGCACACCTGACTCACCATTTCAGGAATCACGGGATTCACCTTGCCCGGCATGATCGAAGATCCCGGCTGCATCGCGGGCAGCCGGATTTCATAGAGTCCGCAACGCGGTCCAGATGACAACCAGCGCAGATCATTGCAGATTTTCGAAAGCTGCACCGCGGCCGTTTTCATGGCACCACTCATCAAGGAAAACGCACCGCTGTCCTGCGTGGACTGCACCAGATTCTCAGCCAGCCGCACCTTCAGCCCGCTCACCTCAGCAAGGTGGAGGATGCATCGTTCCGCGTAACCCGGGGGGCTGTTGATCCCCGTGCCCACCGCAGTCGCTCCCATGTTCACATCCAG
>CALMKO010000347.1 GCA_937867415.1 uncultured Verrucomicrobiota bacterium | reverse complement strand
CCATGAACGCGCGGTTGCGGAGGCGGGCGGTTTCCAAATTCGGGAGTTCGCCGGTGGCGAAGAGTCCGCCGAGAGCGGGCAGAGCAAGGGTTTCCTCGCCGTCGGCGAGAGCGCGGAAGACGATCTTGATGCCCTCGTAGCGGTCGTGGTGGCGGTCCCAAGTCGAGCCACGGGTGCAGAGCGCGCGCAGGGCGCTGAGCGAATAGCCGTCGGTGTAGAGTTTCCGCGCGGAGGCGGGGGCCTTTGTCGGATGGAGGAGATTGCGATCCTCCGCGACCATCAGGAAGATGAGGCGATAGATGAGCCGGAGAAGTTCATTGAACCAGCCGGTGAGCGGGATGTCGCCGGATTGCAGGCGCTTCGAGAGCTCGGGATTGGCTTCGAGGAAGCCGGAGCCGAGGAGCTTGAGGGCAAGCTTAACCTGGCCGGCGAGGCGGTCGCGGGAGGCTTCGCCTTCTTTCGCCCCGGCATCGCGCCAGCGTTCGAGATCACAATCGGTGGCAGGAGTATCGGCGAGGCCGAAACGGGTGCGGTGGAAGAGGAGCCAGAGGATGGAGAACGAGGCGGCGTCCTCGTTGGTGAAGATCTGGGCGAGGTCCGCCTCGATGAAGGCCGGGCGGGTGAGAGAGGCATTGTCCCGCATGAGGCGCAGGACGGTGCCATTGGTGGCGAGGCCCCAGAGGGCGTCGTCGCGCTCGTTGACGTAATCCTGAAGCGCGAAGGCTGCGGAGCGGGATCGGTCGGTGGAAAGTGTGGGGCTCTTGCGGTCGAGTTTTTCCTCGGCGGGTGGGGTGACGACGATGGGCACGCGGCCGCCGGCAAGGAGGGAAACGGCTCCCTCGTGCGAGGCGAGGTCATCGAAGCCGAGGGTTTCCGCGAGGAAATCCCGCATGAAACGGCGGGTTGCATCGGCGGAAGGGTTTTCCAGTTTCCGAAAGGCGTCGAAGTGCGATTGGCCGACGCGGAAGGCGGTGGAGATTTCGTCGCGAATGGAAAGACCCTTGCGGATGCGGTAGGATTGGCGGGTGGCTTCGTCGTCCTTGGGCCCGGCGATCCTGGCCACCATGGCGGGCGCGATCAGGTTGCCCTCAAGGGTGAGCGAGGGCCAAGCGGAGAGATCAGTGACGGGTTTGCGGGCCATTGGTCAGATCGTATTGGGCATCAGCACAAAGAGGCCAATGACATCGGGAGGGAAGACGGGTGCAACGGAGACGCGGGAGGAACCTGCGGCGGCCCGCAGGCGGGCATGATCCTGGGCGAGTTCTTCGGCGCGCTGGCGGACGAAGCCGGATAACGAGCCAGCGAGCAGTGAGGGAAGATCGGCCTTGGCTTTTTCGATGAAACGCTCCTGAGCGGAAGCGGCAAGATTTGATGTGGCTTCTGCGTGGAGAAGCGCTCGGGCTTCATCCTCAATGGCGATGATGTCGTTTCCTTGAAGGACAACGAGGGCGGCTTCTTCGGCGAGAAGCATTCGCTCGCGGCGGGCGTGGATGGTGAGCTTGTAGCGAATGCGGAGCAGCGCGACGCGGGTGAGCTTAGGCACGGCGGAAGTTTCCCACGCGCCGACGCGGCCAAGGCCGAGGCCGGTGAGGGATTCCGGGTCGAGCGAAGCCTCGACGAGGGACTCGGCGAGGGTGGCGGTAAGTGGATGGGTGCGGGTGAGTAGCACCGCGCCGGAGGGTGCGGGCTCTGCCAAGGCAAGGCGGATGGTGCCCTTGAGGTGGCGTTGTTCGAGACGCTCGCGCAAACCGGAATCGAGGCCGTGGGTATGGGCGAGGAGGAGGTTTTTCCGCGGTTCAAGTGGAACGCCGAAGCGGGCCATGGAGCGCTCGACGAAGAGCCGGGCATCGTCCGGCGAGCCGAGGAAGCGGCGGGCTTTTTCCCACTCCGGGGCAACCTCCTTCGGCTTCATGGCATTCTGGGCAAAGCGAGCGCGGGATTTCTTTTCGTTTTCCGAGGCATCGCGCCAACGGGCATCCATGAAACTGGTGCTATCGCTGATTTTCAGATCCAGCATGAGCTGATCGCTGGTGTGGCGGCGCAGCATCATGGAAGCCATGAGGGCGTCGGTGACCGGGCCGCGTTCCTCGGGAAGCGGGACGGTAACGCCGGTGGCTTTGCGGATTTCCTCGGCCTTGCGGAGGATGACCTCCAGCACGGCACCGTCGATGGCGCTGTCCGGGGAGAACATCATGACGGTACGGACGAGATCGGCAGGCTGGCCAAAACGGTCCACCCGGCCTTCTCGCTGCTGGTGGCGGGTGGGGTTCCACGAGAGATCGTAGTGGATGACGGAGTCGAAAAGCTGCTGGAGGTTGATACCCTCCGAGAGGCAGTCCGTGGCGACGAGCAGGCGCTGGGTTTCCTTTTCGCCCTCTGCGGGTGCCATGTCGGCCACGCGGTCGCGACGTTCGTCCGAAGTGAGAACGCCGGTGACGGATTCGATGAGGAGTTTCGGGAATGCCTTGCGGAGGCCATCGCGCACATGGCCGGCGGTGGCGATGAAGCGGCAGAAAACGACGGGGTTCGCGCCTTTCTTGAGGATGGGCTTGAGGACTTCGATGAGTGCCTGGAGCTTGGGATCGGGAGCGGTGGTGAGATTTTCCGCCATTTCGACCAATTTGAGGAGTTCAGGATCGGCATCGAAGTGTGCGCCGGGCTCCATGTCCACGGCGTCTTCGTCGTCGCCATCCTCGTCATAGATCTGGGGTTCGAGGCGGTCGGTCTCATTGGCCATGCGATTGCGCAGGGCGCTGAGAGCGGCGGCGGGCGAGGACCCGACGCAGCGCATGAGGGCGAGCGTGCCCCAGAAGGCGAGGCGGCGTTCGCGCTGGCCGCCGGCGACTTTTGCAACGACGCCGAAGCAGTAGTCGAGGATGGCTTCGTGGAAGGCGATATGGGCGCGGTCGAGTTTGTAGGCGAACTCGGCGGTTTCGTGTTTGGGGAAGGAGCGGTTTTCATCCCATTCGCCTTCCACGAGGTCGATGCGGCGGCGCTGCACAAAATGGCGGGCGAGTTTTTCCCGGTATTTCACATCCTCGAAATTGAGCGAGCCAAATTCGGGATCGACGAGTGAAAGCAGGCGGGCGAAGGCCACCTCATCGCCCGAATGGGGAGTGGCGGTGAGGAGAATCATGCGACGTTCGGGATCCTTTGCCAGGCCGGTGAGGAGCCCGAAGCGCTGTTGTTTCCCGGCACCGGTACCAACGCAGGAATGGGCTTCATCGACAATGACGAAGTCCGGGCAGGCTTTGGCGAAGCCGTCGCGGCGTTTTTCGGCTTTGATATAATCGAGGCTGACGACGGTGAACGGATAGGCGTCGAAGAGTGATTGTGATACCGGCAGGGATCGCTCCAGGCGGGCGGCGCTGCCGGAAGTGACGGCGACGGCGTCGATGCCGAAGCGGGACTGGAGTTCGATGACCCACTGTTCGACGAGATGAGGCGGGCAGAGCACGGAGAAGGCATCGACTTCGCCGCGGTCGATGAGTTCGCGCAGGATGAGGCCGGCCTCGATGGTTTTTCCGATGCCCACGTCATCGGCGACGAGGAGCCGCGGCACTTGGAGTCGGAGTGCCATGAGGAGCGGGACGAGTTGATAAACGCGGGGCTCGAACGCAAGCTGTGCGGCGGAACGGAAAGGTCCGGCACCGCGACGGAGCGTGAGGCGCAGGGCATCCGCGAGAAGCGCGGCCTTGGACTGCACCGTGATCCGGGCATCGGAGGGGAGGTCGAAGCGGGCTGGTTCGACCGGGCTGAGTTCCAGCCGGGGATCGAGGAGGGTGGCATCGGTTTCTGTCCCAGAGAGTGGGCGGAGCTTCAGGAGATGCTCCTGCGGCGCGGGCATGGCGACCCATTCGCGGCCGCGGGCGCGGACGAGGTCTCCGGGAGAAAAAGTGGTGCTCATGTGGGATCAGGATTTCAGGGCCGCGATCAGCCCTTCCGGCAGGGAAGTTGTGGCAACTGGAGGCAGTTCAAACAAGGTCCAACCCATTTCATCTGCATGGGCGAGCGCGGCTTCGGTGAGGGGCGCGGTGGCGGCAGCGGTTCGGTTGATTCTCCACACGAAGGGAAACTCCTGCCCGACAAGGGTTGCCCCCTGCGGATCAGGTGCGGGAAGGCCAAGCTGCTTGAATACAGCGAGCCAGTCGGAGGTTTCCCCAGAAGACGCACGAGGGCCGGTCAGGCGGAGTTCACCACGGGCGAGGTCGATGAGCATTTTTTTCGCCTCGTTGTTGGTGCGGTCGATTCTCTCGTGATCGGGCTGATTGTAGTAGGAGAGAAGGCAGCGGTAGCAACCGCGAACACAGGTCGCGTTCTGATCATCAAGCAGCGCGGGGTCATTGGCGGCAATCGCTTCGTCCACGTGATCGTAGTGCATGAGCGACAGTGCGGTGCGGGCGACCCGCCGGAGGGCGTCGGGGTTCTCAATCAATTGGGATAGAACCCCGGCTCCGCCTTCGGTGGCCTCGTAGGTGAGGATGGCACGGCGATTGTCACGGGAAGGTAAGGGTTCGCCGAGCACTTCGCCTTCCTCCAACTGGAACGTCAGTTCGATTCCCCGGAGGAGGGCGTGCTGGACGGTGGCGATGCAGCTTTCATGGGATTTTTTCGCTTCGAGGTCGTGAATGCTGTGGCTTTGCTCACCCAAGGTTTTGAATCGCAGGAGCAACGCGTTTTTGCGGTCGCGCACGATGGGCACGATGCGCACGGGTTTGACGACATCGGGCGGTGTGTCCACTTCTTCGTCCTCGTCTTCGGATTTCGCCCAATAGCCGGTGCGGGGATCGAGGTTGAAGCCGAAGATCGTCTGATCCCGGCGACGTTTGAGACCTTTGTTGATGCGGCTGATTTCCGCGCTGTTCGCGTATTGCAGGGTGAGGAGGGTTTCTCCGCCGCAGAGGAAATCCGCCTCGGTGATTTCCATGCGGCCGTCCCGGCGCGGCCAGGAGAACACGGTCTGGATGTCGAAGCCTTGGCGCACGCGTTCCTCGTCGTTGGCGGTGATGCGGTCCGTGGGTGCGGCTTCCACATTGTCGATGCGGAGGGTGCGCTTGATTGGAATCTGCCCGGCCATGGAAGAGTCGCAGGCATGGCAGCGTTCGACCTCGCCCTCGTGGCAGCCACCGCAGTTCGGGCAGATGAATATGTCCTTGGTCGCCAACTCCGAGCCGTCGGCGGTACGGACCTCTGGCGGCAGCTTGGCTTTCATCACGCGGTAGGCGCGACCCTCGTGATAGATCAGGCTGCGAGGGCCGAATTCCGAGATGGCGAGGAAACGAGCGCGTTGGAGGAACGAACCGGATTTCCCTTCACCGGGAATGAAAGCGTAAAGCGGTAGGCGCGGGAAATTGTAGCCGGGAAGGAAACCCTCGGTGGCGAGATAGCGGTAGGAATAGAAGTCGGAGCCGTTGAGGGCTTTTCCTTGTTCGAGGATGGCGATCTGGTCAGTGGCCTGCATCTGGGCGGCCTTGATCTTCTGGCGGTCTGCTTTGGACAGGCCGGCGATCATTGATTTGGAGTTTGCTTCGGCAAGCTGGCTGCGGGCCGAGTGATAGAGTTCACGCCAACGGCCGAAGGCTTCGTCGAAGCGGTCGGGGGCTTGGGTGGCGACGCTTTGGATGAAGTCGTCCGGATCATCGAGCCAAGCGGGTTTCACTCCGTTGACAGAGGCGATAATTTGATAGAAAACCTGTTTCATCGGTCCAATGGAAGTGGCGATGAGTGCGGGTTTGCGCGCGGCATCTAGCAGCTCAGATTTCAGCGGATACTTCGGCTTTGATAGATCGAGGATGTCTGGAATGTCTGGGGAGAGGGCTAGCTTGGACTCGGCAAGCCAGATGGCGTGGAGGTGAGAGCGGACGAGTTCCTCGTTGGTGATGTCGAGCGCGGGCGGGCGCACCACACCCGCCACCATTTCGTTCCGGCGGTTGAAGAAATACTGGTCGTGCGGCGACTGGGCGGCGCAGTAGGTGACGATGACGGCCGCTTGGCCGGAACGACCCGCGCGACCGGCACGCTGGGCATAGTTCGCCGGGGTCGGTGGCACATTCCGAAGATAGACCGCATTGAGTGCGGAGATATCTACGCCCAGTTCCATGGTGGGAGAGCAGAAGAGGGCGGGCAGGAATTGCGGCGATTCGCCCGCGCCTTTCATCTCTGCGGCGGATTCCTTGAGTCTTTCGCGGTCATCTTCTTCAAAGCGGAATCGCCACTCCCGCCACTCGCGCTGTTTTTGTGAAACCTGCGCCGTGTGTTCGCGGCCTTCCAAGCCCCAGTAGGTGCTGCGGCCTTTTTTGAGATCGGCGGCTATGTCGGAATAGTGCCCAAGAAAAAAAATGTTTCCATCCGTCACCTTGCCCAAGGCGGCGGGGCCGGGCACGATGCGAACGGCGGACGGAGCAAGCCGCCAGCCTTGGAGGTTCGATTCCAACTCGAACGGCGTGACCAGATCTTCTTTTTGGAGCAACGCCATCAGCCCGTTCATTGCGTCCCGGTATTCATCGCGCTTCAGGCGTGTCCCGATCACCGACTTGCGGTTGATCAAACGGCCGAGGCGTGAAGTGTGGCCGGCTCGAAGAATGGTCTGTTCCTCGCGGAGTCCCACCTTGTCCTTGCCCGGGGCTTGTAGAAGAAGCGTGGTGCATCCCCGCAAGGGTTCCTTTTGGTCCATGGCCCATGGAGCACGCAGAAGATTGCGGGATTTCTGGCTGACACCATCGAGAACTGTTTGGTCGAGAGCCTCCGTGTTCACGGCCAGGCCTTGGAGAAGGAATTTCAGGATGATCTTGAGCACCTCGCTGCGCTTTTCCGGAGATACATCACTGAGAGTTGGCAACACGGCGGTGAGTGCGTCGGTATCCGCAGCGACAACGTCCAATCCAATGAACTCGACCTCTAACATTCCGAGTTCGGCGAGGCTTGGGTTGGTGTAGCGCCAGCCGCGCCGCAGATCCGTCCAGACCCGGTGAGCGAGCACTTTGGCGAGTGCCCGCTGCGCGTCCTCGCGACCGACGGCACCGGCCTCGGGTTCCAGCATCCAGTGGCCGCGGGCGTCCTTGTTGGCGGCGGTGAAACCGAGTGCGCGGACGGTTTTCAAACCGAATTCCTCCTCGCTGATGCCATCGGGTCCTGCATCCAACACCGCGCGGAGGATCGCCCCCCGAAGGAGGCTGACGAAGAGGAAGTCATTGAAGTGCCCGGCTTGGAGCGCCGCATCCTGGCGATTATCCGTGAAGCCTAGCAGCTTGCGTTTTTCCGACGGCATGGCGCTGGTCGGGCCGTTCATCCATTCCAGGGCGGTGGAGACAATCAGCGTCGTGGCGGAACTCCGTCCCTCGCCGGAAAGGCCTGCAAGCTTGCTACGCTCTCGCATGCTGGGATGCGGTTGTTCATGGCAGCATGGGCAGAAGCCGAATTTGCCAGGGATGAACCAAAAGGCCGAGCCGTGGCTGTCGTGGCGCCCGTCCGCACCGATTTTTAGGCGTAGCGGCATCCGCGCCTTACGAGTGGATCGGAGACGCTCGATGCCCTTATATTCCTCTTTCCAGTCCTCGGGATAGGATTCGATGTCGCCGTTGAACTGATATTCCGGATCATTATCGCCGACTGGGACCAAATATCCCGCGATGTCTCCTTCGGGATTGTCCTGCGGCGTGTCGTCGATATTTCGAGATAAAATCAGCATTTCCCCGGATTCGTCTTTTCGGGTCACGACATGCACTTCCTGGCCACAACTGCGGCAGAAGCGAGTGGGATAGAGACGGTTTCCCGGAGCCAGCGGGTCTTCAAGTTGGCCCTCGAAGAGCACGCGGCGCGGGCGGGCGGTGAGGGTGGTGAAGATTTCGCCTGCACCGGAAATGAAGCGGTGCAGCTTGAATGCGAGGAAGGCACCCGCGCCGGTGCCGCCGCGTTCGGTTTCCGGGAGACTGACACAAGTGAGAAATCGCGCGAAGGATTCTCGGCAGACCCCTGGATCAACTCCAC
>CALMKO010000346.1 GCA_937867415.1 uncultured Verrucomicrobiota bacterium | reverse complement strand
TATGTATGCTTCCTATGCAGGTGTCCGGCTAGTGCCCCTCGGTTGAGCGCTTACGGCCTGATAGGCATCGACCATGGTTTTCTTCTGTTCTTGAGTGTAGCGGAGACGACCTTGTTTGTCGGTCTTCATGATGGATTCATTGATAGATGTCATCGATCTGCAAACGATGACATCGATGAGCAGGCCGGAACAAATACCTACGCAAGGCGCTTGGGACCCCGCTTACCGCTTACTCTACCACCACGCGCATTTAATGGATAAAACACTAAAGCGATTTCACCCGCGAGTCCCGCCGATAGATCGATGGGGGGACGCCGACCAGTTCCTTGAAATTCACCGCCAGCCGCTCGTTGCTGAGGTATCCACAACGCTCCGCGACCAGCACGATCGGCAAGTCAGTGTGCGTGAGCAGATATTTCGCCCGCTCCACCCGTTCGTGCTGGATCATGGCGTGCGGTGAACGGGCGAGGCTAAGTTGGAACCGCCGCTCCAGAACGCGGCGGGATACCCCCACCCGCGCCGCCCATGCCTCGACCGAGGAGATCGAGGCCACCTGCTCGACGAGGCATTGCATCGCCCGCCGCACCACCGGATCGCCCAGCGCTTCGTAAGAACTCGATCCACGGGCGACGATTTCCAAGGGCTGCACAAGCACCGGGCTGACCGCCCTCCCCCCGCTCCAGACCGTCTCGATCAAATGCACCACCTCCGCCGCAAGCCGCCGCCACGGCAGGCGGATGCTTGAGAGCGGCGGCCGCGCCATTTCACAAACCGTCTCATCATCATTCGCAGAAATCACTCCCACGGTGAAGGGCACTTCCAGCCCGGCCTGCGCCGCCGCTTCCAAGACATGTCGCCCGGTCGGATCGTGGGCGGTGAAAATACCTAACGGAAACCTCAGCCCGGCCAACCAGCCGACCATGTCCTCTTCCGGGTCGCGCCAATATTCATCATACTGCCGCCAATCCCGAAACTCCTCCCAATACACAGGCACCTCACCGACCACGGAACAAAATCCCTCCAAGCGTTGTTCAGCGTAGTGCGCCCCACGCCGGCCCACAAAGGCAAAATTCTGATAGCCCCTCGCTTGCAAATGCTCTGCGGCGAGGCGGCCGATCGCGTGGTCGTCAATATCCACATGATAGACCCCTTTCACCGGTTCGTCCGAGGGCACCAACACCACCGGGCATCCAAGCTCCACCAAGGCCTCGGTCAAACCCGGCAACCACTCAGTGACGATCGCGCTCGGCTTCCATTCACGCAAGCTCGCCAGCAACAAGTCCGGCTGGCGGTAAAGATCGATCACCCAGAAGTCATATCCCATTCCTGCGAACGGCGCGAGCCCCGGCGTGAGCCGTCGAATATTCACCGACGACTGCACCACGGCAATCCGCCGGGCGGAACGATCTTCAATGTGTCGCATTTCATCAATAAGCTGCCGTAAAACGCGGTAGCCATGCGAGCAGATTTTTCACAAGTTTTCGAGCACGGTGGTCAACACGCCACCCGTTTCATCGAACCCTAACCGAACCATCACCATGACTACATTTCCTTGTGAAGCCGTGTCCTACGAAGGACCAAGCTCGAAAAATCCACTTGCGTTCAAGCATTACAACGCCACTGAAACCGTCGCTGGCAAGACCATGGCCGAGTGGTTCCGCTTCGGCTGCGCTTATTGGCACACCATGCGCGGCACCGGAGCGGATCCATTTGGTGCAGGAACAGCCGCGCACCCGTGGGATGATGGCAGCGACTCCATCGCCAACGCCCAGAACCGCGCCCGCGTATTCTTCGACTTCATGCAAAAAGTCGGGCTCGACTACTACTGCTTCCACGACCGCGACGTGGCCCCGGAAATGGGCAGCCTCAGCGAATCCAACAAGGCGCTCGACGCCGTGGCAGACGTGCTTGAAGAAGAACAAAAACGCACGGGCAAAAAACTCCTCTGGGGTACCGCCTGCCTCTTCGTGCATCCCCGCTACCAACAAGGCGCTGCCACCAGCCCGAACGCCCAGGTCTATGCCTATGCTGCCGCCCAGGTGAAAAAAGCCATGGAAGTCACCCACCGCCTCGGCGGCGAGGGCTACACCTTCTGGGGCGGTCGCGAGGGCTACACCACCTTGCTCAACACCAACATGAAGCGCGAGCTCGACCACCTCGCCCGCTTCCTCCACATGGCTGTGGATTACAAAAAGGAAATCGGCTTCACCGGCCAGTTCTACATCGAGCCCAAGCCCCAGGAACCCACCACCCACCAATATGACTCGGACTCCGCCGCGTGTCTCAACTTCCTCCGCGAATACGATTTGTTAGAGCACTTCAAGCTCAACATCGAGACCAACCACGCCACCCTCGCCGGTCACACCATGGAGCACGAGCTCACCGTGGCCTACGAAGCGGGCGCACTCGGCAGCATCGACGCGAACATGGGCACCCCGAACGTCGGCTGGGATACCGACCAGTTCCCCACCGACCTCTACCTGACCACCCACACCATGCTGGTCCTCATGAAAATGGGCGGCTTCACCAGTGGTGGACTCAACTTCGACGCCAAGCGCCGCCGTGAGTCATGGGAGCCGGTCGATCTGGTGCACGCCCACGTCGTCGGCATGGACGCCTTCGCCCGCGGCCTCAAAACCGCCGCCGCGATCCGTGCGGATGGTCGTCTGGACAGCTTCATCCAAGAGCGCTACAAAACCTGGGACAGCGGGATCGGCGCGCAGATCGAAGGTGGCAAAACCACCCTCGCTGATCTCGAAAAATTCGCCCTCGCCGGCGGCGAGCCCAGCATCGCGAGCGGCCGCCAGGAAATGTTAGAAGGATTGCTCAACGAGTTCATCTAACCGGAACCGCCCGGATTCATTCCACAACACGAGGGAAGCACGGCCAATCGCCGTGCTTCCTTTTTTTTGCCTCTTCCGCCGGATCTGAGGGCG
Source organism: uncultured Verrucomicrobiota bacterium (assembly GCA_937867415.1). Lineage (GTDB taxonomy): Bacteria > Verrucomicrobiota > Verrucomicrobiia > Verrucomicrobiales > Akkermansiaceae > Luteolibacter. Next base: position 5,089 of record CALMKO010000346.1, on the reverse strand, counting down.
AAACCCGGACCTCCATGCCCCATGGTGGGATGAACTCCGATTCACCACACCTTGGAGCATGTTAGACCGATAAAATACGTGTTAGCTCCCATCCATCGCCCCATCATGCGCTTCGGCAGTTTCGAGACTACCGCTCTTTGGGAGATTCACCGACTTGGACGGATTGTTCGAAAGACACGGAAATCGAAAAGCCGACTCGGCTTCATCGGATCGGTGAAATCAGATTTTTCATCACTCATGGATCACCCGTGGAATCCGCGTATTTCATGGATTCTCACTGCGGATTCAGGGTTCAAGGGTGGACCTCGTCGCGCGTGGTGGGGTCAGCGGATATGATCTGCGCAAAATCCAGCGCTGTTCGACTCCGGTCCCATGAGGGGAACACCGCCCATGGATCGATGTGAATGGTTCTGTCCTTCTCGGATCACATGTCACCCCCAGGAGGCGCATTGAAGGCGCTGGCGGGAGCTTGAGTCAGTCCTTGCGGGTCAACTCCACAAACACATCCTCCAAGGTTCCCTCGTGGCGGAACAGTGAACGCAGTGGCCATCCGTATTGCGCCGCGACTTGGGCGATCTGCTCGCGGGGATCCGCACCGGAATCCACCCACAGCGTGTAGCGGGCCCAGTCGCCTTCCAGCGGCTCGCAACTGACCTTTTTCACCGATTCCAAACGACCCAACGCTCCCGTGACGACTTCCGCATCCGCTTGGATCTCTGCTTGAATCCGCCCGGCCGCGCGCATCTCGGAAATGAGGTTGGCCGGGGTGTCGGCAGCTTTGATTTTCCCTCCGTCGATGATGATCACCCGGTTGCAGATCATTTCCACCTCGGATAGGATGTGGGTGGAAATGAGCACGGTGTGGGTCTGGCCGAGGTGGCGGATGAGTTCGCGGATTTGGCGGATTTGATTGGGATCGAGGCCATTCGTCGGCTCATCGAGAATGAGCAACTCGGGATCGTGCACGAGCGCATCCGCGAGGCCCACCCGCTGGCGATACCCTTTGGAGAGGGTTTTGATCATTTTCCGGCGGACATTTTCAAGGCCGCAGGTGTCGATGACATCCCCCACCCTGCGGCGGGTGTCAGAGCGGTTGAGGCCTTTCAGCTGGGCGCGGAATTTCAAATACTCACGCACCCGCATGTCTTCATAAAGCGGGACATTTTCCGGCATGTAGCCGATTTTCTGGCGCGCTGCGATGGATTGGCGGAAGATGTCGAAGTTCGCAATGGTGGCGGTGCCCGAGGTGGGCGGCAGATAGCCGGTAAGCATCCTCAGGGTCGTGGTCTTTCCCGCGCCATTCGGGCCAAGGAAGCCGACGATTTCCCCGCGGGCCACTGAAAATGAAATGTCGCGGACCGCTTCGTGGCGGGCGTAGCGTTTGGAGAGGTGGTCGACTTCGATCATGGGCGGCGGGTGATGATTTTTAACAGGAAATTCGTGCTTGCACGGTTGACGCCGTGCGGACTGCCGATTATTGAACTGCCGCGCGCGACGGGCCAAGCGGGAAATTCGCGGGTTCGTAACACCACTTCATCCATCCCTCATGAACTCTTCGCTTTCTCCGCGTCAAAACGCAGATCTCCTGGAATCCAACTACGCTCAATGGTGTGAAGACCCAAAGTCGGTCGATCCAACGTGGGCCGCATTCTTCGAAGGATTCGAACTGGGGGCCGCCCAGGCAAAGCGGAAAGAAGAATCCGCCGCGACGACAGCCACCACCGTCGTCGCAGCACCCAATACCTCCGCCACTCCCACTCTCGGTTCCGCAGGTGATGCTGATCTGGCTCTTTTCGGCAAGGTGGTCAGCCTGATTTACAACTACCGGACACTCGGACATACCCAAGCGGCCATCAATCCCCTCGACGAACCGGAATCCAATCCCCGACTCAAGATCGAGCAGTTCGGCCTTACCGACGCAGACTTGGACCGAGTCGTTTGGAACTCCTTTTTCCGCCACGGTGACCGGATGACGCTCCGAGACATGGTGGCGGCCCTCCAGGCGACCTACTCGGCCAAAATTGGCTTCGAGTTCATGCACATCCACAACACCACCGTCCGCCACTGGGTGCGCGAACGGATCGAGACTCACGCGCTTCATAAGGATGAGACCCCTGCGAAGAAGCTCAACTCGCTCTGCTGGATCCTGGAAGCAGAGGCTTTCGAAAACTTCCTCGGCAAGCGCTTCCTCGGTGAAAAACGATTCTCCAACGAAGGTGGCGAAGGGATCATGGTCATCCTCAACGCCATCCTGGAAGCCTGCCCTTCCCAAGGTGTCAAAGAGATTGAAATGGGCATGTCCCACCGCGGCCGGATGAACGTCCTCGCCAACTTTGTCCGGAAATCCCTCACCACCGTCCTCTATGAATTCACGCCCACCTACGAACCCGAAACAGTCGCGGGCGACGGGGATGTGAAATACCACCTCGGCTACGAAAGCATCCGCGAACTCGCCGATGGCAAGGTCCGCGTGAGCCTGGCCGCCAATCCAAGTCACCTCGAAGCCGTCAACTCCATCGTCGAGGGCAAGGCTCGCGCCCGCCAACGGGTCCTCAATGACCTGTCCGGCGGCGAAATCGACCGCCAACAGGTCCTCCCGGTCCTCCTCCACGGAGACGCCGCATTCGCGGGCCAAGGCTCGGTGGCGGAGGTGCTGAACCTCTCCCAGCTCAAGGGATACCGGACCGGCGGCACCATCCACCTCATCATCAACAATCAAATCGGTTTCACCACCGTTCCCGCCGACGCACGCTCATCCGCCTACGCGACGGATGTTGCCAAAATGGTCGAGGCTCCCATCCTCCATGTCAACGGCGAGGAACCCATGGAACTCTACTGGGCCGCCAACTTCGCCCTGGAATTCCGGCAAAAATTCGCCCGCGACATCGTCATCGACATGTATTGCTACCGGCGACAGGGCCACAATGAGGCGGACCAAGCCGCCTTCACGCAACCCATCGTCGCCAAAAACATCGCCAACCGCCCGACCTTCGGAAAAATTTATAAACAACAACTCCTTGCCGAGGGCGTCATTTCGCAAGTCGATCTGGATGCCTTGGAACAGGCGATCTGGGACAAGCTCGAAGCGGGCTACCAGCGAATGCTGGAACTCCAGGAGGCCGGAGATCGCACCGCCTTCAGCGGCTCGACGGGCGTCGATCAACCGCCCTATACCCACGCCCCGGTCCCCACCGGAATCAGTCGGGACACCCTGCAAAAGATCGGCAGCGTCCTCACCACCATCCCAGTGGAATTCAACCTCAACCCGACTCTGGAAAAACGCTTCATCCCACGGCGGGTGGAAGCTCTCGCCAATGGCGGCCCGATCGACTGGGCCTTCGCCGAGTCGCTTGCCTTCGGCTCCCTGCTTCTCGAAGGCACCCCCGTACGCCTGTCAGGCCAAGACTGCCGCCGCGGAACCTTCTCCCACCGCCACGCGGTCTTCTATGATTTCCTCACCAGGGACCGCTACATCCCCCTCGAACACCTCGATCCGGCTCAGGCGAAATTCTGCGTTCACAACTCGTTCCTCTCCGAATTCGCCGTCCTGGGTTTCGACTACGGGTATTCCCTCTCCTACCCGACCATGCTCACCCTCTGGGAGGCTCAGTTCGGAGACTTCTCAAACGGAGCACAGGTCATCATCGACCAATTCATCTCCTCCGCCGAGTCCAAGTGGCAGACACCCAGCGATCTCGTCATGCTTCTGCCGCACGGATATGAAGGCATGGGCCCCGAGCACTCCAGCGCCCGCCTCGAGCGCTTCCTCCAACTCTGCGCCGAGAAAAACCTCATCGTCGGGAACTTCTCGACACCCGCCCAATACTTCCACGCCCTGCGGCGCCAAAAGCACCGGGATTTCCGCAAACCCTTGGTCCTCATGACTCCCAAGAGCCTGCTGAGCCGGCCGGAAGCCGTCTCCCAGGAACACGACTTCATGGAAGGCACCTGTTTCCAGGAAATCCTCCCGGACACCAAGATTTTCTCCAATCCTGCCGATGTGAGCCGCGTGATCTTCTGCAGCGGCAAGGTTTACTACGACCTCATGGCCCAGCGCCAGGAAAGGGCCATCGAAGACACCGCCATCGTCCGGATCGAGCAACTCTACCCCTTCCACCGCGAAATGGTCACCGCCATCGTCAGCCAATACACCAACGCCTCCGTCTTCGTCTGGTGTCAGGAAGAACCCCTCAACATGGGGGCTTGGTCCTATATCTTCCCCCGCCTCGAACGTGCGGTCGGAACGAAAATCCGCTATGCTGGCCGGGGTACTGCTTCAAGCCCGGCGGCCGGCTCCAAGGCCATGCACTACCGAGAACAAAAGGCACTGCTCGCCCAAGCTTTCGAAATCTAACTTCTCACCATCTCTAACTCCCAAGCTCCCTTCCTCATGTCTCTCGATGTCAAAGTTCCCGCCGCTGGCGAATCGATCACCTCTGCAAACGTGGCCCGCTGGCACAAGAAAAGCGGCGACCCGGTCCTCAAGGGTGACATCCTCGTCACCCTCGAGACCGACAAGGTCTCCAACGAACTCGAAGCGGCTGCTGACGGGATTCTTGAAATCGTCGTCGGAGAGGGGGAAGAAGTCTCCATCGGCACGGTGATCGCCCGGATTTCCGGTGAAGTTGCCGCGGCAGCCGCAGCCGCACCTGCCGCCCCCAGCCCCACCCCGGTGGCTGCTCCCACCGGTGGCATCGTCGAGCTCACCGTCCCTGCCGCAGGTGAATCCATCACCTCCGCAAACGTCGCAAAATGGCGCAAAAACGATGGCGACACCGTCACCAAGGGTGAAGTTCTGGTCACCCTTGAGACGGACAAGGTCTCCAACGAACTGGAAGCTCCCGTGTCCGGCGTGCTCAAAATCATTTCGCCCGAAGGCGAGGAGGTCTCCATCGGCGCGGTCATCGCCACCATTCAAGCCGGTGCCGTAGCCGCAGGTTTCGCACCAGCCCCCGCAGCACCCACCGTTGCCGCGCCTGCCCAGGCTCCTTCTGCCACCGCAGCTCCTGCCAACAGCCAGGCCCCTGCCCCCTCCAAGCCGGACTTCACCCTGTCTCTTATACACATCTGACGCTGCCGACGATCTACT
>CALMKO010000345.1 GCA_937867415.1 uncultured Verrucomicrobiota bacterium | reverse complement strand
TCGGAGTCGGAGTCGGAGGGCGCTTCAAGCTCCTCCCCGGCGATGATGGGCTCCGGGGGGAGATGCATAAGCCTGGAAAGGAAAATGAATCAACAGGAGGGAGCAAAGATAGCAGAGAATCAATGAGTGATCAATGTGCACCCTTGCACTCTGAAGGTGACATGAAATGTATGTTTATTTGAGGCACAATGGGTTGAGCCTCTGCACCTTCGCTTGCTCCTGTTCAAACCCATTTCGGTTTTTAGGATAAGGATACCTTTCCAACCGAGAATCCGCAGTTGCACGGATATTCTCCAGGTCAGCTGTCTGAAATGCTGGGTGATCAGTGAGATATTCGACTGTTGAGTGCTTCGCTGGATTGACTCATTGGGTGAAAGACGCGGATACCACGGGTGATTCTTGAGTGATGAAGAAATCTGATTTCACCGATCAGGTAAAGACGAGGCGGTTTTCCGATTTGGGATTCTTCCGTGAAAACCGTTCAAGTCCATGAATTCATGCCCAAAAGCGCGAAACCACCCGACTCACCGCAGCTTCGCATGCCCCCAAGGAGCGGCGGGCTCTGAACCGCCGAAGCGCATGGAGAGCCGATGGATGGGAGCCGCGCGGTTTTCCATCGGCTTAACATGCGCTAGGGCGAATCGGAGTTCGCTCCTCCTTGGGGCTTGGGGTTCCGGGAATGCTTTCGACGAACGGTCTAACGGTGGATTTCAGGATGATGCGAACGGCACCTAGCCGCTGGTGGAGAGCTTTCAAAACTCAGACACCCAACGGTGAGCCCGGCTTAGTCGTTTCGTTGCGGCAAGTGGGTTGGGATGAGTGAAAATCACCTTCTCCGGCGTATCAGGGCGAGCATCCCCAGACTGCCGATGAGGGCGGCGACGTTTGGCTCGGGCACGGCCATGAGCGCCACGTCATTGCCGCCGGTGAAGGTGTTGCTGGTGGAATCTGCAGTGTAGCTGATTTTCCAATCGAGGCCGCCGTAGTTGGTGACGATCGAATCTTGCGCGAGTCCGGAAAATGTTCCGGTGATGGCATCGCTTTCGTCGTTGAGCAGGATGAAAAGCAAGTTGCCGTTGGTGTAGGAGTTTCCACTGAATGCGGTGACGAGGGCGCCGCTCAGCGAGACTGATCCGTTACCAGAAACGCGGTTTACGTTCAGCTGATCATGCTGGGTGCCAGCGATGATTCCGTTGATTTCCATGGTGAGCGTTCCGGCTTGAGTGAAGTCGCCATCGACGTTGAGGATGCCCGGGCTGTTTCCGGGATTCAGGAAGGCGCCCGAGTTGATCGTCAACGAACCCACCGTGCCGGAACCACTGACGGCGGCTCCGGATTGTGCCGTGGTCATGCTGCTGGTGGAGATGTTGCCATTCACAACAAGCGTGCCATCGCTCACCACCGTCGCTCCTGTGTAGCTGTTGTTGGCGGCGGTGAGTTTGAGCGTGCCCTTGCCGGTCTTGGTGATGCCTTGGGAGCCACCAAAGAAGCCGTCGTTGGCAATGCCGCCGGTGATGTTCAACGTGCTGTCCGTGCCAACAGCAATCTCACGATCTCCCGCGAGACTGATTTCCGAGGAAATCGTGGATGTCGCGGCTCCCCCGGCGGTGATGTTCGACTCCAGCAGCAGGTTGCGGTAGTTGGAATAGACAAGTCCCCGCGAACTGACCGTGCCGCCATTCAGGACTAGGCCGTTTTGCAGTCCCGTGACCCCTGATGATGTGGAGAGGGTGGCACCGGCTCCCACGATGATGGTGCCGCTGGCACCGGTGCCGCTGGAATAGCGCCCTCCCGTTCTCCAGTCGCCATCCGGGAGAGCCAAGGTGCCGCCGCTGACGGTGGTGGTGCCGTTGTAGTCCAGTGGGCCGGTGAGTGTCAGCGTGCCAGTGCCGGCCTTGATGATGCCGCCAGGGGTAGTGCCGTTGTTATTCCAATCCGAATCCTTGATCCCCCCGGTGATGTTGAGCAAGCTGCCACCATCGACGGTGATGCTGTTGTTCCCGGTGACGCCGATGACGGAAGCGATCGTGGAGGTGGTCACACCGCCCGCCGTGATTTGCTGGTTCCCATTGTAAAGGAACAAGTCACCACGGAAATCATTGGGACCGCCGGTGACCAAGCCGCCGTTGAGATAGAGATTCGCGACGCCGTTGACGAAGCCGTTGGTGTTATCGAGTTGAAGAGTGCCGCCGGCGTTGATGGTCAGCGAGCCGATATTACGCTCAGTAACTTCATACGGATTGGTGCTATTGAGCACCCACTGATCGTTGGCAAGGAGAGTGCCGCCATCATTGATCACGACCGCACCAGTGCCCAGCTTGCCGCGGGTTGCCACCAGGGTGCCTTCATGAATCGTGGTGCCGCCGGAGTAGCTGTTATTGCCGGAGAGGGTCAGGATGCCTACCCCCTCTTTGACCAAGGCCCCGCCGCTGGCCGTCAGGTTACCGCTGAAGGCGCTTGTACTCGAATTGTTGACGGTTAGGGTGCCAAACTGCACCATATTGGCAGTGGAATTGATAACACCACCAGTCAGTGAAAGTGCCGTGACGTTATACCAGTCCTGGGTGTTATGCGTCCCGAGGTTGATGTTCCCGGTTCCTGCGGTGACGGTCAGCGCATTCAGTCCGTAATCGACACCCGGCACACCTGCCGGGGTATTGAGGGTGACATTCCCGTTGCCGGCGCTGGTGTTGATGACAAGATTTCCTGTATTGCTGTTGGCTGTTCCGAGCATACCGGCCATGGAGATATTGCCTGCCGTTGAGGTCAGCGTCACGGTGGCGTTGTCTGCCAGATTGAAGCCGTAATAGCGGCCGCCGGTTGCCGTGGCGGAATACGTTTGCGAGCCTGTGGTCGAAATGGATGTGCCGTCGGCGAAATTGATCGACTGATCCCCCGTCACGCTCAGTGTTCCTGTGCCACTGATGTTATTATTCACATTCACGGAGCCACCGGCAATGTTGTAAACGAGCTCACCATTGTTTACGATAGCACCTGAACCGAGGGAGCCGGTGCTGCCACCATTGCCGATTCGCAGCGTGCCTGCGTTGATCGTGGTGCCGCCGGTGTAATTGTTCGCGGCGGTGAGTGTGAGTATTCCGGCACCGGCCTTGGTCAAGGCTCCGGTCTGGCTGCCACCCAGGGAGAATGCGGTGGCGAGGGTCACGTTGTTGCCGTTGGTGTCCAAGGTCGCATTGACGCCGTCGCGGATCCTCATCTGCGAGGCAATGTAGGTGCCATTTCCGCCGTTGCCGGATAGATCCTGAGTGTTGCCGGCGGCCCAGCGCAGGGTGGCGTTGCCCGCGAAATCCGCCGCGTAACCCTCATTCGGGGAACTGGCATGGCGCAAGCCCAGTGCATTCTCTTCAAATTCCACGGTGCCTGCGGCGAGATACATGCCTTGGGCGTAACCGCCTGTGCCGGTCAATTTCAAGGTGCCGTTGCCATACTTGGAAATGCCACCCCATGAGACGCCGGAAACGCCGTTCACATTGCCGGAAATGGCGAGTGTCGAGTTATCACCCACCGTGATGGCGCTGAAGCCGCCGATGTTGTTGTGGATATCCCGTCCATCGACCGAAAGATTGCCTGTGATGTTCGAGGTGCCGGTGTTGTTGCCGACGCTGATGGAGCCGGAGTTGCCGAGGTGGAAGTTGCCGTAGTTGGTGACGGCAGATCCCGCTCCGGCGGAAAGTGTGCCACCGTTGAGCGTGAGGCCGGTGTTGATGCCCAGCGTGTTGTTTGAACCTGCGGTCATCGAAAGCTCCGCCCCGCTGGCGACGGTGATGGCGCTGTTGGATGCCAGCCCGTTCTGCGTGCCAACCTGGAGGAGGCCGTTGTTGACGTTGGTCGCACCGGTGTAGCCGTTCGTACCGCTGAGCACGGCGGTGCCCGCCCCATTCTTGACGAGGGAGGCGGTACCGTTCCAATTGTTCAGCGGCCCATTCATGGTGAGCGTGCGATTTGCTCCGACATCCCAGGTGACGGCGGATCCCGCGACGTATTCGCCATTGATCGTGAGATTCTTGCTGTCGGAGGCGATGGCGATCGTAGCCGAGCCCGCGATGCCCGTGTGCATGATGACCGGATTGGCGTTCGAACTGTTGATCACGATGTCGGTCGCCAGGCCGCTTTGCAGAGTCAGGCTTCCGATGCCGAAGTAGCCGTTGATGGTGATCGATGCGTTGGTGGGGGTGCCACCAATACGGTAGTCGTGCCATTGGGTCCAAGAATTTTGCGTCCAGTTTCCGGCTTCCGTGAAATTGGAGTCTGTGGCACCGGTCCAGTCATAGGTCGCCGCTTGCGCGGAACTCATTGAGAGGAAGGTGGAGGACGCAGCGAGGGCGAGGGGATAGCGAAGGAATGGGTTGGGTTTTGATTTCATAATAGACAAACTGGGTGGTTTTTTCTTCTGAGTTGGGGTTGATCTTATTTCACCACTTGCAGGCGGCCGAAGAGTTTGGTGTTGATGCCTTTGGCTACGGTGATTTCCACCTTGTCGATGCCGCCGCCTTGATCGGTGACGGTGACACCGGCTCCCCCGGGGATGGCGACCTGCGACCAGGAACCGGCACCGAGGGTGGTGCTGTGCTCGAAGCGCTGGGTGGTGCCGGTGGCGGCGGCGCGGCGGAAGTAGGTGAAGACGAAATTCGCGCCTGTGGCATTCACCGTCGGCAGCGTACCGGTTGTGGATACACCCGGATTACCGCCTTGCAGCACGTATTCCATGAGGTTGTCGATGCCGTCGTTGTCGGGGTCCGCGCCGGGTGCGTTATCGGGTGAGGCGATGGTCGGGAAGTTGGTGGCCATCCAGTTCGCGAAGGGATCGGCGATCGGGCCGTTCTCGACGATCAGCGAACCGGTTCCGGTGATGAACCCGTTGGAGTTCGCGGCGTTGTAGGTGCCAGGAGCCACGAGCACGCCGCCGAGGCTGAGTTCGTCGATGGTGTCCGGACTGCCGGCGGCATAGTTGAGTTGGAGCGTGGCACCGGATGCGATGATCACGTCGTTCGTATCGGAAAGGCCGGTGTTGTTGGTTCCATCGCCGAGGATGAGCGTGCCTTCGTTGACAGTGGTGGATCCTGTGTAGGAGTTCGCGGCGGTGAGCGCCAGCGTGCCCGCGCCGGACTTGGCGACCGCGCCGGTCTGGCTTGCACCCAAGTCGAAAGCGGTGCCAAGGGTCACGTTGTTGCCATTGGTATCGAAGTTGGCGGTGACACCGTCGCCAATTCTGATTTGGGAACTACCGTTTTCGAACGAGATGTCCACGGTATTGCCGGCGGCCCAGCGCAGGGTCGCATTGCCTTGGAAGTCGACCGAATAGCCCGCTGGTCCACCGCTGGCGCGCAGGTTCGTGGGGAGCGAGTTGGTGGCAAACTCGACCGTGCCGGCGGAAAGAATCATTCCCTGGCTAGTCGCTTTGTTGTTGCCGCCCAGCACCAATGTTCCGTCTCCAGACTTGGAGAATTGGCCATAGGCCACAAAGCTGACACCAAAGATATCCCCGCTGATGTTCAACGTCGATCCACCGTCCACGTTGATCGGTTTTACGCCCGTGCCCAGACCCAAGCTGGCGGAAATGGTCGAGCTGGTGGCACCTCCAGCTTGGAGCGATGCGCCGTTGCCCATGTGAAAATTCCCCCACGGGCCGAAGCCGTTGTTTGCCGAAGCTCCGGGCCCGGCTGCCAACGTGCCGCCATTGAGGGTCATTGTGCTGGTCAAGCCTTGGGTGTTGTCGTCGTTCGGGGCATCGGTCATCAGGGTCGCGTTTAAGCCAATCGTGATCCCGCCACTGCCTGGTAGATAGTTTTGTCCTGTGACCTTGAGCGTGCCGCTGCTCACGGTGGTGGTTCCGGTGTAGGTACTCGCGGCTGCAAGCGTGAGCGTGCCCGTGCCGGACTTGGTGATGCCTTGGGAGCCACCAAAGAAGCCGTCGTTGGCAATGCCGCCGGTGATGTTCAACGTGCTGTCCGTGCCAACAGCAATCTCACGATCTCCCGCGAGACTGATTTCCGAGGAAATCGTGGATGTCGCGGCTCCCCCGGCGGTGATGTTCGACTCCAGCAGCAGGTTGCGGTAGTTGGAATAGACAAGTCCCCGCGAACTGACCGTGCCGCCATTCAGGACTAGGCCGTTTTGCAGTCCCGTGACCCCTGATGATGTGGAGAGGGTGGCACCGGGTCCCACGATGATGGTGCCGCTGGCACCGGTGCCGTTGGAGAAGCGGCCTCCTGTTTTCCAGTCGCCATCGGGGAGCATCAGGATTCCGCCGCTGACGGTGGTGGTGCCGTTGTAGTCCAGTGGGCCGGTGAGCGTCTGCGTGCCGCTGCCTGCCTTGACGAAATTTGCGGCTGCCGAATCCGAGTCAGTCAAAGATCCGCTGAAAGTCCCGCTACCGTTGTTGACACCGAAGGTGAAGTTCGCGTAGCCCGCGCCCGGGTAGCCGGAGGTGATGGTGCCCGCGCCGGTGAGCGCATCGACCCGGACATTGGCTTCCACGCCATTGAAAGTCGCACCGCTGGCGACATTCAGACCGGCGAGGTTGTTGGTCCAGACTTCGTTGGCGTTGCTGCCGCCGCCGAAGGAACCTGCCCGAACATCAATCAACGAGCCCGCGCCCAGGGCAAAGGTGGCGCTACCCGCCCCCCAGCCGACAACACCGGCACCGGTTTTACTCAAGGTCCCTGGGCCGCTGAAGCTCGTGCTCCCTAGGTCACGCGAGCCGCTCGGCACATTGAGTTCCAGTGTGCCTCCATTGATGGTGGCACCGCCACTAACGCCAAAGGCACCGGCGAGCACTGCGGTGCCCGCGCCATTCTTGATGAGGGAGGCCGTGGTGAACCAATTGTTGAATGGCCCGTTCATCGTGAGCGTGCGCCCAGCCCCGACATCCCAGGTTACGGCGGCTCCCGCAATGTATTCGCCGTTGATGGTAAGATTCTTGCTGTCGGAGGCGATGGCGATCGTAGCCGAGCCCGCAATGCCCGCGTGCATGATGACCGGATTGGCGGTCGAACTGTTGATCACGATGTCGGTCGCCAGGCCGCTTTGCAGAGTCAGGCTTCCGATGCCGAAGTAGCCGTTGATGGTGATCGATGCGTTGGTGGGGGTGCCACCAATACGGTAGTCGTTCCATTCGTCCCAAGAATTTTGCGTCCAGTTTCCGGCTTCCGTGAAATTGGAGTCTGTGGCGCCGGTCCAGTCGTAGGTGGCGGCGAGCGCCGGCCCGGTGGCGAGGAAGGTGGACGATGCGGCAAGGACGAGGGAATGGCCGAGGAACGGATTGATTTTGGATTTCATAAGATCTGGAGGTTGGTAATCGCGGATTTTGGTTGGGTTAGTGGGGGAGGAGCTGCGGGTTAGGTAAGCTTCATCCACACAATTGACCCCCTACTGTAAAAGGTTTGTTCAATCTCGGCAATGACACTGTGTGCATTTCGTGCGACAATTTGTGCATGATTTCCTCGGGGAAAATCACCCTGATGGTGGAGATCCCGTCGGGGATTGAGCGGCTGCTGCGGATTTGAGGAAATCGTGGAGCCTGGGGGTGCCTCAACTTACTCAGAGCAGAAGCGTTGAATTTCGTTGGGACGGCTGCGGACATGGACGAAGTCACGGGGAGGCTCCTTCGTCGCATTTTCAGAAATACGAAGCATGGGGCAGGGGAGGGGCGCAAGTGTCTATGGTTTCGGGGGTCGGAGATGAAAACGAGCGGACCATGGGTGCACCCATCGGCTTGTTCACAGGCTCCGTCCGCCTCCGGCGAGTTTTGGACCCATTCTCGGCTCCCGGACTCCGTGAACAACCCTTGCGCTTCGGCACTGGAAAAGAGCCGTCTGATTTCCTGATCTAACAAGTCGAAACCCCATGACCCACCCTCATCAGAAGTGGATCACCTTTCGGGGGCGCTCCAGGCGTCACGCGTTTCGCGCCTACCCGGCGCCTGGCGGAAGCTGGAGCGGTGGCCACCACCATCGGCATGAATCAGAGTCAGCCGTGGTAAAGCCGGGACGCGGTTCTTTGGGGATGTTTCT
>CALMKO010000344.1 GCA_937867415.1 uncultured Verrucomicrobiota bacterium | reverse complement strand
TTGGCGCGGGGAAATGGCATGCCGTTGTCGCTGGTGACGACGATAATCGTGTCGTCGAGGCGTCCGGATTTCTCCAGCAACTGCAACTGCTTTCCAAACTCGTGATCGAATGCCTGGACTGCTGCATAATAGAGCGCCACATCCTGCCGAACCTCAGGCACGTCAGGCAGAAAAGAGGGAATTGTCACCTTGTCCGGGCTGAACGCCTTGGCAAGCCATGCGGCAGTGTATGGACGATGAGGGAAATTGCTGCCCTGCCAAAAGCAGAACGGTTTGTCTTGCGGAGTTTGTTCGATCAGCGCACCAAGGTCTTCCACAGCAGGTCCGGCAGGGTTGTGCTCGCGTCCCCCTGTTACGCCGGGTGGCAGGGGGCCAAGCCCCTTGTCCTTGCAACCGATGGCATAACCGGCGCTTTCCAATAGGTCTGGATAGACTGCGAACTTCTTGTCCAGTGGCCCATGGAGGTGCGCCGCTTCTTCCAGGCGATAGAACATCTGTCCGGTGAGAAGACTGGCGCGTGATGCTGTACAGGTTGGTGCCGCGCTGTATGCCCGATTGAACAAAGCTCCCTCCCGCGCGATTCGATCAAAATTCGGCGTGCGGACGCCGCGATCCACATAGACGCCCGCGTGGCCCCAGCCCCAGTCATCCGCAATGACGAGCAGCACGTTGGGTCTCCGCATTTCCTTGTTAACAATCTTTTCCTCCGCGTGAATTTTGCTGAGGGTAGGCAGAAGAAGGCATGCGTAGACGATAGATTGGAAGAAGGTTTTCTTCATCGAATGAAGTTGCTTGTGCATGTTGGAATGAAGGTTAGGAGATCAAGGTCTCAGGGTGTATTCAGCTTGCCCGTGGTAACGGTTATCTCCTTCGCCTCCTTGGTTAGGGCGGTGAGTTTGTATTCGATCGGTGCGTGAGGCTCCCGGAGATGGGCCTCGAACTCGAACGGATAGACCGGGTCCGTGATGGTCTGCCATGCGCCGGTGCCAATCCGATATTCCAGCTGCGCGGATTTCCAATCGTCGGGCGTGCGGTCCGAAAACAAATAGAAGTCAGCGAATTGCGGGAAGGTCTGCAAGATCATCGCCGTAGTGGTGCCGGCTTGCGGATCGGTGCCGGTTTGACGGATGAATCGCTTGCCGGGCGGTGTTGTGCCGGTGGGTGCGACATAGCGATCGAGAAGCAAAGCCTGCGGATCGAGTCCCTCAATCTTCAAAGCCACCAGGCCGTTGGCGGGGACGGAGATGTCCAGTTCGCCATCGGTGCAGGTGGTGGTTCTCTGGACGGCACCTGTGTCATCGAGGATTCTGACCTGATAGGTTTTCCCGGCGCTCCATGGGACGACGGATGGATTCATGCGGAGGGTTTGCCGCACGGGAGCCGGGCTGGTATTGGCGAGTGCGAGAAACAGCGCGTCTTCGCCAATACCAAAGAGGTGGTTGAGCGCCACGCTGCTGGTCCGCAGGGCTCGCGAGGGCATCCAGAGGCGCAGGTTTTCGTGCCCCATGAATTTTCCGGGCTGGTGGCCGTAAGTTTTGCTGGCAAGGAAGGCGTATCCAGGCGCGTAGGTCGATGGGAAGTCGATGCCGCCACCGGATCGATAGTAGAAGTCGGAAACGAGAAAGTCCATGAGCAGCGCGAGGTGCGGCCAGACGTGATTGTAGAACAGCGCGTTGTATTTCACATCGAGGAAAGGTCGCATCGGATAGTCCGCGAGCTGATAGACATCAGTATTCAGCGAGGTGAAGTAATATCCCGGAAAGTTCTCATAGCGGCCGAGAATGGCATTGTAAGCGGTGTCGCGCAGCAGGTTATCACCCGACTCCTTGGCGAGGCGCAGCATCCATGCGGCGTGGTGGGTGAGCATCACCGGGCCGAACATATAAGTATTCTGGGCTTCCGGCACGGTGCCCACCAGCGAGGTATGCCATGCGGGCACCTGTTTTTCGGGTAGCCAGCTCGTGACGTCCATGTTGACGAAAGTGTCCAGCCCCTTGACGCTGTTGAAACGGCGACCGGGGAAAACTCCTTCCTTCCTGCCACCCGGGTTCACGGTGATGTTCAAATCCGGTGCGGCGGGATGACTCCGCGACCAGAGGACGATGTGCCGCGCTCCGACAAGCGCAGCATCGAGATAGCGTTTTTCCCCGCTAGCCTCATGCATCTGCTTGAGGTCGTAGATTTTGATCGTGAAGTCGGTGGTGAACTCATGGGCGGGAAAGTCCTTGAAGCGCGTCGAGTAGCTGTCGAACACTTGATGGAGATAGTGGTCGGCACCGGCCTTGGCTTTTTCTAGATCCTCGGGGTCCTTGTGAATCTGGTAGCGGGCCAAATAGTCCTGCCAGCTTCCGCCGCCGGTTTCGACTTCGAGGTTGAGTTTGCGGGTCTTGCCGAAGAGACGTTTGGTTTCCTCAGCAAAGGCGCTGGTGCGGCCGCGGGTCATGAGGTGGAGGCCGGCGAGTTCGCCGATGTCCACGCATGGACCGGTGAGGCGGTGCGAGGGGCCCTGGGCCTGGTTCGGGGTGGTATCGTTGGAAAAAAGGAATCGCTCGCGACTCATGACATACTCGATCATGGGCAGCGCCCTGAGCCGATAGATCTCCGGGTTTCCGGTGACCAGGGCGAGACTGAGCGGGTGCAGTGCGGAGACATTCTTCACTGCGCCTGGAACGTCGAATCGATAGTCGCTGGCTTTCAGGTCTGGCTTCCATCCGCTGTAGGTGTCGTTCATCGCGAATGCGAGCATGTTGTCGAAGGTGTCGTTCAAGCTGCAGGCGGCGTTCTGGCGCTCGTTCCTGTATTTGAAAATGTTTCTGAGCAGGAACTCGCTGCCGGCCACCCAGTCACCTGGGGCGAGCAGGTATTTGCAGGTGAAACGATAGCCAGCGCCCTTCTTGATGTATGAATTCGCTCCACCGAAGATAGGGGCAAATAGCGCCGGTTGGGCGAGGCCCTCGTTGTTTCGAATCGAAAGCGCGAACAGGCTGTTGCCCTTGGGGCCGTCTTTCGGGAAACTCTTCCACATCGAGTCGTTGGGGTCGCCCGCCTTGTTCCAGTGAGTGCTAAAGGCGTAGCGGTAGGGGATCATTTCCGGCGCAGGGGCGATGCCCTCGGTGAAGCCCGCCGTATTGATGAACGCGGCTGCTGTGGTGGCGTAGGCTTCTTCGGTAAGACATGGTGCCGAAGGAAACCGCTTCCACGACCAAGTGAGTGGTTGATAGAGGAAGTCCAGCTTGTCCGGGCTCACAGGATCCAGACCCGTGAATCCAAGCGAAAACCATCCGTCCTGGGTGGACTTGATTCCCATGGTGATGGATGGTGCCTCGCTGCCAGCCGGGAGATGCACCTCGAGCGAGGCCTCGCCGTAGGGATTTGGAGGAAGACTGAAAAGAAGCCGGTCATCCATCCGGGAGCCACCCGTTGCGGAGACGCTAACGCCTTCGCAACGATAGATGTTGTTGCTAGGTGCCTTGCCGCCATTTCTCCATCCAACAATTCCAGGAAATCCGTCCAGCGAACTGGCGACCAACAGCGGATCAGAAGGTGAATACACGACCCGCAAGGTGGGTGCGAGTGTGCGGGTGATGTCGCTGAATTTGTGCAGCACCGTGATGGAAGGTGCCGCTCCGGGTGGCAGCGTGAGCGAGATCCGGTAGAGTTCGTTTTCCAACGTTGATGCCGCGTGGGCACCCGTGGCAGAGATGAGCAGGAGCGCTCCCGTAAGGGTCCGGGTGATGATGGTTTTCACGATGATTTCTTTGTTTTTGGCAAGGCAGATTAGAGTGTAGCTCATGCAGGCATCATTTCACCCGTCACTATTCTCCCTGAGGAATTATATAACGACGGTTCGCGTGAGTATTTCACCCTCTAGTGGATTCTTGTATCTAGTTTCGGATATCTGATCGATTCACCATCGGGAAGAGGTTGGACGGGAGCCGAGAAACGCATTAATGGACCCCATCCCGGATTGCCCCTACAGGGGAAAAATTGATGGAGATGGATGAACACCTCTCATTCTGACGAGAAGATATTCGGGATGATCGACTGCCCTGTTCAGCCCGGGAGGGAGCTTGTTTGTTTCCCGAGCGGCGGGGGGGTATTCAATCGCTTCCAGTCGGCCGTAGAGCTTGCATGCGGCGCCCTTACTGGATGGGATGATGGCGGCGGGGTTCCAGTTGCAGTTCGACCCGGCGCCACGCCGGGTGACACCTGGCGAAAGTGCGGGTGCCGCGATGCAAATGACAAGCTGGGCAACGGCTTGAGTGCGGTGTGGAAGGTAATCGCAGGGTTTTATCTGCATTGGTTCTAGGTAGGTTTTTAGATCTGATCGAGGGTGCTGGGGATCTCCGGCGCGGGCATATCGGGTATGTCCAATAACGGTCCTCTAATTGATTTCCCCAGCGACGCCAGAACGTAACGCGGCTTTGAACTTTTTTAGGAAGACCGGGTGTGATGTTGGATCTAGACGTGGCGAATGTTTCGATAGGGTCATAGGGCGGCTTGCAATTGGCGAAGATCACTCCCCCTCTGCGGTTTCGTGTTTCATTTCATTGCCTATGGAACCGAGCATCGCTCCCCACTGCTTGATCATCCTCCAACATTAAAATGGCCGCCGATCCTCGGTCGTTTTACTCCGGAAGTTGTGACTTGCAAGGGAAACGCGGATGATACCATAGCTCTCCAGTTCAAATTGATGTTGATCCGTGTAATCTGACCCCATTTCGTCTGTTGCATCGGAATGCTCACTTCCCGGTCGCCGCAGGAATCACGGTCTTGTAGAGCCAATCGATCACCTTTTGCCGTTCCGATTCAGGAAAGGCATGGCCGGTGTCCGCCATCGGCGATTGGACGACGATCATTCCGGCTCGCTTGGCACGGCGGACCACCTCCTCGGAATTGAGGGCGGCTGACGATTTCTCGCCCCAGGCGACATAACAATGTTTGCCCCGCGCCTCACTATATCGGCTGGGGAGCGCACCACCACCCTCAATGAGAAAAAATGCGGTAAAGAATTTGGCGAAATTCGCCTCGCCGAGCACGCCGTCGATGGCATGGCCGCCGTTGCTGAAGCCGCCGATGACTCGAAGCCTAGGATCCAAGTTTGGCACGGTCTCACTCAGCTTGGCGAGCATGGGCTGCCAGTATTTCCACACTTTGTCGAAGTCTCCCACCATGTTGTTTTGGGCCGGATTCCTTCCATCTTCGGGGTAGGGAAGACCGGCACAGACAAAATCTTCCTTAGTCAGCCTGCTGGCCCCGCCAGGCCCGCTCCCACCTTCGCCACCGGGGAGGAAAATCATCAGCCCCACGGGTTTCGCTGGATCGTATCCGGCGGGTATCTGGACTTTGCAGGCGGCGGGTTGCCCCCGGAAATCCTTGGGCAAATCGGGAAAATCGAACGTGAGGGTCTCGCCCGGTTTCGGTGCCTTTTCGGCCAGTCTGGCGCGGCGCTCTTCATCCCATTTTCGAACAAACTCGCAGTCCGCTTCGGAAAGGGTCGCCAACGGCAGCGTGAATTCGACACCATCGGGCCGCCGGACTTTCGCCGCATCATTGGAGACCCCGATCAATTCGGCCTCCAGGCGGCGGCCTTTCAAATCAGTAAACGTGCGAGCTGTCAGGGAACCCGCCCCGAGGAGGAATAGAAACGTCGGGACGAAAATTCGGACGCGGATTTTCTTCATCTCTTCAGGATAAGTGTCAAAATTTGGGTCGAAAGGCCCCGCCCTCACTGAGCCAGCCAACAACTGCTAGGAATTTGCTTCCGGGATGATGGCCGTTGGTATGGCATATGACCGGACAGGAGGCGGGAATGGGGAACTGGGTTTCATGGTCCATGAGGTGTATGTTTTGTTCCGGCTGAAAAGAGTTGGGAGGGCCTCAGGGAGACCCGCTTGCAGCGGAATCGTTCCGACAACGCCGCTTGTTCGCTCTTCTTTCCGCAGTTTCTCGCAAACGTAACGTGCAGGGGATTTTTCAACATTGAAAAGTTGGGCATGGCTGGTGTTTGCAACCTCGTCGAGACACGCTTCGTCTATGGGGCCGAAATTGAAAAAATCCATTGGTTCGAGGCTCTTGTTGAATCTCTGGGGGTGTTTTTCTCATGTCAATCACCGGAAGCCAGTCTCCATTGGGCTGCTTGTAATGGACGGGGCATCGCTTCACCACGGCGACTTCGCGTTCCATTCATTGCGGGTCTGGGAGTTGGCGAACCTTGGCGACGGCGTCCGGCATGCTGTTCGGCTTCCGCGAGAGAGTATGCCGTTTCTGACGATGAAATCGGTCGAGGTGCATTCTGGAAGCGGATTCTACCCAGGGGCAATCGTCTTCGTGTTACGGTGGACGCCAGCGTTTTTCTCGGGACCGAGCCAGTTCGGGGCTTCGGGCAGTACGAATTTCAATGGAAACGGACTTTTTTTGACAGAGCGTTACGTTTTCCGGGAAATCCGGAAAGATTGCTGAATGTGCCGCTCTACGGGTTCTGACCCACGTCCTGTTGTTGGGGATTTTCGGAAGATCTCGCGAGCCAGCCCATTTCAGTCAGCACAACGCACCAAGGCCTAGCCAATGAACACCTATGAACGATAAGATCCTTTCCGCTCAGTCCAATCGATTCTCCATACAAAATCCCACCCGTCGCAGTTTCATCAAGTCCGCCGCCGCGCTTGCCGGCACCGCGTTGGCTCCCAATATCCTACGGGGTCAGGGAAAATCACAGAATCAACTGAACGTGGCGGCCGTTGGCTGCGGGAACAAAGGATTTGGTGATATTTCCGAGATCGCCAGCGGCAATCGCATCGCCTTCCTCTGCGACGTGGACAAAAGCCTAGCGCGAGAGGCCATCCAAAGCTTTCCCGAGGCCAGATTTTTCTCCGACTACCGCGAAATGTTCGCCACTGTGGCAGACCAGATTGATGTGGTCACCGTTTCCACGCCGGATCACATGCATTTCCCGATCGCCGTGGAAGCCATCCGCCATGGCAAGCCCGTAATGGTGCAGAAGCCTCTTTGCAACAACCTTTGGGAAACTCGCGCCCTGGCCGAATATGCCAAGGAAAAAGGTGTTCTCACGGTAATGGGCAACCAGGGAGCCACCATGCAGGGCACGCGCATCCTTCGCGAGTGGATCGAAGCCGGGATGATCGGCGACGTGAAGGAAGTTTACTACTGGACCAACCGTCCGATTTGGCCCCAGGGCAAGGGGCTCCGTTTTTCGCCAAAAATGCCTGTGCCTCCTGACCTCAACTGGGACGTCTGGCAAGGCACCGTCGCCACCGATCGCCCTTACAGCCCGGACATCCATCCATTCGCATGGCGCGCTTTCTGGGACTATGGTTGCGGCGCTCTCGGCGACATCGGCTGCCACAGCTTGAACTCCGCCTTCTGGGCACTCGATCTACGCGGCGACTTCGTGGTGGAGGCAAGCAAGGTCTCGGAATTCGACGACGTCACCGCGCCCAAGCGCTCCACGATCGTTTATGAGTTTCCCGCAAAAGGGAAACGCGCTCCAGTCAAAATCATCTGGCAGGACGGCGTGGAGGATCCAAACACCGACAAGGAGTTCCTCCGCCCACCAGGTATTCCTGCGGATCTCAAACTCTACGAACCATTCGCTCAGGTTTTCGTGGGTACGACGGGAGTTCTCTACCTCGAGGACGCCTATGGCAGCACTGTCCCCGTGCTCTACCGCGACGGCGTGAAGACCAAACCTGACAAGGTCGAGAAAGTCTATCCGCGAGTCATCGGTGGCCCGACCCAGGAACTCTGCCGTGCCATCCGGGGCGAAGGACCGAAACCGATCTCCAATTTCGTAGATCATGCCGGCCCACTCACCGAGATGGTACTCGTCGGCAACCTGGCCGTCCGCCTTGGCAAGAAACTCGACTGGAACATGGCAGCCATGGAAGCCCGCGGCCTGCCCGAAGTGAAGCCACTCATGAAACGGGAATACCGAGCCGGTTGGGAACCCAAACTCACATGTTCCCAGGACCACTGAAAAAATTTAGATTTCCTCCTATCAAAACCAAACAACCGCATGAAAAATCAGTCATACTTACTTGCTAGC
>CALMKO010000343.1 GCA_937867415.1 uncultured Verrucomicrobiota bacterium | reverse complement strand
AAACGTGCGCTCGATCATTCTGTGTTTAGGGCGCGTAAGAACCCGCGTGGCTGCGGATTCCCGGATGAAACTCGGTGCCTGTGTGATCAGCTCTGTTCGGGTTTCACGGTTTCCAGCTTGCCGTTTATCTTGACTTTCACCGGGCGGGGGGTGGGTGAGCTGAGGCGGTAAGCGGTGACCATGCCGTCCTTCCATTCCAGATCGATGAAGACATTGCCGCGGGCGCGCAGGCCTTTGACGCTGCCGTCCTTCCATGCCTTAGGCAGGGCGGGAAGGAGGTGGATTTCGAAGGGGGAAAGCCCGGGCACGGCCGAGGTGTCGGCGGCGACGTGGCTTTGCACGAGCATTTCCGCGATCGCGGCGGTGCCGCCGAAGTTGCCGTCGATCTGGAACGGCGGGTGGAGGCAGAAGAGATTTCCAGCACCGCGACCGATGAGCATCGAGACAAGGCGGTCGGCGCGGTCGCCATCGAGCAGTCTCGCCCAGAAGCAGGCTTTCCAGCCCATCGACCAACCGGTCGATGCATCGCCCCGGGTTTCGAGGGATTTGCGTGCCCCGGCGAAGAGTTCCGGCGTGTTCACGCTGATTTCATCGCCCGGATAGAGGCCCCAGAGGTGGGAGACGTGGCGGTGGTGGATTTCCGGTTCGCCGACTTCATTTTCCCATTCGAGAATGCGTCCGTCAGCGCCGAGTTTGGTGGGCACGAGGCGGGCGCGGGTGGCGGCGAGTTCCTTGGTGAGTTCTGCATCGATGCCGAGGGCTTGGGCGGCGCGCTCGGTGGCGAGGAACAGGCCGCGGATGATTTGCATGTCGTAGGTGGATCCAGCGCAGAGCCAGGCGTGGACTTTTTTGCCATCGGGCATTTCGTGCCAATAGGCGTTTTCCGGCGAGCTGGACGGCAGGGTGACGAGTTGATTGGAAGTGGGTTCCTCGATCAGGATGGCCTGGCAGGCGATCGCGGCACCACGCAGGAGATGATAGTAGCGGCGGAGGAATTCCTTATCTCCGGTGAATTGATATTGCGTCCAAACGTGTTGGACAAGCCATGCGCCGCTGACCGGTGAAGCGGCCACGCCGATGCTGGCGCAGGCGGTTTCATACCATGGGTTCTGCATGTGGAAGGCGAGCCAACCGGGAGCGTTGTAATAGATATCCGCGGTGCGTTCGCCTTCGCGGGCCATGCCTTCGAGGAACTCCATGATGGGCAGGTGGCAATCGGCGAGGTTGGTCACCTCTGCGGGCCAATAGTTCATCTGGAGATTGATGTTGGTGTGGAAATCGCCGCGCCACGGAGTGGAGTATTCCTCGGCCCAGATGCCTTGCAGGTTGTTCGGCCATGGCGAGTCCGGGCGCGATCCGGAGACGAGCAGATGGCGGCCGAATTGGAAATAAAGCGCGGCCAGCGATGGGTCCGGCTGTTGTTCGTTACGGGCGACGCGCTCGGGTGTGGAGAGGTGGGCATTCGGAACGGCGGGCAGGTTCAAGTCCACGCGATTCATGTAAGATGCGTGGTCGGCGGTGGAATCGGCAATGATCGGTTGTGGTCCGCGCTGCATGGCGGCGGCGAGCGGTGAGGTGGCTTTTTGCAAAGCGTCGCCGCCGAGTAAATTGCTCGCACCGGAGGCATAGAGCGTGACCGAGTCGACATTTTCGAAACGAAAACCTTCGGGACCGGAGCTGACCCTGCCGCCCTTTGCGTGGGCGGCGAGCACGGCGGCGATCTTGGTGCCTATGCCGCCGCCGCCGGGTTTGTCGAAGGCGAGTTGGGCTTCGAGGATCTGCACGCCGTTTTCAATGCGGACTTTGGGGTCGCGGTTGCGCGAGAGCGATGCGGTGAAACTGAGTGCTCCGGGCTTGTCTGCGCTGAGGTGGAGCAGGATGACTTCGTCCTTTTTCGAGGCCACCATCTTGCGGGTGAATGTTACGCCATCCTGGCTGTAACGCGTCGTTACAAGTCCGGTCATCACATCGAGTTCGCGGCGGTAGTCGGCAGGAATCGGCGGGCGGGTGATGATGTCCACACCTTCGAGCGAGAGGTCGCCAAGTTGGAATGAATTGTCGCGGGTGGTGACGAAGGTGAAACGATAGTATGAATAGGTTCCGGGTGTGGACACCGTGAACTTTTTGGTCATGTGGCGTTGTTCGAAGGGAGCGGTCAGCACCCGTTGATCGACGAGCGACCAGGATGCACCATCCATGGATCCTTCGAGTTTCCAGTTTTCCGGGTCGCGGTTGGGCACGTCGTCGGCGCTGGTGAGCGAGTAGCCGCGCAGCTCCTCGGGCTTGGGTAATTGCACCTGCCAGACGACGTCTTTGTTTTCGCGAAGCACGCACCATTTCGTGCGCGGGTTGCCATCGGTAGCGCAGTGGATCGTATGGTCGTCCTCCTGTTCCTCCGCATTTGTGGGGCCTCCGATGCCACCCATCATCATCACGGATGCCTTGCTGCCGCCGCGGTCACCCAGGGCGTGGCCGCTGGGTGAGGTGACTGACGTGCGACCGCCCTTGACTGGAAAACGAAGATACAAATCTGATAGGATCTGATAGCAGCCGAACTGGTTTTCATTCCACCACCCACCCACGCCGTCCGGGTATTGGAATTTCCGTGCGAACCAATCCTGGGCTGCGGGCACGTTGCCGGAGAAATACAACTCGCGGCCCTTGGCGAGGTTTTGAAAGGCATCCGGGCGATTTCCTTCGTAATAGCCGCCGGACCAGACGGAGGATTCGTTGAGCACGACGCGGTATTCTTCGGTGCCGCCGAAGTCCATGGCTCCGAGACGGCCATTGCCGATGGGGCAGGATTCCAGGAAGCTGTTCGCAGGGCGCTTGAACCAATAGGTCATGGAGGCTTCCGGTGCGGCCATCGCGGGCATCGAGGCGAGGACGAGGGCAGAGGTCAGGGAGGTGTATGGGTGAGGCATGATTTTCGTGATGAGGTTACGACCCGTGGTCGCTGGTTCTTGCGCTGGAAGGGGGTGGTTGGTGTCGCATGTTTATGCGACGGTGGACCGCGCGCCGGTGCTGGATGAAGTCTTGGTGGAGCGAAGAAGCGTTTGGCTCCGGCCTGGATCACCAAGCCACCGGGAGGAGTGGGCTCCAATTCGCCCGGGTGCGTGTTCGACTGATGCAAAAGCGCGTGAGCTCCGGTTTGGCGTCTCTCCATGCGCTCCATCACAGAGGGGCGGTCAGACCTTGAACATACCACCGCGTTTGCCGCCGAGCACCGCTGCGCCCATGATGGCGACGGATAGGAATACCATCGCCCAGACACCAAGTGCGGCCGCCAGTTCGGTGCCATTTCCAAGCGTGCTGAGCAGGGTGTAGATGGCCTTGGTGATGGGGTAGTGCTGGGCTTGCTGCGCAAGGATCAGGCTGTCACTCACTTCTAGCATGGCGAAGGCGAAGGCGAGGATCGAGCCAGCTGCCAGATTGGCGCCGATGAGTGGGATGGCAACCCGCTGGAGTGTCCTGAGGGGTGATGCTCCGAGGGACTTCGCGGCCTCTTCCAAGGCCGGGTTACTTTGTTGGAGTCCTGCCACCGCAGATCTAACGATGTAGGGCAGGCGGCGGAATGCATAGGCCACCACGATGAGGAGGAACGGGCTTCCTCCGGCACCGACGAGGAAATGAAAAGCCTTGCCTTCTTGAGATAGCGCGAGGTAGCCGAAGGCCATCACCAGACCGGGAACGGCGAGCGGCAGCATGACCACGGCATCCAGGAGGTTTTTCGACTTCAGGTCCGAGCGTACCACGACCCAGGCGACGGACAGGCCGATGACCAGCGCGAGCAGGGTGGCACAACCGGCATACAGCAGGCTGTTTTGGATGGAAGGCACGACTAGGCCATTTCCAAGAGCCCCGATATAGTGGCGCGTGGTGAATTCCTGCGGGATCATCGTGCCATACCAGCTTTCAGCGAGAGATAACAACAACACACCGAGGTGGGGGATGGAGGCGATGATGAAAACCGCGAGGAAGAACAAGCAGCAGGCGGCGGATTTCCAAGGACCAACCTTGATCGAGGTCGAGCGGCCCTTGGGGCGAGGTGCGGTTCCGAGCGGTGAACGGCCCATGACGAATTTGGAAAGCGCGAAAACCGAGGCCGCGACGATGAGCAGGATGGCGGTGAGGGCGTAGGGAATCGGGTTTTTATCCAAGCCCTTGAGTCCGTCGAAGATCTGCACCGGAGCCACCCGTGCGAAGTCGAAGACCAGCGGCACACCCAGTTCCGTAAAGGCCCAGATGAAGACGATGGATGCTCCGGCAAACACGCCGGGCATGGCGAGGGGCAGGGTGATGCGGAAGAAGCGCTTCCACGGCGGGCAGCCCAGGTTTTCCGCCGCCTGCTCCATGGCGGGGTCCAGGTTTGCCAGCGCGGCGGCGATGTTCATGTAGAGAATCGGATAGAGATGGAGGGCGTTCATGAGGACGATGCCGAGAAATCGACCGTTGGCGAGCCAGTCGTATGGCAGGGCGGCATCCATCATTCCGAGATCGATGAGCAGCGCGTTCAAGGAGCCGTTGACTCCGAGCATCTGCTTCACCCCCACCGCGCCCACGAAGGGCGGCAGGATCATGGGGGCCAGCACCAGGACTCCTAACAAGGGCTTGCCGAAAAAGTCATACCGATGGCCGACGAGTGCCAAGGGGAAGGCGATGGCAAGTGTCACCAAGGTGCTGGTGATGCCGAGTACGAAGGCATTCCAGAGCCCCTCGCGGTAGATGGCGTTTCCAAATACGGAGCTGAAGAACTCCAGCGTGAAATAGTGCGAACCGTCAGCGCGGGTGCCCTCGAAGGCCTGCTTGACCACCATCCCGGCGGGGTAGATGAAAAACACGGCGAACAGCAGGCTGATCACGATGGTGATGATGATGGCGTTCCTGCGTTTCATCGGGTGGTGGTGGTGGATTTGGCGCGGGCCATGGCTTCGGCTTGGCGGTAGTTATCGCGGAACCATTTGCCGATTTGCGAGGCGCGGTCGGCGGCCTTGAGAGCGTCTGGACCGTCGAGGATAGGGTCGCCCTTGCCGGCTTTGGCATAACTCACGAGGGACATGTCGGCAAACACCGCAAGCGCATCGGCGGGCATTCCCGCGTCCCGCAGGGCAAGCCAGGCAGACTTCATTTCCTCGTGGGAGTCGATGCACATGATTTTCACGAGTTGACGCAGGGTGTTGAATGAGGCACCGGTCAGGTCTCTTTGGTAAGTGAAATTCGCCGGGTCTTCGTAGGGTCTGGCTTCAGGCATGGTGGAGTTCGCCAGGTTTTCCGGGGTGTAGAGATCGCGTCGGATCGGTGTTCGGTGAAGGGCGCGGTATTTCGGCCCCTGAGGGCTTCCCGGTTTGCCGAACCAGAGGTTCTGGGCCTCGCGACTGAGGCAGAATTCCACAAAACTCTGGGCCACCTGCGGGCTATCCGCACCCTTGAGGACAGCGATGGGATCGCCGCTCAAGGTGGTGCCGCCAACCGGCGCGATCCATACCAACCGGGGTTGACCGGACTTTGAAACCAGGGTCTCGGCGAACGATCGCCCGTAGAAGTCGATGCACATGCCGGCGGAGGCATTTCCCTGGCCGACATCCAGAGGGATCTTGGAAGCGCTGTCAGTGAAGTAGCGTGAGTTCGCCGCCAAGCGCTGGACGAGCTGGAGCCCGGCGGTCCAGCCATTTTCCATGGCTTCCGCACGGACGGCTCCGGATGCGGTCAGGGCGTGCTGCATTTCACTTTGCACCAGTAGCTCGAAGGCCCGGGCCACCGAGCCGCTCTTGGTGGGATCCGCGAGCGCAAGTGTGCCGGCGTAGCGGGGATCACCGAGATCCGCCCAGCGGGTGGGGTGGGGGATCGCCAGGCGTTTGAGGACGTCCGGATTGTAACAGATGCCGAATTGAGACATGCAGGTTCCCACCCAGACATGATCGGGTGGGTAGTATCTTTCGCCCGTGAAGGTCTCAGAAACCGCTCCTTGCTCGCCGAATAGCTGGGGCTCGGTCTCGAAGACCCGGAGCGGAACGAGGCGTCCCTTTTTCGCCTGACTTGCGAAATCCGGTTCGCCGCCGCCAAAGAATAAATCCACGCCGATTCCTTCGCGGCCGGTCTCCTCCGCAGCCTTGAATCCAGCATCTAACACCATTCGGATTTCCGAGGTGCCGCCGGGTGTCCGCCAATCGATGTAGATCGAGCGGCCTGTGGTTTTTTTCCAATGGGTGGCGAAGGCCTCGCCGAACTCCTGCCGGATCGACTCATTGTGCGGGCTGAGGATCACCAAGCGGTCATCCGCCTTGCGCGATGCGCTGGTCGCGGTTTGCCGGCGCAGTGCCATGGGCAAGGCGATGATCAGCGCCAGGAGACCGAAGATGATCCATGCTCGGGCTTTCATAAGACGGGTGGGGGAGTCATGGTTTTAAGACGACCACGTCGTCATGCCGGACATGGAGTTGGCGGGATTCCTCACCCGGTTCGTGGAGGTGGTGGGGGTTCATTTCGACGATTTGTTGGCGTCCGGCGTCGGTCCGGAACCAATACTGGATGCGTTGGCCGAGGTAGCTTCGCTCGACGATGTTTCCCGCGATGGAGTTGTCGCCCTCGCGGTGGTCGAGCCGCCATGCCTCGGGGCGGATCGACAGCCGGACGTCCTCGCCGGGTTGGGGGGTCCAGTGAGGATCGCTGACGCAGCCGACAAGCATCCCGGCGGCGGTTTTTGTGAGGGTGAAGCCGTCGTGGGTCTCGATCGCCTCGCCGGAAATCAAGTTCGTCTCACCGATGAAGTTGGCGACGTAGGCGCTCAGGGGCTTGCGGTAGATCTCCTCCGGCGTGCCGATTTGGCCGATTTTTCCCCGGGTGAGCACGGCCATGCGGTCGGCCATGGCCAGTGCTTCTTCCTGGTCGTGGGTTACGTAGATGCCGGTCAGTCCGTTTTCCTTTACGATGCGGCGTATTTCCCGTCGCATTTCGACGCGCAGTTGGGCGTCGAGATTGGAAAGAGGTTCGTCTAACAAGAGGCACTTGGGTTTCACGACCAGTGCGCGGGCGAGGGAGACCCGTTGTTGTTGGCCGCCGGACATTTGATCGATCGAGCGGGGGCCGTAGCCGGGAAGCTGCACCATTTCCAGCGCCTCTTCGACCCGGCGCTTGATTTCCGCTTTGGGGATTTTCCGTTCTTCCAGTCCGAAGGCGATGTTTTGGCCCACGGTCAGGTGTGGCCAGAGCGCGTAACTTTGAAAGACCATGGCTGCCTCGCGTTTGTGGGGAGGCATGGAAGTGACGTCCCGCTCGCCGAAGAGAATCGCGCCACGAGTCGGAGTTTCCAGGCCGGCGATGCAGCGCAGTAGGGTGGTCTTGCCGCAACCGGAGGCACCAAGCAGGAAAAACAGCTCTCCTGGCTCGATCTGGACTGAGATTCCATCAAGGGCGAGGGTGTCTCCAAAGGATTTGACGACGGATTGGGCAGTGATGGATTCCATAAAAACGGGTCAAGGAAATGCTCCCGATTGAAGCGTCTCGGGCAAGCTTTAAGCAGATTGAGTGCACGAAGATAAATTTTCTCGAAGATTATCTTGCCAAATCCCGAGGCGGGTCTTACCAAGTGCGCCCACCCCAAACGGATGCTCGGATGGCGGAATTGGTAGACGCGCTAGACTAAGGATCTAGTAGGGAAACCTGTGGAGGTTCGAGTCCTCTTTCGAGCACTTTCCGTGGGTAGTGAAAAAATCCCGACGCTGAAAAGCCTCGGGATTTTTTGTGTTTGAATTCTTGGTGGGTGAAGCCTGTTGAATCACCTGAAAACGTGCTTGTGTGAAAGTGTCGCTGTTCTCGATTTCCACGATGGGTCGTTCGCCGAAGGTTGTTTTTTGAGGCCGGCAAGATCGAGATTCCATTCATGCAGGTGATCCTAGCGAACCAAAGGCTGATTATTTTATGGGTTCGGAGTATTTTTCCCTTGCCACAAGAGCCGTGTGAATCCCATGGTCCGCCCGCGTCCGCAAGGAAGCAAATCCGGCGTAGCTCAGCGGCAGAGCGGGTGACTGTTAATCACTAGGTCGTTGGTTCGATCCCAACCGCCGGAGCCAT
>CALMKO010000342.1 GCA_937867415.1 uncultured Verrucomicrobiota bacterium | reverse complement strand
ACACAGAGTAGATCGTCGGCAGCGTCAGATGTGTATAAGAGACAGGCGCTGGTGCTGCCGCTCGAGGAGGTGACTTCGCTGGTGCGGCGGCAGACCGAACGGCTGATGGGGGTGGCCGGGCGCATGGGGGCTACCGTGCGGCATGTCAAGGTGCATGGTGCGCTTTACAACCAGGCGGATCATGATCGGCAACTGGCGGATGCGGTGGTGCGGGGAGTCCTGGAGGTCTCCCCGGACTTGATCCTGTATGGGCCGCCCTCGGGCGCGCTGGCGGCAGCGGCTCATGCGGCGGGGGTGACTTTGTGCGCGGAGGGCTTTGCGGATAGGCGTTATCTTGAAAATGGGTTCCTGATGCCGCGTGCCGAGCCTGGCGCGGTGATCACCGACGTGGAGGAGGCGGTGGCGCAGGCGCTAATGTTGGTGGCGGAGGGCAAGGTGAAAACCCTCTGTGTGCACGGGGACGGGGCGACTGCCGCGGAGATCCTGCGGGTGCTGCGGGAGAGGCTTGAGGCCTTGGTGTAGTGTTTAGAAATCCAGGTAGATTTCCGTTCTGCGGTTGGCGCGGCGGCCGTCCGGATTGTCGCTGCCGGTTTCCGTCACGTTCGGGCGGCGGGGTTGGCTATCGCCTTTTCCGACCGTGACGATCTGGCCTGCTGCGACTCCGGCCTTGATGAGGTAGTCGCGCACCACGCCGGCGCGGCGTGCGGAGAGGCTGTTGTTGTAGTCCTTGGTTCCGAGGGCGTCGGTGTGGCCGCTGAGGGTGATTTTTTTGTCGGGATCCGAGCGGAGGATGAGGGTTACAATTTCCAGCTGACGCCGGGTGCGAGGGTTCATGTCGTCCTCGTCGAACTCGAAGTAAAGGGCGAGCGTGTCACCGCCGCCGGGGTTTTTGACGAGGGGGGTGTAGTAGAGGTCTCCACCGCCGACGCGGCGTGCGTAGTCGGCGAGCAGTTGGTTGAGGTTGATTTCGGAGACGATCCAGTTCGATGGGGCAGGGGGTTGTTTGAGAGTCATGGCGAACTGGGCGCTTTGGGTGGCGTCGGATGTTTCCACGTTGGCGAGGTAGCCGACGGTGTCTTCGCGTTGGAACATGGCGCGGAGCGGCTTGTTTTTGCGGAGGCGGTATTCGCCTTCTTCGAACAAGATGCAGAGGCCGGCGATTTTGGCGTCCGAGACGGTGGCGGGATCGACGAAGGCGCGGGCGAACTCGAAGTCCTGCTTGAGCACGGCTTGGAGGAAGGCGTCGGCAATGCCCAAGGAGTCCGCGAGGATCGCCTTGGGGATGGGTTCGCCTTGGGCAGGGGGGAGGGTGATTTTTTCGACCATCCACTTGCCGTTGGATTTCTTGAGGTCGAGGAAGATGCGGTCCCGTCCGGGTTCCAGGCCTTCCAGTTCGAGCGCCCAGCGGGTGCGTTCGTTGAGCGTGAGTTCGCCGACCTCGCGGACGCCATTCGGCTGGCGCAGGCGGAGTGGGGTGGCGGCGAGTTCCTTGAGGCGTGTGATGACCTCAGGGTCCATGGCGTCCTTGCCGATCAGACGAGCGATTTTGGCAAGGTCACCGGCTTCGAGCGCGTTGGCGATTTGGGTGACCAAGTCGGCGGGATCGACGAGCGCCACGCCGATGCCCAAATCCGCGAGCACGGTGTCGGGATTTTCAGGTGGTGCGGGATCGGCGAGGTTGCCGATCTTGGGCGGTGCGGGGGCGGGAGTGGTATCCGCAGGGGGAGCCTGTTCCGGAACTCCATGGCGGGTTGCAAGCATGACCAAGGCGGACACCGCGAGGACGGCTGCGAGGCCGAGGAAGAAATACGGGAGCTTGGAGCGTTGCATGGGCGGTGGATAAACGAAAGCGGGGAGGAAAAAATTTCAAAGAGTGTGGTTTATTGCTGGCGGGGAACTGCGGGGAGATGGATGCGCAGGACCTGTCCCTCGCGGATCAGATGGAGGCTGGTATCCTGCACGGCGGCCGAGGCTGCGAGATGGAGAAAGAACTCATTGGCTCCGCTGATGCGTGAGTTGTTGACGGCGACGATGAGGTCGCCGGGTTTGATCTGCTCGGCGGCGAGGGCATTTTCAATGACTCCTGTCACGGCCACGCCGCGGAAACCCCGCATTCTTTCCTGCACGGAAAGATCTCGAACCTGGATACCGAGCGCTTGCAGGACTTGCTCGGGGTCATAGGTGCGGCCTTGGGTGTTGGAGCTTGCGGGAGACTTGGTGGGGGATTCTTGGGCGTTGTTTTCGCTGATGACGGCGCTGAGGGTGAGGGATTCGCCCTTGCGCCAGACTTCGAGCTTCAGAGTCTCGCCGATGCGGGTGCGCTGGACGAGCGAGAAGAGCTGGGTGGAAGTGCGGATTTTTTCGCCATTGACGGCTTCGACCACATCCCATGGCTTGAGGCCTGCGGCCAGTGCGGGTGATCCCGGGGATACGCCGATGACGGCTGCGCCGAATTCCTCCTGGTAGCCGAGCGCCGCCCGGACGGTGGGGTCGAGGTCGCGCATCTGGACACCCAGAAATCCACGGATCGGCCGGCCTCGTTCGAGGATTTGGAAGAGCGCGTCCTTGACGTCGTTTGAAGGAATCGAGAAGCCGACGCCCTGGAATCCGGGATTCTGTTTGTCGGGAGAAAAGATGGCGACGTTGATGCCGATGATTTCACCGCGCAAGTTCACCAAGGGCCCGCCGGAGTTGCCGGGATTGATTGCGGCATCGGTTTGGAAAAGGTCCCGTTGATTGTCCGAGAGCGAGCGTTCCTTGGCAGAGATGATTCCTTGCGTCACCGTTTCACCGAGGCCGAAGGGGTTGCCGACGGCGAGGACGATCTGGCCGACCTTGGCCTGGGAAGAATCGCCGAGCTTGAGAGGGGTGAAGGAGTCGTCGGAGTCGATTTTCAGGACGGCGATGTCGAGCAGGGTGTCCTCACCGATGAGGCGTGCCGTGTAGGATTTTCCGTTGTGAAGCGTCACCTGGATTTTGCTTTGGCCGGCGATGACGTGGTGGTTGGTCATCACGTGGCCTTCATGGGTGACGATGACGCCGGACCCTTGTCCCTGGGTGGGATAGTTGCGGACTTGGGTGCCACCCCAGACGGCGAACAGCTCGCTGCGTTCTCCAGCGGTGTCGATGCTGACCACGGAGGGGACGACCGCCTCGGTGAGGCGGGCATACTCGTCATTGAGGCGCGAGAGCAGTTCGACCGCGCCCAAGTCCAGCGGGGCTTTTTCGGGTAAGGAGAATGCCTCGCGTTGGAATTGTCCCGGTTGGTTCGAAAACCCGGGAATCAGGTGGCGCAGGTCGCCTCCTGCGCGCCAGGTGCGGAGTGCTGCGACGGCGATGAATACGGTGACAAAAACGGTGATGAGCGTCAGTAAACGTCTGAAAGCTGGTTTCATAGAAAGTGGGCGATGCGGAAAAGAATGCGGTAGAATCCCAAACTTCCAAGCGCGGAAACGCGATATCGATCCCGTCACCATCACATTTTGTGATTCCAGCTTGGTCCGCAGGGCCGAATCTGTCACCAAATCAGCCCATGAAAGTGCCCATTCTTTTCGCTTATGTCCTTGGTTTTCTCCCAGTGCTTCACGGAGCTCCTCTTTCGGATGCGGACCGCGAGTCGTTGTTGGAGAGTCTGGAGCGGATGCGGGCAGAGGCGGAAGCGGGCTCGGATGCCAAGATGGGGGTCGCACTGGCTGCTTACCGGAGTGCCATTGCAAGTGACCAAGCGGCGGTTGACCTCTATCTCGACTGCCTCGAGAAGGTGAATTTTGTCGATCAGGATAAAAGCGGGTTGGATTTCGTGAAATGGAAGCGCAACGAAGGTGATCGGTTGTCTGAGCCCAATCTCAAGCAGGCGCTGAGGCATCAACTCCGCTGGCTCATCCTCACGATCCGCGCCTCTTCCGACAAGGCCGACCGCGACGAGCTTGCGACAGAAGCCCAGGATATCGTGGATTCGATTTTCCGAGAACCCGCAAAGATTCAAGGTCAGGAGGGTGTGCTCGGGCAGGCCGTGACTTCGTCGGTTTTTGCCGCTGCCTATAAGATCGATCAATTGAAGGTGGAAAAATGGCCGCTATCTCCGACCGAGTTGAACACCATTTATGATGAGCTCCTGCTCCCCCAGTGGCGCAGCCCGGAGCGTCTCGCGGAACTGCGCTCGACCTGGATCAAAAGAATCGTTCAGGAAGGATTTAAAGTGGAGTTTTTTCCGGCCCGTCCGGCCAAGGGCAAAGACCAACGCGCCGAACCCAGGGACGAAAATCATGCGCGGCAAATTGAAGATTTTGAAACAAAAACCCGACCGAAACTCCAATGGAACATGGAGATGGATTTGTTCGCCCATGGGGATGAAAAAGGCGCTGCCCTCCGCATGTTCACCCACCTTCAAAAATACTCGACCCATCCGTCGGCCGAGGAATGGGCCAACCAGTTGAAAACGCGGCTCGCGCCCGCATCCAAGGTGGGAGCGGATGAAACCAAAGAGGCGAATCCTTGATCTCAGGATCGGTGATCGGCAGACTTGAAATATCCGTCATTTCATCATTTCCCGACTGCCGTTTCCTGGAATAGCATCCCGCATGGGAAAAGGATATGACACGCATCAAGCACGTCTGCTCGCCTTGCAGGGGATCGGCAAGGACCTTGCACGGCGCGCGAAATCGAAATGCGAGCTTACCGGCGCTTCCGGGGTGCCGCTCCGCCCATACGAAGTGCCACCGGTGGCGGAAGATCCGGACATCGAACGCACCCTGCTTCTCAGCGAGGCCTGTCATGAAGTGCTCGATCATCCGGCCCGCCTCAAGGGCCGCGAGTGGCAGTGTCTGGCGGAAGTCGTTTGGAGTGAGCAGGCTGCCACCCAGGTCGTCGCTTGGCGGATGCTCCAGCATCTGGCACAGCGGGAAGACTGGGCACGAGAGGTCCTGGAGGAGGTCTTTCTCGATGAGGAGGTGGAAAAATGGGCGAAATCCGCAGAGCTCTGATTCCTGACCGCAACTTTTCTGTTTTCGCTCGGTTGATGGATCGATGCTCAGCGCGAACCTCGCTGCCAAACCCTATTTCCTAACGATGGATGCGGAACCCGTTTCAAATCCCATGGATGGCGGCAACGCGGATTTTTTGCTGATGGAGCGCGTCGCCGCGGGGGATCACACCGCTTTCCGGGCACTGGTCGAGCGCCACCGGAACTCGGTCATCGGCACCGTCGCCAAGATGTTGGGGAACTCTTCCGAGGCCGAGGACATTGCCCAGCAGGTGTTCCTCAGAATCTGGCGGAATGCCAAACGCTACCGCCCGGATGCCAAGTTCACCACCTACCTCTTCACGATCACCCGCAACCTCGTCTTTAACGAAACCCGCCGCCGCAGTCGGAAAAAAGAAGTTTCCTCAGACGAGCGAGAGGAGCATTCCAACCAGCTCATCGAAGCGAGTCCCGACCGCCAGCCCGACGCCCAACTCCTCCAAACTGAGCTCCAAAAAGCGGTGGATGACGCCATCGCAGCCTTGCCGGAAGCCCAGCGCATGGCCGTGGTCCTCCGCCGCTACGAACAGCTCTCCTACGAGGAAATCGCCGACGTTTTGAGTCTCTCGGTGTCGGCCGTGAAGAGTCTTCTGTTTCGCGCCAGGACCACCCTTCGTGAGGCGCTCAGCGGGTATCTGGCCGACTGATTTTTTTCTCCGCTGTCCTCTCCGCGCGATCCATGCTTCACTCCGGGCATGCACGCATCCGCCTACGACACCACCCCCGAGCTCCTCTCTCCTGCGGGAAATTGGGATTGCGCCCGCGCCGCCGTCGCCGCCGGGGCGGATGCCATCTACTTCGGCCTCCCTAAGTTCAACGCGCGTCTCCGTGCTGACAACTTCATCGAGGCTGATCTCCCTGAGCTCATGGACTACCTCCACCGCCACGGCGTGAAGGGATTTGTGGCCATGAATACCCTCATTTTCACCCGGGAAATGAAGTCCGCCGAGGAACAACTCCGCACGATTGCCGCTGCCGGCGTGGACGCCCTGATCATCCAGGACCTCGGGCTTGCCAAGCTCGCACGGCAGGTCGCCCCGCGCGTGGAACTCCACGCATCCACCCAGATGACGCTCACCTCGCCCGAGGGACTCGCCTTTGTGGAGTCCCTCTTCCCCCTCGAGCGCGCCGTGCTTGCCCGCGAACTCTCGATCAAGGAAATCGAACGCTTTTCCTCCCACCAGGCGGAACACCTGCATCTGAAAACTCCCCTTGAAGTCTTCGTCCACGGCGCCCTCTGTGTCGCCTATTCCGGCCAATGCCTCACCAGCGAGTCACTTGGCCAGCGCAGCGCCAACCGCGGCGAGTGCGCGCAAGCCTGTCGGATGCCTTATGAAATCGTCGTCGATGGCGAGACCCGCGAGCTCGGCCCGGTCCGCTACCTGCTCAGCCCTCAAGACCTCGCCGCCGTGGATATCATCCCGGACCTGGTCCGCGCCGGGGTGAAATCTTTCAAAATCGAAGGCCGCCTCAAGTCCCCGGAATACGTCTCCGCCGTCACCCGCGTCTATCGGAAGGCCCTCGATGCGGCCATGGCCCAGGCTCCGTCGCCGATCACCGCCAACGATCGTTACGAGTTGGAAATGACCTTCTCCCGCGGCCTCAGCACCGGCTGGTTTGCTGGCACCAACCACCCCTACCTCACCCATGGGAAATTTGGTAAAAAACGTGGCCCGCTCCTCGGTGAAATCATCGACTGCGGTCCGGGCTGGGTAAGACTCGGTAAGCTCACCGGAGTCCCCTTTGCCGCGGGCGACGGCGTCGTCTTCGATGCCGGCGAGAATCGCGACCTCGAACAAGGTGCCCGCATCTGGGTCATCGAGGGCGACCGCCTGATCTTCCATCTCACCTACAGCAGCATCAACTTCGACCGGATCAAGCCCGGCCAGACCCTCTACAAAACCTCCGACCCCAAGCTCGACTCCGAGCTGCGCCGCTTTTGGCAGAACTCCCGCCCTGCGGAGAAAAAATCCCCGCTCCACCTCACCGTCAGCGGCAAGCCGGGTACGCCATTGAGCGTCGCAGCCGTCGTCGGCCACTTGTCCGCCACCACCGCCTCCAGCCTGCCGCTGCAAGAGGCCACCAAGCATCCGCTTGGCACGGAGACCCTGGTCGCCCAGCTCGGCAGGCTCGGGGATTCCTCCTTCGAACTCGCCTCGCTCGACAATCAGTTGGAAGGCAGCTGCCACATCGCCGTCTCCGCGCTCAACCAGCTCCGCCGCGCACTCGTCAAGCAATTGGACGACCTCGCCGCCATCAAACCGCCCGTGGAGGAAATCACCACCACCCACCTCGATCTCCTGCCGGACCGACAGGCAGCGGAAATCGCCCCCCCCCGATTGTCCGTCCTCTGCCGCAGCCTCCACCAAGTCACCGCCGCCCTAGAATGCGGCGTGGAGACGATCTACTGCGACTTCGAGGATCCCCGCCGCTACAAAGAAGCCGTTAGTCTCGTTCGCTCCCAAATCTCAAGTCACCCCTCTCAAATCCACCTCGCCACGCCCCGGATCCTCAAGCCCGGTGAGACCGGCTATCTCAAGCTCATCGAGAAAGCAGCGCCCGATGGCCTGCTGCTGCGCAATCTCGGTGCGCTCCAGTACTACCAACATCGTAGCGACTTCAAAAAAATCGGCGACTTCTCCCTCAATGTCGCCAATCCGATCACCGCCAAGCTCCTCATGGAAAGCGCCGGACTCGACTGCATGACCATTTCCTACGATCTCAACATTGGCCAGGTCCTCGATCTCTTGGAAATTGCGCCGCCCGCCTGGTTCGAGCTCACGCTTCACCAACACATGCCCATGTTTCACATGGAGCACTGCGTTTTCTGCACCTTCCTGAGCAGCGGCACCACCTATAAAGACTGCGGCCGCCCTTGTGAAAAGCACGTCGTCCATCTTCGGGACCGCGTCGGCCAGCTGCACCGCCTCCATGCGGATGTCGGGTGCCGGAACACCCTCTTCAATGGCAAGGCCCAGAGCGGTGCCCGCTATTATGAATCCCTTCGTGCCGCAGGGCTCTCCCGCTTCCGCATCGAACTGCTCGACGAGGCGCAGGACGCCGCCAAAACCATCCGTGCCTACC
>CALMKO010000341.1 GCA_937867415.1 uncultured Verrucomicrobiota bacterium | reverse complement strand
AAGAGACAGATGGTGGAGAGGGCGCGGTAGGTGGGGGAGTGGGGATTTGAGATTTGAGATTTGAGATTTGAAATCATAGGCGGCTTTCCTTGATAGACGATTTCACCTCCGAGGCGGCCTGCGCCCGGGCCGAGGTCGATGAGGTGATCTGCTGCGGCGATGGTGTCTTCATCATGCTCCACAATGATCAGTGAGTTCCCCTGATCGCGGAGGGCGATGAGGGTTTTGAGGAGTGCTGCATTGTCGCGGGGATGGAGGCCGATGGTCGGCTCATCTAACACGTAGAGGACGCCGCGGAGATTGGAGCCGAGTTGGGCGGCAAGGCGGATGCGTTGGGATTCGCCACCGGAGAGCGTGTTGCCCGAGCGGTCGAGCTGGAGGTAGCCGAGGCCGACTTCCTGGAGGAATGCGAGGCGTTGGCGGATCTCGGGGAGGATGTCACGGGCGATGAGATTGGAGCGGGAGTCCGGGAAGTGGAGCTTGGTGAAATGGGAGGCTGCGGAGTTGATGGAGAGGTGACCGATTTGAGAAATTTGAGATTTAACATCTGAAGTCTGAGATCCTGCGAGGCGGACTGCGGAGGCGGTGGGGTTGAGGCGCGAGCCATGACAGGCGGGGCAGTCGATGAGGTCGGTGGAGTCCATGCGGTCGATGCTGCGGTCAGCGTCCATTTCCGCTTCTAACACCGATTCGAAACGGGCGGTATCGAGGTGTTGGCGGCGTTTGGGGACACGGCCGTGGCCACGGCACTCGGGGCACCAGCCGTGCGGGGAGTTGAAGGAGAAGAGGCGGGGATCCAGCTCCTCGAATGAGCGGTTACAACAGGGGCAGCTGGACTGGGTGGAGAGAAGGATGAATTTCTTATCAGGGGTGAAGAGCTTGATGAGGCCCTTACCGATTTCAAGCGCGCGGGCAATCGAAGTGCCGAGTGCCGGGTTAGAAGTGAGAAGTGTTTGCTTTGCGCCTTTTCTTCCACTTGTCACTTCGCGCTTCTCACTTGGCACTTCTGCGACGACGACATCGATGTCGTGTTCTTTGAAGCGTTCGAGACGGGTGAAGCCTTCCGCATTCTTGAACTGTTTATCGACTAACAGGCGTTTGAATCCATGTTTGAGTGCCCACTCGGCAATCTCGGTGTGGTAGCCTTTTTTTCCGCGGATGATGGGGGCGAGCAGGACGACGGGGCCGTTTTTGAGGTGTTCCCGGATGGTGTTCTCGATGGCGGAGAGCGATTGGGTCTGGACGGGGACCTGGCAGTCCGGGCAGTAAAGCGTGCCGAGTTTTGAGTAAAGAAGGCGGATGAAGTTCCAGAGCTCGGTGACCGTGGCCACGGTGGATTTTCCTCCACCTTGAGAAACTCGTTGTTCGATCGCGACGGTGGGAGGGAGGCCGCGGAGTTGGTCGATTTCCGGCTTTTCCAACTGCTCGGCGAATTGGCGGGCGTAGGCGGACATGGAGTCGAGGAAGCGGCGCTGGCCTTCGGCAAAAAGGATGTCGAAGGCGAGGGTGGACTTGCCCGATCCTGATAGGCCGGAGATGACGACGAGTTGGTGGAGCGGGATGTCGAGGGATACGTTTTTCAGGTTGTGGTGGCGGGCCCCTCGGAGGGAGATTTGGGATTTGAGATTGGAGATTTGAGATTGGGCGGAGGAGGAGCGAGTCTGGAGACCCGCGCTCCCGGCGAGAGCCTGCCTGAGGAAATGGGCGGTGGGGGTGTCGAGCTTGGCGACGGTTTCGGGCGGGCCTTGGGCGACCAAGCGGCCGCCGTGTTGGCCGGCTTCGGGGCCCAGATCGAGGATCCAGTCGGCGGATTTGATCACGTCCAGATTGTGTTCGATGACGAGCAGGGAGTGGCCGGAATCGACGAGTTTCTGGAAGACGGTTAGGAGGTTCTGGATGTCGGAGAAGTGGAGGCCGGTGGTGGGTTCGTCGAGGATCAGGAGCTTGGACTTGTTGGGACTGGAAGTCCCAGTCACGGAGAGGAGCTGGCAGAGTTTGAGGCGTTGGGACTCGCCGCCGGATAGGGTGTTGAGCGGCTGGCCGAGCTTGAGGTAGCCAAGCCCGACCTGGACGAGAGGCGCGAGGAGTTTGACGACCTGTGCCTGGCGTTTGAGAGTTGCAGGGGGCATGCCTGAGCGGGTCGAGTAGAGTTCGATGGCGTCAGTGACTGTGAGATCAAGGATGTCCGCGATGGATTTCCCCTGATAGTGAAAGTCGAGGGTGGAGGATTTGTAGCGGCGGCCGTTGCAGTCCGGACAGGTGACGTAGAGATCGGATAGAAACTGCATTTCGACTTTTTCGAAGCCGTTGCCGGCGCAGCGGTCGCAGCGGCCATCGCCGGAATTGAACGAGAAGAAGCCGGGCTTGAGAGCTGCGGCTTT
The DNA here is from genome assembly GCA_937867415.1 of uncultured Verrucomicrobiota bacterium. GTDB lineage: Bacteria > Verrucomicrobiota > Verrucomicrobiia > Verrucomicrobiales > Akkermansiaceae > Luteolibacter. The sequence goes on along the minus strand of CALMKO010000341.1, from coordinate 5,757 downwards.
TCCGGCATCGGTATCGCAGAAGAGTTGGCGAATGGGGTCGAAGGCGCCGAGGAAGACTGCGGGAGTGGAGCGGGGGGTGCGGGCGACGGCGGTTTGATCGACGAGTTCTACGCCACCGAGGTGCTGCGAGCCTTTGAGGTCCTTGATGGGGGCGGCGTCGCCTTCGGCCTCCTGGCCAAGTTTGCGGGCGAGGTTGAGGTAGAGGACGTCGTGGGCGAAGGTGGATTTTCCAGAGCCGGAAACGCCGGTTAGAACCGTGAAGAGGCCGAGGGGGAGATCGACGTCGAGTTTTCTCAGGTTATGGCGGGTGGCACCGCGGATTTGGAGGAGTTTTGGGGAAGGGGTGCGGCGGGTGGTGGGAATGGGGATGGATTTCTCGCCGGTGAGCCAGGGGAGAGTGCCCGCAGGAATTTGAGATTTGAGATTTGAGGTTTGAGATTTCCTGAGCGAAGGCGGTCCCTGATAGATGAGGGTGCCGCCATGTGAGCCTGCGCCGGGGCCGATGTCCACGAGGTGGTCGGCAGCGAGCATGACGGTTTGTTCATGTTCGACGACGACGAGGGTGTTACCTTTATCCCGGAGGCTGTGCATGATGCCGACAAGGCGGTCGATGTCGCGCGGGTGCAGTCCGACGGTGGGTTCGTCCAGGACGAAGAGCGTTCCGGTGAGGGAGGCGCCGAGGCAGGTGGTGAGGTTGACGCGCTCGACTTCGCCACCGGAGAGGGTGCGGGTTTGGCGGTCGAGGGTGAGGTAACCGAGTCCGACTTGGTCGAGGAACGAGAGGCGGGATGAGATTTCCGTGAGGACGAGTTGGAGGGTGGGGTCTGTGGATTTCGGGTTGAGCGCACGTGAGGTGAGATCCTTGAACCATGGGAGAAGGTCGGCGATGGAGAGGGACCAGATTTCCGGGAGGGATTTGCCATTGACCTTGAAGCAGAGCGACTCGGGTTGCAGGCGCTTGCCACGGCAGGCGTCGCAGGTGGTGTAGGATCGGTAGCGGCTGAGAAAGACGCGGACGTGCATCTTGTAGGCCTTGGTTTCCATCCAATCGAAGAAGCCCTTCACTCCATACCAATCACCGGATTGCCACAGGTCTTCGAGTTCATCCGGGGTGAGATTGGAAGATCTACGGTCTCCATAGTAGATCCATTCCTGCTCGTCGGTGGAGAGGTCCTCGAAGGGGCAGTGGATGTCGATGTCACGTTCCCGGCAATTTTTCACGAGGTCGCGCTGGCACTCGTCACCGCGCTCCCCGAGGAAGGGTTTGATGGCACCTTGGGCGATGGAGAGGGTGGGATCTGGAACGGCCTTTTCGAGGTCGATGCCGATGATGCGGCCGAATCCCCGGCACTTCGGGCAGGCACCGAGAGGGGAGTTGAAGGAGAAGAGGGCGGGGCTTGGTTTGCGGAGGGTGAAGCCGGTGGCGGGGTTGGTCCAATTCGTCGTGAAAGACTTGGCCGTCATGGACGGGGCGTCAAAGAGGATTGCGGTGCCTTTGCCGAGGGTGAAGGCCGCCTCGAGGGCTTCGAGAAGGCGGGCTTTGTTGGGTTTTGAGGGGGTGAGGCGGTCTTGGATGACGTGGATTTGAGATTTGAAGCCCATGAAGCCGGTTTGAAGCGGCTCGTCGGTGCGGACGATTTTTCCGTCTAGCAGAATGCGGAGAAATCCTTGGGCACTGAGAAAGGGGAAGATGTCCTCGCTGGTCGCTGCGGCGGGGACCGGAATGGGGAAGGTGATCAGAAGCGGTGTGCCCGCGAGGTTTTCATGTGCCCAAGCGGCTGCGGATTCCGGCGAGTCTGGCTGGATGATATCTCCGGTATGTGGATCGTAGCCTGTGGCGAGGCGAGCGAAGAGGAGCTTGAGGTAGTCATTGATCTCGGTGAGGGTGCCGACCGTGGAGCGGGTGGTGCGGACGTGATTTTTCTGTTCGATGGCGATGGCCGGAGGGATTCCTTCGATGGCATCGACCAGGGGTTTGTCCATGCGGTCGAAAAACTGTCGCACGTAAGGAGAGAAAGTCTCGACGTAGCGGCGTTGCCCTTCCGCGTAGAGCGTGTGGAAGGCAAGCGAGGATTTTCCTGAGCCAGAGGGTCCGGTGACAACGGTCAGCTTGCCGAGGGGGATGTCGATGTCGAAGCCCTTGAGATTGTGTTGGCGGCAACCTTGGAGGCGGATGGCTGGGAGAGCGGCGGAACTGGTAGAATTCTTACTGAGTCGGGGCACGCGCGACTCTATGCGAGAACTGGAATGCCGCTAGTGGAAGTGTATTTCGGACGAAAAAAATCTCCGTTCAAGGGTCGAGCAGGTCTGAGGATGAGGATGAGGAAGAAGTGTCGCCGACCATCAGTTTGAAAAAATGAGTGGGAATTTCCTTGGTGAGGTCGATTTCCTTGCGGATGAGGGTGACTGAAGCCGGATCGTTGTCGGCCTGGCGGCGCTCAATTTCCTTTTCAAGGCCCAGGACGTAAACCGCGGCATGTGACTCGAGGTCGCTCTGGAGTTTTTTATCGAGTTCTCCTTGTTTCTTCAGGCATTTTTCGTAGGCGTCTGCGAGATCATCATACCTGATGAGAGTATTTGGGAGTTCCGGAGGAAGGTGGTATTTGAGGAATTCCCATTTCCTGAGTTCGGCGGCGAGTGCAGCCTCCGCCCGAGCCTTGCCGTAGTCCATTCTGCGAAATGCTCTGTTGGAGGCTTTTTCGAAATTGGCAACATTCTCTTGAAGGCCTACCTGGTAGGTGGAAAGCAGGGATTTGCAGCGTTCTTGCATGATTTTACGCGCTTTTTCGTAAAAACCGGGAACGTCGAATTTGGGGGCCGCGGAGATGTCCGTGTCAGGTTCCTTTTGGCTGGGCGTGGGCAGCGGGGGAGGGGGGATGATCGTGGGCTTCGATGCCATGTCACGATCAAGAACAGGTTCCGGCTCGATCTCGGCGGTTTCGTCTTCCTCCAGATTTGGCTTGGATGAGCCAGAGGGGGGTGTAGCTGGAGATGTTACGTTGGTGGGAACAACCACAGGAGCGGGTGGTTTTCCGGATAGGAAAAAGTAGCCGACGCCGGCTGCGGCGACCGCCAAGAGGAGTAAGATTACCGAGCTGGACGAAGATTTCTTGCTTGCTTGGGGATAGGTGCGGCGGACGGGTGCAGGTCGGGCCGGTCGCATGGGGCCGGTCTTGGCACCTCCCGGCACCTTGGTGGCGGTGATGGCGCGGAGGTCGGTTGCCATTTCCGCAGCGCTTGCGTAGCGAGCGGCAGGAAGCGGTTGGGTGGCACGGCGTATGATTGCGTCGAGCCTGGGGTCGCAGCGGACGATGGCCGAGGCCGGGCGGGTGTCATTGGCGGGGAGTTTGCCGGTGAGAAGCTCGTGAAGCATGACTCCCAGCGAGAAGATATCAGCCCGGTGATCCACAAGGTGCGGTTGATTGACGACCTCTGGAGCCGTGTAGTGGGGCGTTCCGAAGATTTCCTCACCTTCTTCGATTTTACGTTCAACGGGACGAGCAAGGCCGAAGTCACCGATTTTCGGTTGGGCGTTTAGGTCGAGGAGAATGTTGGATGGCTTGATGTCGCGATGGATGATGCCGTTTTCATGAGCGTGGGCGAGGCCGTCGCAGATCGCGGAAATGAGCCGGATGACTTCCGAGGGGGCGAGGGCGGTTCCGTAGGCGGAATGATAGATTGATTTACCCGGCACGAACTCCATCACGATGTAGAGCATCCCATTGACTTCGCCAAAGTCGTAAACTCCGATGAGGTTCGGGTGATTGAGCCGTGCCATGGCCTTGGCCTCTGACTCGAAACCGGCGCAGAACGCGGCATCTTTACTCAGCTCCAAGGGCAGGATTTTGATGGCCACCGTGCGATCGAGAGACTTCTGCACCGCGCAATAAACGGCCCCCATGCCGCCGGTGGCGATCAAGCCCTGGATTTCATAACCCGGGAACAGGGGCGCTAAATCAGTTGGCAAGGGGGCGGTGAAGCCAACTTGGTCGCTTGAGTCACTCATAAGGAAATGTAAGATGCCCTATGCATCTCGCACGAGGATTAAATCTTTGGTGTTCCCGGAGTTCAAGGTGAATGATTGGGTGGGGAGTGATAAATTGTCCGGAGGGGAGAGTTTTGCTTTCGGGAGGCCGGTTTGTCTAAATTTCAACCAAGAGGGGCGTGGTAGATCACCCACTCCGGGATTTTGATGGATGCGTTGTAGAGCATGTGAAGGGCAATGACGGTGGTCAATGATGCGCAACCCGCGTAGATCAGCGCGCAACTGAAGCCGAAAACCGCGACGCTCAGCAGTCCATAGCCATTGTAAAAATGGAGAACGGCGAAGACCGCAGTGGAGGCCATGGCTCCCGGAATGACCCCGATCCGGTTCATCAAGGCGCGGAACAGAACGCCGCGGTAGAGCACTTCTTCCGCGATGGGGGCTAGCAGGCAGGCGGAAATTAAGGCGAACGCGAGCCCCCAGAATCCCGCGTCACCGAGGCTGAGTCCGCCCCCCGGATCGTTGGAGTAGGTGCTGCCAAGGGCCGCCAGCAGAATCTGATCAATTCCGATGAGAAGGGTGAACATGCCGAAAATCGCTTTGAAATTCGGAGGTGCGTTCAGCCCCAGAACCCGGATGGCGTGGGATGGTTGCTTGAAAAGCAGCGCTAGGGCGATGAGTGCTGGCAGAACCCGTGCGATGGAATCGAGTAGGATGGAAAGTGCGGGGTGCAAGTTGGGAAGGGCATTGAGGCCGAGTTCGACCGCGAGGTTAAAGCCGATCCATGCCAATGTGGCGACCATGAAAACAGTGAGGCCCATGGGGAGAGTCCAGGACTTTCCGTAGCCGGTCAATCTCGGCGAAAGACCGTTTTTGATGCAGGCCAGCGCGTGTGGAATGAATAGCAAGCCGACGAGGGCGATCAGCCAGACCGAGACGCGGATGAATACGGCGCGAGTTTTGAGTTGTAGATTTCCCTGCCCGTAAACCTGTCGCCAATGCGAAATCGGGCGGACGTTTTGCTCCCAGGATTCGACCAATCTAGCCTCCCACCAAGTTCCGTGATGGGTTGCCAATGCCTCGGAGGCTTGAGCGAAGTCGGTCACGGCCTGGCCTTGTAAGACCTCGGTCAGAACGTCTCGGATGGGGATCTGGTCGTGGATGGCCTTGATCAAGGCGTAGGCCTCCATGCCACGCCGGCTGATGGTTTGTTCTGCGCCTAGTTTTTTAAAAACATCGAGAGCTTGCTTTTGTGCATCTGAGGGAAGCTTGGCACCGGCAAGCCAGCGCAAGTAGTTTGGATCGTCCACCATGGCGTCGGCCAAGCGGAGGTCCCTGTCAATTTTCAGCAAGGCGATCTGCTCGGTATTTGGCGCGTAGCCGATGTTTTTACCGAAGTAGTGGTCCCAAAGCCAGATTCCCAGAATAAATGCCATCAGCGCGATCAAGGGTTCGGGAAATTCCCTGCGAAGAATGGCGCGGTATGGATTTTTCGAATGCATGAATTTTATAAAATTTCAACAAAGCTAGATTATTTACAAAAACTCTATTTTTGCAAGCTTTGGTTGATGAGTCGGTCAAATCAACCATGGGCTCCGAGAAACTTTGGATTATTCCATTGGCGAGGGCGCAGGAGAGGGTGCATGGTTCGGCCGGAAATTAGAATCATGCCAGATCCGACTTTTTTTGCCATAACCGCTGCTTTTGGAGCGGCTTTGTGTCTTTTTATCATGGCGGCGCTGGTGAAGCGGGGGGGCATGAGGGGCAGGGAG
>CALMKO010000340.1 GCA_937867415.1 uncultured Verrucomicrobiota bacterium | reverse complement strand
CGACATCGCATAGCGCACTTTTTGTGAGATTGACGCCAGCGCTCATAAAGTTTGCCGCTTGAAGAGCAGCGGGCATTTTTACATTTCCATCGAAATAAGCCCGGCGAGTCTCAGGCAACAATAGCCGAAGAATCATGGATTTTCCACAACCTTGGGCTCCACTAAGAACCACGTTACCGTCTTGAAAAATCGGATTTAGTGCCGACGTCAGTGGTTCTGGGCTGAATAGCTCTACGAATGCCCTCTCTGACAAGCTGTCGGAGAGATAGAGTTCTTGGAATGGATTTCGATCCCAGTTCATCATGGCTAGATTAATTCTATACGCGCGCGGTGCGCGGGAAAAGTGGACGCCACTCGCCAGACTTCGGTCGATGGTGAATCAGCGGTAACGTGTTATTTGGTGTGTTCGAGTAGCTGACAAAAGATGCGCCCGTTTCCTTGAAACCAAATGCCGTGTGCGGGGCGAGATTCAAGTTCGTATGCTGACCACCGGCGACTTTCTGGAAAGTGTCACGCGCTAGTTTCTCAATTTTTTCTGCGTTCGGAATTCCCGGTTTATCAATGCGACTGTTGCCAAGCAGGTCTCTCTCATCGAGTTTGAGCAATGGACTAACTCTTACGTTTGCTGAATGCATTTCCGCGATCTTTAGTAATGCTTTGACACCCGGCGCGCAGATGACGAGCGGCACGAATAAAATCGGCAATCCGAGATTCTTCGCCGCCCATTTCAGCGCACCGGCGGACTGTATACCGGTACCAACGAAATCCTCAAGCAATACGATGCGTTTGAGCGGAGGCGCTGCAGAGCGTGGATTCGGATCACCGATGTACTTTTCCAAGTTCTTCATCAAGCGCGTCGGCGAATCCGCGCTATCTTGATCCATCGGCTCATCCAGCATCTTTAGCAGAGCGAAACCCGGACGGTGTGCAACTCCGACGATGTGGTTCGCGTGGTAAAACTCATTAATGTCCATGCTGTCTGTTACCGGGCAATACCATGTCCGCTGATGCAGTTCCTCCGCGAGCCGGACCTGAAAGTCCGCATTGTCGAACGAGAGTTTTTCCTGATCGATCACCCATCGGGTAATGACGCCTGAAAATGCCGTGCGGTAAAGTGCGCACAAATCTTCATGCGAGAAAAAAGCTACATGCAGCGCATACTCAAGTAGCAACTGGCGCTCCTCATCCGTGTCCACATTCCCGATCCACTCCGCAAGTCGCACCATGTATTGCGTCGAGCGTTCGCCATTTTCAGCTGGTAGATACCGATTCCACTCGTTTCTGCCGAACCACTCCAGTCGACTAAGAATGTTCTCAAAGCGTCCTGTTGCACTGTCAAATCGCCCTGCCGCATCCACACGATCATCCGTGCTACTCAAGTCCCATTGTTTTACTGTTTGAATGAGATCTGCGAGCGTCATATCCCAAGAAGGTGTGCTGTGAATTCCGCCGCAAACCTCGCAAGCGGTGGCGGAACCGCGTTTCCGATCACTCGATACTGCGCCTTTTCGTTTCCACGAAAGACGTAGCTGTCAGGAAATCCCTGTATACGAGCCGCCTCGCGAACGGTGAACCCTCTTTGCTGCGATGGGTGGAGAAAGTATCTAGGTGCCCCGAATCGGGTATCCACTGTACAACTTGGCTTGTCCCATGCCAGACGGCGAAACTTGCCATTAAACGTCCCAACCAGATCAATGCCCCCATCAACGCGCCTTAAGTAGCCCTTCAAAATTAGTCCCTCTACAAGCCGGTGAAACCGAGCACCGAGTGCAGCTTCCAAACGGGCGAGTGATACGGGGTCGGCATCACCGTGATCCCGTGTGCGCTCCTGCCTCCTCATCCGCCTGAGTAATTCCAAGACGGTGCGTTCGTGTTCGGTGATGCTTCCAAAGACCTCCGGTATATCCCATGTCGCGACAGCATTGTCTCCCCCGCGAACATTGGAAAGCTTCTGGCCCGGCTTGATCCTTCTTGCAATATTCCACTCTTTGCCATGCTTGGTGAGACGGCGAGGATTATGGTTCGGCTGCTTGTCGGCGCCAGCGAGAACCGTCCGGAGCTGCCCGTGAGGTGCGTTTCGGTAACTGAAATCAACGTCTCTTCCAGTCCGCCAAGCAAAAAACAGCACACGCCGCCGAAGTTGAGCCATACCCATGTCCGCAGCCTGACAGCGTAACGTATGTGTTCGGTACCCAGAGAGGCGCATCGTATTGTCGAGATTTTTCAAATAGCGTGCATGTTCACCAGACAATGCGCCTGAGACGTTTTCTACTACGAGAACTTTTGGCGATATCCTTAGGGCCAGTGTTCCCGTCAGCGTAAGGAGATGATTTCGTTGATCGTTGACCAATCTCTTCCCTGCCGTTGAGAACCCTTGGCAAGGTGGGCCCGCAATCAAAGCATCGACTCCAAACAGCGATTGCTCGTCCGGGATGCCAAGCGTCAGATCAACGCGGCTCACAGGCCCATCAACATTCGCAGCAAAGTTTTCGACCGCCTCAGAATCGCAGTCGAACGCACCTTTTGAACGGAAGCCACTCGCGGCAAAGCCGAGGTCGAATCCACCGCATCCGGAGAAGAGGCTGGCAAATTCCATCTTTAGTTGTCTAGTTTATGGGTGGTTTGCATTGTCATCAGGCTATCAACCGCTCGCATCTCCACTCCAACCCATTTTTACCAGGGTGGAAAGCCTGATCTTGCGGGAGCAGCAATACTTGGCCAGATAGGGCAGCGAGTTCTTTCTCACCCGTGGACCGCCGAGGATCGAGAATCTTGGAAACGTGCCAGTGGTGATCGGGAGCCGGAGCGATGAGATTCCTATCCATCGCCCAGTGGTGGTTTTTGCAAAGCGCGAGGCCGTTGGTGGGGTGGTCGTTGTGGCTCTCGGAAAACGGGATGAGGTGGGCGGCGTCGATGAAGCTGACGTCGTTGCCGGCGGGGAGTTTGATGCGGAGGCCGCAGGCGGCGCATTGGTGGTCGTAGATGGCGAGGATCTTGCGGCGGAAGGCGGGGCTCCGGCCGTATTCGAGGGGCTCATCTGCGACGAGCGATCGTAGATCGGGGATTGTGGATGGTAGTTTGGAAGAGAGAAGATGTGGGAAATAGCGGGCGATGAGAGCCTCGCGCATGAGCTGGCGGTTGGCCGGAATGGTGACGAGGTCTTGGAAGCCATCGGTGAAGCGGGCGAAGAC
>CALMKO010000339.1 GCA_937867415.1 uncultured Verrucomicrobiota bacterium | reverse complement strand
ATCCCATTCCTTGAACTCAAGCCGACCTATCTCGAACTCCGCGAGGAAATGGACGCAACCTATCAACGCGTCATGAACTCCGGTTGGTATCTTCTCGGTGAGGAAACCGCGGCCTTCGAATCCGAGTTCGCAACCTATGTCGGGACGAAGCACTGTATCACGGTCGGCAACGGACTCGATGCCCTTAGAATCGCACTGGAGGCCCATGGTATTGGCCCAGGTGACGAAGTCATCGTTCCCGCACACACCTTCATCGCCACCTGGCTGGCCGTCAGCCAGTGCGGTGCGGTTCCGGTGGGAGTGGATGTCCGCAATGATACTGCCAACATCGATGTCACGCAGCTGGAAAACGTCCTCACCAGCAGGACCAGGGCAATCATCCCCGTGCATCTATATGGCCAGCCTGCGGACATGGATCCGATTGCCGAGTTTGCCGACAAACATGGACTCGTCGTCATCGAGGATGCGGCACAGGCGCACGGTGCCCGCTACAAGGGCCGCATGTGCGGCACTCTCGGACATTCCGCAGCCTTCAGTTTCTATCCCGGGAAAAACCTCGGGGCCTTCTCCGACGGCGGTGCCATCACCACCGACGACGATGCCATCGCAAGAAAGGCCCGCACGCTGCGCAACTACGGCTCGGAAAAGCGCTATCATCATGACATTGCGGGCATAAACTCCCGTCTGGATGAACTGCAGGCCGCGTTCCTGCGAATCAAACTGAAGCATCTGGATGAATGGAACCACCGTCGTGCCGCCATTGCCAGACTATATCTTACCCAACTTGGATCATTGGTTCCTCAGCTAGCCTTGCCTCACGTTCCCGAATGGGCGGAACCCGCCTGGCACCTGTTTGTCGTCAGTCACCCATTGCGTGATCAGCTCCAGAGACACATGGAAGAGCAAGGTGTGCAGACCATCATCCACTATCCGATTCCTCCTCATATGAGCTTGGCATACCAAGATGGCCCTAGGCGCTCTTTCCCGATAGCCGAGGAACTCTGCCGCAACATCCTCAGCCTACCAGTTGGACCGCACCTCTCAAGCGACCAAGCCAAAGAATGTGCCGCTTGCGTCACGAACGTGGTCGAATCCTTTGAATCAATTGGGCGATGAAAATCAGCATCCTGTTTATCACTTACAACCACAGCCGCTTTGTGGCTGAGGCGATTCGTTCGGTGATAGATCAGGACTATCCGGATATCGAGTTGGTGGTTTGTGATGACGGCTCGACAGACTGCACGGTAGAAGTCATCGAAAAAGAATTGGCCGATTGTCCGTCACACATCTCAGTGATACGCTTTTATTCGGAACAAAACCACGGATTGCTTAAAAATTTCAACCGGGGCTTCGCGGCCTGCAGCGGCGAAATCATCGTGGTCATGTCGGGCGATGACATTTCATCTCCATCTCGTGTCTCACGCGTTTCCAAGGAGTTTGCAGCGGATCCCGAGTGCATGCTGGTTTGTTCAAATTTCCTCCGCATCGACGATGGTGGTCGAGCTCTTGGAGTGAAGGAAAAACACTCACGGGATACGGTATATTCTCATGCCCATGGATTGAAGCATGTTTACGCCCATGCACCGGTATGTGGGGCAACGGCAGCTTACCGGATCACGTTGCGGGAACTGTTTCCTCCAATGCAAACAGGTCGGCATGCGGAGGATAATTGTTTCTGGTTCCGAGCTTTGTTAGTTGGAAACATCCACTATCTGGGAGATCCGCTCGTCTCGTGGCGAACCCATGGAAACAATCAATTCAATTGGACGCCTGACAACGTCGATGCCGAGGATGCAAGAATCCGCCATCTTCGTTTTCTTCGCACCCACCAGTGCATGAGGCATCAGTGGACGCGTGATCTTGGTCATGCCGTTAACACGGGGCTCATCACCCACGACATGCAAGATCGGCTTCTGCGATTGGCTCGCCTCAATCAGGAATACTACCGCCTAAAGCGCTTTTCAATCACTCCCATGCCTTGGAAACTTTGGCTGGCATCGGCATCAAGAATTTTGCGTCTGAATGATTCACTCCTCATGATGAGAAAATCGTTGAGCCGGATCAGCCGGAATCATTTGCCACTCCGACTCTCGGCACGCAGGCGCAACGCATATTTACAAAATTATTTCCGCACGGAAACCTGAAGCTCACTGAAATCATGAAAGTCAGCATACTCTTCATCACTTACAACCACGGTCGTTTCGTGCGGGAAGCGATCCGCTCAGCCATGGCACAGGATTATCCGGACTTGGAACTTATCGTCTGTGACGACGGGTCTTCAGACGGAACCCGTGAGATCCTCGACGAGGAGCTTACAAGCTGCCCCGGCCATATCTCCGTCATAGAGGCTCATTCCAAGCAAAACGTGGGCTTGATCGAGAACTTCAACCGCGGCATTGCTGCGTCCTCGGGAGAGGTGGTGGTTGTCATGGCCGGAGATGATATTTCCATGCCATACCGAGTGTCCAGAATTGCTGCCGAGTTCGCTGCCGATCCCCAGTGCATGCTCGTCTATTCGAATTGGATCCGCATCGCTGATGCCGGAGAGGTGCTGCCCGGTAGTTGCGGGCACAAGGAGGACCGCACGTTTGCTCACGGTCTCCAGCCCGATTGCGTCTATGCAGGCGGTAAAGGCGCCGGCTCCACCGCTGCATACCGGGCGCTTGTTTGGCGGACCTTTGGTCCTTTGGACAATTGCAGAAGGCCGGAAGACCGCTGTTATTGGGTGCGGGCGCTGCTACTTGGAAAAGTCCGCTATCTTGTGGAACCATTGGTGAAATGGCGTACCCACACCACCAACATCAGCAACTATCAGAGCTGCGGGGACACGCCTGAGACGCGTAAAAGAATTCTGCGCGATCTTCTCCACCGTCAGAATTACGGGCGTCAGTTCCGCATCGACATCGAACACGCCGTCCGGGCGTCTTTGATCACGCCAACCCTCGCCAAGCGATTGCTCTCCATCATTTGCCGAGAACGGGAGCGGGAGCGATTGCGGCGTTTCTCGCTCGCCGAAGCGCCTTGGAAACTCTGGCTGGGTTCGGCACGGTGCCTGATGAATACCTCGCCATCTGCAAGGAATCTGTTCCGGATCAGCTTCGCGGATCTTCCGATCCGCATCTTTCACAGGCGTAGAGAGCAGAAACTGTCTCTTATACACATCTGACGCTGCCGACGATCTACTCTGTGTAG
>CALMKO010000338.1 GCA_937867415.1 uncultured Verrucomicrobiota bacterium | reverse complement strand
GTGTGTTTACCTCCAATCACTGGGGTTGGCAAGAAATCATTTTTGGCCAGTTTCCGGCCACGAAGCGGGATGAATCTCATGACATTTTAAGCAGGAATTCATGAATCGTGATCCATAGGCGCCTTGCAGGGACAATCGTGAAGCGACTTTTTCATCGACAGACGCCTGCCAAAGGCCTTTTCTTACCCTAACCAATGATGATTGGAATTTTCGGAAAAACCTCATTCAAAAACCATGAAAGGCTATTACCAACTCCGTAAAACCAGCAGCGGCAGATTTCATTTCACGCTGAACGCAGGCAATCACGAGCCCATCCTCAGCAGCCAGCAGTATGCTGAAAAACGCGACGCCGAGGGCGGCATCGAGTCCACGCGGGCCAACGGCACCCATGAAGCCCGCTACGTGCGGAAGCTCTCTGCTGCGGGCGAACCCTACTTCCTCCTGAAGGCGGCCAATGGCGAGATCATCGGCACCAGCGAAATGTACGGCTCGGAAGCATCACGCGACAACGGCATCCATTCGGTGGTGAACCACTGCACAAGCACCCTGGTCAAGGACTTGACGGAAAGTGCCTGATCATGCGCTTTCCAAGGCCAGATACGCCTCGATTTCCCGCGACGGATCGTGAGCGCGCATCAAGGCCTCACCGATGAGCACCGCGTTCGCTCCGGCATCAAGCACACGCTGGGCATCCTCCAGGGATTTGATCCCGCTTTCGGAAACCAACAAGACCTCATCCGGAACCTCCTCCGCCAGCTGCTCCGTAGTCGCGAGGTCCACGGTGAAGGATTTCAGGTTGCGGTTGTTCACGCCGATCAGGTCCGCGCCCAAATCCAGCGCGCGCTCCATCTCACGCAGATCGTGAACCTCGACGAGCACATCAAGAGAGAACGACCTGGCCTCATCGTAAAGGCGGCGCAAAGTGTCGTCGTCCAGCGCTGCGACAATGAGCAGAATCGCATCCGCCCCCGTCACGATCGCCTCGTGAATCTGGACCTCGTGGATCGTGAAATCCTTTCGCAGCAATGGCGAGCTTGAGAACTTGGAAATCTGGGAGAGATACGCCAGCGAACCTTGGAAATACTGTTCGTCCGTTAGAATCGAAAGACATGAGGCGCCGCCATCGAGGTATCGCTTCGCCTGCCGGACCGCATCGAAGTCCGGATCGATCAATCCGACAGACGGGGAGGATTTTTTCACCTCCGCGATGACACCGAGGCGCCCGGGCCCGCGATCCAAAGCGGCCCTGAAGCCTCCGTAATCATTCCGTTGAAGGGCGGCGGCGCGTAAAAGCGGCGCCCGTGGCAGCAAGGCGGCGACTTCGAGATGTTTGGTGGCGATGATTTCGGCGAGCTTGTCGGACATGCGGAAGCTAATAAACCCGGGTCGAAAAAAATGAACATGGAAAATTTTCAAAATTTGGCTTGTCCACCATCGCTGGGCATGTAGAAAGCCCCCGACGCGTTAACCGACGCGGGCGTAGCTCAGTGGTAGAGCGCCACCTTGCCAAGGTGGATGTCGTGAGTTCGAATCTCATCGCCCGCTCCATTTTTTTCAATGCCGCGTCGCAGCCCTTAATCAATCGAATGTTCGTCTGGTCGAAACTGTCCGCCGCCCAATGGATGGACGCTTGGGAGGAACGGTTTTCCGGCAATCCAAACCTGGTGATCGAGATGGTCAAAGGTGGAAAGTCCATCCGCATCCAGCTGTTTTGCAACACCCGGGAGGAAGCGGACGCCATCGTCTCGCAATTCGGCGGCAGCGTTCGCAAAATGGCAAACGCCGAGTGGAACAAGCCAGTGGCACCACCCCGCCCGCTCAAAGTTCGCGACGTTTTCGTTCTTACCGCAGAGCACAGGCCCAAAGAGCTTGCCGCGATCAAGCAGGCGAATCCAAAGCGCGAAATCATCGTCATCCCGCCGGAAATGGCGTTTGGAACGGGCGACCACGCCACCACCTCCACCTGCCTGCGCCTCTTGGTGGACGTCGCGCGTTCGAGAAAAGGCAGCAACTGGACGGTCGCGGACTTAGGAACAGGCACGGGAGTCCTCGCCATCGCCGCCCGCAAGCTGGGTTCAGGCGAGACCTTCGCGTGTGATTACGACCCCTTCGCCGTGGCTGTGGGACTGCGTAACATCAAGCGCAACGGCACGCCGGAGATCCTGATGCAGCAACAGGATGTCTTGTCCTGGAAGCCGCGCAAAAAGGGCTATGATGTGGTCTTGGCCAATCTCTTTTCCACGATTCTGATCGAAGCTTGGCCCGTCATTGCCAAATCCCTGGCGCCCAAGGGAGACATCATTGTCTCCGGGATCCTTGCGACGCAGGCGTGGGATGTTTTCACTGCCGCAGCCGCTCACGGCCTTGGCTTCACCAAAGTCATCAAGAAGGGAAAATGGGTCACCGCCCATGGAGGCCATCTCGCGGATTTGATCGAATCAGAAACAAATTCCTGATTCTCCCCATTGTGCATCGGGCGGGCGGGTCCATCATTTCACCATGAAACCGATGTCGATGGCTCATCCAAAACACCTGATCTCCGCCGCGATACTTGCCGCCGGGCTGTCCAGTTGCCAAACCACCACCCCTCTTGGTCAAACTCGAATGCAAGCGCTTCAAGCCATGGAACAAAGCGTGGACCTCCCGAAATTCATGGGAGATTGGTATGTGATCGCCCACATCCCCACCTTCATCGAGACCAAGGCCTACAATGCGGTGGAATCCTACAAGCTCGATCCGGACGGCACCATTGCCACGACTTTCACCTTCAATCAAGGCAGCTTCGACGGTCCTTTGAAAACCTATCGTCCACGCGGATTCGTTCACAACCAAGCCACCAAGGCAGAGTGGCGGATGCAATTCGTCTGGCCCTTCAAAGCGGCGTTCTTGATCACCCACCTCGCCGCCGACGGGCAGACCACGATCATCGGCGTGCCGGACCGCAAATATGTTTGGATCATGGCCCGCACCAAGACCCTCCCGGAAAAGCGCTATCAGGAGTTGGTAAATCTGCTTAAAGCCTCGGGGCATGATACTTCAAAGCTCCGCCGCGTCCCGCAACGCTAAGTGGGACGTTGTGAGTGCGTCTCTGTGACTGGCCCAAGTGACTGAAGAGGCGGTTCCCGCTTTGTTCATGGGCTCGGGCGCTCACAGAGACGCCCCTACAAGCAGCTCAGGCACGGTAGGCGAATG
>CALMKO010000337.1 GCA_937867415.1 uncultured Verrucomicrobiota bacterium | reverse complement strand
GGCGTTGTAGGGGCGTGTCTATGACCGCCCAAGTGAATGAACAAGCGAATCCCTCTTCAGCTCCGGCGCTCATAGAGACGCCGCTACAAGCTTGCTCATGTGAGCTGGCCCCAGACCAACGAGGACCCGCTTTCCGGGCCAGCAACTCGCAACCAGGTGACCATGATCATCGGCAGCAACTGGTGGATGCCGAGAACGTCTTTGATGAACTCAAGAACCCGTGGGGCTTTGCCGGGTTCTGTACGCAGAAGGCAGTGGTCAGCCAGAGTTCCGTACACATGCTGCTGTTGGTTTACCATTTGTGGAGCCTGTTTGCGCGTGTCCTCAAAAACCAGGGCAGTCACACCGAGGCGATCAAAAGCCGCGATGAGCTGTGGTTCATCACCGCGAAGCGGGTGCTCACCGACAGGCGCAAAATCATCAAACTGGCGGTTGGCGGTAAGCTGGATCACCGTAACAAAATCGTCTCCTCCGCATCTGTCAGTAAACGCATTGCTGATTCGAGGGGCAGCCTCACTTTCACGATGTCTTGTGCCGCTTGAAGACGGCTGTATTCCGTTTTGCGAAACTCGACCTCGCGAGTTTCTGAATCCCAAAGAACCCAAGCCGCGCGACGGTCGCTTGGGTGGCGAGGCTGACCCACGGAACCAACCATCACCGCACACGGAACATCCGCAGGGATGTGGAAGCGAACGTCATCAAACCAATCAATTTTTGCGTAAGGATCACAAAACACCTCCTGTATGTGGGTATGGCCGAAAAATCCCGTCATGTGAGACTCCTCCATGAGCTTTCTCAGGGTAGGAGCAGCACTTGCAGCGTCGCTGATGTAGTCGAATCCCTCAGGTTCATGGAGATTCGCGTGGGCAACGACCGCTCCCGGAATTCTCAGGGTGAAGGGCAGCCCCTCCAGCCATGACGCTCTTTCGCCGCCCAAGGATTCCGCGGAGTGGACCAGACCGGCGGCGTAACCACTCGTCTTCCAACTTTCACCCATTTCCTGACGACCTCGCATCCGCAGACGCTTGATGGCGATGTCGTGGTTTCCCATCACGCATTCGCCGCCGAGCTTTCTCACCCAGTCAACGCACTCCGCCGGCGACGCTCCATAGCCGATGGTGTCGCCAAGGAAGATGATGCGACCGGCACCGATGGTTTCGATTTCGCTCAACACGGCTTGCAGTGCCGGAAGGTTGGAATGGATGTCTGACAGGATTGCGATTTTGCTCATTGGGCTGATGGTTAGATGAAGGATTTCGAATTGAAGACTTTAGGGGCGAGCGTGCCGTTCCAGATAGTCCCATTGTGCTTGGGTGTCTGGCGCTGATCCTGCGAGGTGGATTGTTTGGGTCGCCACCTCAAGGGGCAAACCCATGCGTGTGAGCAGCAGAATGGAAATCATCCCGGTCCGGCCGTGTCCGGCGGCACAATGGATGATTACGGATTCTCCGCCGTCCAATCGCTCCCGGATGCCATCGACCGTTTGTTTGAGATCTTCCGATTCTTCCGGAAATCCGTAATCAGGGACATCATATCGCCATAGCTTTGCGGGAATTTCATTTTGCTGAATTGCCGCGAGATAGTCCGGTGACTTTTTCGCGATCTCTTGGTCTGAAACCAGACACAGGATGTGACCGATTTCGGCCTCTGCGATTTCCTGAAGAAAAATCGCCAATGCTGCGAAGCGGCCGGGCATCGAGCAAAGATACAGTTTTCCACGCGTGAGATTGACTGGCAACGAGACGGTTTTGAACATGGTGACGGGTAGGGGCTTGGTTTTCGGGGACATTTCAATACCTGCGATCAAAGCCATTCTCGATCCATCCGACGATTTCCACCGGTGAGTTGAAACGTTTGGTTTGTTCACCGGTTTCGGCTTTAGTATCGCGGATTTTCTCCATTTCTGCGGAGCGATCATGCGCGGCGGTGAGAACGCCGGCGGCGAAAACGAGTTCGATGACCTTTTCGAACTTCCCTGCCGGATGGAAACCCATGTGCTCGTAGAGTTTGCGGATGAAGCCCTGGCCGAGAAGTAAGCCGCCTGTGAATGGCAGCGGCAGACCGACGTTGTGGTAGTTGTCGCTGAAGGCGAAGATGGCATACGGATCGGCAGGCGGCACGGGAAGCACTCCATGAATTGCAGGACCGCATGGTCCGGACTTCATCGACTTGGGTTGCGGCTTTGGCCCTCTTCGATGGGGCGGCAGGTAAGGCCTGATCTCCTTGAGCTCGGTCAGCCGTTTGCGTTCCTCCTCCCATTCGGGATCGCGGACATTGATGCCCTGCTCCTCAAGCACGAGCTGGTTTTCCCACAAGCCATAGGTCGCGACGTAGCCGCGCCAACAGGCAGTGCCATCTGAAAAGGTTTTGATGCCGAACCGTTCCGGATCGAACAGCTCATCGGCCGAATTGCCCGGTGTGACCTCGACAAGGCCGTAGTGATTTCCAGCATAGCGGATGGAGTCGCCGATTTGAGCGGTCATTGCGCCGTAAGAATGCCGTGAAGCACTCAGACCTGCCATAGGGCATCGGAAGTCCTGTGGCATAAATCACCAAGACATCCCGGGTCAGACTTTTGGGGGCGCGTTATGACACAATTTTTTTCACCCATCTGGCGGGCAGCCTTTATGGCGGAAATGATAGGGGCATGTCCTACGCAGTAAAACTCGAACGCAGTTCCGTCCGCATCGTCAACACCCAAACCGGATCCACCGTCCGCACCATCGGCGGCACCTTCACCGGGGCCGTGGTCCAAGGAGAGGAAGCCCACCTCACCCAAGCCGATGGCCGTGTCCGCGTGGTCAACATCCGCACCGGTTCCACGATCCGCACGATCTGATAGCCCCCCCTCTGTAGCGGCGTGTCCGTGAGACTCGAACGGATGTCATTTCAGTGACGCCGAATCTCACAGCGCGCCGCTACAGGTCTCCCATTCGCATCCCGAACCATCATGCTCATCAAAATCAAAACCATCCTCTGGATCATCGGTGTCATCTTCAAGGAGATCTACGAACTCCTCACCGGTAAGCGCAAGTGGAGCTGATTTCACACGCACGAGGCCGCCCTTAGCTTAACATGAAAAACTTCTTCAAGCTGGTAATTCGCAGCGTGACCGTCTCCGGGGTCATTCTCTGGCGCATCCTTAAATCCATCGCCCCGGAACTCACCCGTCCGCTGGAAGGTCTTGCGAATAGACTTGCCCAGATCTTCCGCCTGTGATGAAGTCTGTGCGTATCGTGATGAGTATGCAGCGCTTCCACCGAATATGTCGCCCCATGGACCACACCATGGGGGCGTAGCTCAGCGGTCAGAGCGGGTGGTTTATAACTGCCGGGTCGTGGGTTCGATACCCACCGTCCCTACCATTTTCATTCAAATTGTGATTCAACCATGCGCCCACTGCGCTACATTCTTGATCTCCCTTGGTGGGTAGGACTCGCCATTTTCATG
>CALMKO010000336.1 GCA_937867415.1 uncultured Verrucomicrobiota bacterium | reverse complement strand
GATCGCCGAAAACCCGACCGGGCGCTCCTTCATGCGCGACTGGATGGGCGGCATTTTCCGGAATTACTGCCGCAAGCACATCGGGGTGAACATCAAACGCGGGGTGTCGGATTTCCGGGTCATGAGCCGTCAGGCGGTGAACGCGCTGCTGCAAGTCCACGAGCAAAGCCGCTACCTGCGGGTGCTCACCCTCACACTCGGCTATCAGCACGAATTCTTCCCCTATCAGATCCAGACCCGGGAAGGCGGCCCCCGCCAGACGACCTGGCGTTCTGAGCTTGCCACCGCCATCGACCTGCTGGCGGCCAACACCCGGCACCCATTGCGCGTAGTCACCGTGGCAGGCCTGCTCGGGGCTTTTCTCAATCTGCTCTACGCTGGCTACGTCGTGATCATTTTCCTGATCAAACCAAACGTGGCTGCCGGCTGGACCACGATATCCCTCCAGCAAAGCGGCATGTTCTTCTTCGTCTGCCTGATCCTAGCCGTGCTGAGCGAATACGTCGGCACCATCCTTGGCGAGGTCCGCAGCCGTCCGCTGTATTTCATTGCCAGCGAATCCAATAGCTCGGTGCTGCTGGAAGACACGGTGAATTCCAGCATTGTGAAAGAGTCGGTGGGGTAAACGCTGAAATGCTGAAAATCTGAAACGCTGAAATTGATCATAGAGCGCTCACGCGCATATCCGAATTCAGTTTAGCAGTTTCAAGTTCTCCAAACCTTTCATTTCGCTACTCTTCCCTCTTCATTTCAGCTCTCAACTTTTAACTTTTCTTCCCATGCTCCACGGCGACGACATCCGCACTCCCACCTACCGCGTCGATTGGCAACAACCCCGCCGCCATCGCTGGGCGATTTGCGTGTTCGTCATCAACGAAGGCGAGAAGGTCCGCAAACAACTGCGGGCGATGAAGGCATACGTTGAACTCGTCGATCTCATCGTGGCCGATGGCGGCAGCACGGATGGATCGCTGACCGAAGAACTGATGCGGGAAGTGGACGCCACAGCACTTGTCGTCAAGACCGGCCCTGGAAAGCTCAGTGCGCAAATGCGCATGGCCATGGATTATTGCATGACGGAGGGTTATGGCGGAGTGATCGTCATCGACGGCAATGGCAAGGACGGGCTTGAAGCGATTCCCTCGTTTGTCGCCGCATTGGAGGAGGGTTGGGATCACGTTCAGGGATCACGATTCATCCCGGGCGGGCATCATGAAAACACACCGCTGGCCCGCTATCTCGCAGTCAATCTGCTCCATGCGCCGATGGTTTCACTGGCATCCGGATTCCACTACACCGACACCACCAATGGCTTCCGCGCCTATAGCCGCAAGCTTCTGACCGACCCTCAGATCAACATCTTCCGCCCCTGCTTTGATCGCTATCAACTGCATTACCACCTGGCCATCGAAGCCGCGAAGCGAGACTTCCGCGTGAAGGAACTCCCGGTCTCCCGCGTCTATCCCGCCAGCGGCAAGACACCCACCAAGATCAAAGGCTTCGGCGGCCTCTTCGCAGTGCTGCGGCAGCTTTTCGACGTGTGCGTGGGGAAATATCGGAAGCGGTGATTTGGGATTTCAAGGTGGGGCTGCACGACCGGGGCAGTAGGTCAAAGGAAAGCGAAAAAGGTGACCCTGCGGAGACGTCAAGCCCTTCATGACTCGCCTTTCTCACCACTGTGATTGCGCTCCCGGCAGTAGCACGCCATCTTGTTTCTCTCAGCCTCTCAGCCTTTGATCCCGCCCCCCCGGCGGTCCCCCTTCGGGGCCGTCGCGAATAGCTCCTGTCCAAAGCCTTCGGCAGTTTTCAGCCGCCGGTCCCTACCATTTTCCGCGTCGCACCGCATGAACCTGAGCTCCTCCAAAGCACCCACCATCGCCCTCACTTTGGTATCCGCAATCTGGCTGAGCATCGTCTGCGTGCTGGCGCAACGCTTCAACGTACCCAGCAGTGACGGTATCCTGTATTCCCTGCCGCTGGCCCATGCCAAGCATCCGTTTGACCTGGGCGTTCCTTACCTGAATGATTTTGAGGGATACGGCTCATCGTGGGGACACCAATGGCCCGGCTCCATGTGGCTCAGGGCTCTGGTGTTCATGATCCTTCCTTACAGCCGCGTTGCCGATGTCGCGGTATTGTCGCTGTTTCAGCTTCTGACGGCCTTCACCGCTACAGGCCTGGTTTTCAGGGCGACGGCAAAGGTCATTCCCTCGCTGGCCGCCTTGGTGATGATCCTGTCCGACCGCCTTCTGTTGTTGGCCTGCACGGGCAACCGCTTCGAGTCACCGGCTGTCGCCTTGGTGCTGCTGCTCTTCGCCAATGCAGTGACCGATTTTAGCAGACACCACAGGGGCTGGCGCTGGCTGATCCTGGTTGCAGCTTTCCTCTGCCCAACATTGCATCCCTATGGCTTGGCGCTTGGCGGCTTGATCCTGAGTTATGAAATTCTCGTGATCCGCTCACAGCCGGACAGATCCCGTGTGGAATTGATGGCACGACTCGCGGCATTTACCTCAGGCTGCGCGGCACTGATCCTCTGGTTCCTTGCCCAACCCGACGCATGGACGCAGTTCGCCGCTAACATGGCGCTGCAGAAATCCTTCTATCAAAACTGGAATTCCGTGGTGGCGGGACTTGGCAATTACCGCATCTGGGGCGGACCAGTCTTGTGGGGAGCCGGTTTGATTTGCGTGTGCATGCTCGTTGCAGGTTGGCCTAAAGCAAAACGAGAAGGGGCGTTGCCGCTATCCACAGCCTGGCGATTTCTCGCCCCGGTCCTCTTCCTCACGGTGATCCTGATCCACACCGTCACACGTTGTGAGAATTTCACTTACCTCGCGTTCGGCTCACCGTTTGCGGTGATGATGGTCTGCATCGCAGCGACGCGCCTTGTTGCCTGTATGCCACCACCAATCCGCTGGATTCCTGCTGTGAGCATTGCAAGCATTACCCTGCTCCACGCCAGCATCCTACCTCATCGCCTTCTCCAGTTTTGGAAGGCAGGCATGCCTGATATGCATCAGACCTACTCCAACGTTCTTCGAGCACTTCCGCCGGGCAGAACGGTGTTCATTCCGCATTCCCTTTGGCCTGCCGCCACCGAAGACAATGCTCACAACATCCGCTGGTTCACCTTCCCCATCGCTTCGCGCAAGGAAGTTCGTGAAAACTATGAACAGCTGGCATATGCCAATGTGAAACCCGGCGATATCCTCGTTATCGAAAACAGCGGAGCCGGGAAGCCGGATCGGTTCGGCCTTTATCCGACTTTCAAAACCACTCCCCCCGATCCAGCGCATTGGCGTCATCTGAGAACTCACAGACAAATCTTCGCGGGAGCCATCCCTTGGGGAATCGATTTATCCGTCTATGAATTCTCCGAGTGAGCCGCAGTCGGTCCACCTGGCCCCCAAGGGCGCGCATACATTTGAAAACCACACTTTCTCATCCCCGGATGGGTGCAGCGGAAAATTCTGTTTAAACCATCCCCAAAACTCAACACCCCCCCTCAATGAATCACAAAGACAATCAGGAACCCGACGCTTTCGCACATGGACCGGTTTATTTGGCGGCACGTCGATTTGTCCGAAGAAACACCCCGTTCCTAATTGTTCCTTGGACGGCATTCAAACGAATGGTCTGGACGTTGCGATTTCCGACAGCAGAGGCCCGCTTCAAACAGATCCACAAAACCAACTACTGGGCAAATTCAGAATCGCTGTCCGGCGAGGGATCCACCTTGGAGGCCACACGGAAAGTCCGCTGTCTCTTATACACATCTCCGAGCCCACGAGACAGGCAGAAATCTCGT
>CALMKO010000335.1 GCA_937867415.1 uncultured Verrucomicrobiota bacterium | reverse complement strand
GACAGATAAATGGCGTAAACGGACTTCGCCTTGCGTGTAAAGACCACCTGCCCTTCCTTGTAGGGTGCTATTGGACGAGTTCCATAAATCGCTTCGCCATTCACTTTCATCCAAGTGCCGATTTCCTTCATTCGTTTGACGGCGGTCGGTGGCAGCTCGCCATCAGGCTGCGGACCGACGTTCAAGAGAAAATTGCCGCCCTTGCCCACGATGTCGACGAGCAGATGTATCAACTGGTGGGTGGACTTGTATGTATCATCAGGCTTGAATGACCACTGATCACCCATGGTCATGCAGGTCTCCCAAACGAACTGTAATGGCTTTTCAGGAACTTCCTGCTCCGGCGTGTGGTAGTTTTCATGCCTGCCACCCACCGTTCGGTCCACCACGATGAGCTTCGGTTGATGTTGGCGCGCCATCGCCACAAGGCGGTCCATCTTGAGATCCTGCAGTGGTGGTTTCACTTGCCCGCCGTCTAGCCAAAGGATGTCGATAGGACCATAACCGGTCATCAGCTCCTCGACCTGGCCGTGGGCAAAATCCACAAACCGTTGCCACTTTTCCGGCTCGGCAAGGGTGTCGTAATTCGGATTTCGGTTGAGGGCCGGGGCAGCGGGATCCCAGTAATCAGGAGAACGCCAGTCGGACTTCGAGAAATAGGCACCAATGGCGAAGTTCTCCTTGCGGAATGCATCGAAAACCTCACGCGCTACATTCGATCGCGGATTGTCATGAAACGGAACATCCGGGGCTGTGATGCGGTAGTCGCTCAACTTCGTATCAAACATGGAGAAGCCGTCGTGGTGTTTGGTGGTGAAGACAACATACTTCATGCCTGCCTCCTTTGCGGTAGCTGCCCACTTTTCGGGGTCGAACTTCACCGGGTTGAAGGTCTTGGGGAGCGCCCAATAATCACGGGTAAACCGGGCCATGTCCCTGTCGCGCTCCGTCCAGGCTTTGAGGTCGTCCGGGCGTCCGAATTTGTCTTCCTCCACCAACGGCCATGATTCGATGCAACCCCACTGGCTATAGGGTGCCCAGTGCATCATGAATCCGAACTTGAGATCCTGAAACCACTCCAAACGGTGTGGCAGCCAACTGGACTCCGGCAAATCGGCCTCGATAGCACCAAGAGTGGTGGCTGCTTTGGTGGCATTGTGATCGGCTGGAGCTGCGTCCTCGGCTTGCAAGGCACCGGCCGATGGCCAAAACATCGACAAAGTCAGAAACACTAGGGATTTTTTGAAGTTCATAACTGGATAAAAAGCTTTGATGTGGATCTACTGATAGCTGAAGTCATTTGATGGAAAGGTTGTCAAAAATCGCAGTGTGCCATCCCGCGCCGATTCCGGCCAAGCCGGTTTTGTAAGTGGAGTCAGTCACCTGACAGGATTTCTTCCCATTGACATAGCCGGTGATAGTCTCTCCGCTAAAAGAGAGTTCCAACCGATTCCAATTTGTGAGATCGAAATCCACTTCTCCTGATGCCAGTGACTTCTGCTTGTAGATTTGATACACACCGGCCGAGAACAGAATCAACAGCAAATCCTCTTTCTCTTCGTCCTCGGTGAACAACTTGCGAGCACCTTCGAAGAGATCCAGTCGCTCGTCCGGCCAATTCTTGATTTCGTCGTAGGTAAAAATTTTTGAATTCTTGGTATGGTTCGTAAAGAACCGATTGCTCTCTGCCCATGTTTTGCGGAATTCGGATTTTCCGTTTTTGATTTCCGGAAGTGTCATCAGCAATCTGAATTTCCCATCGCCGCCAACCTTCAACACATATCCTGAAGGTTCGATCACCTGATTCTGTTTGATGTTGGGTATGCGCCCCATGACACTCGCGCTTTCCTTTTCGGAAGCGAGTTTGACATCAAAGGCCACACTGTAATCGGACATCGCCATATCGCCGATGATCGTGAAGGGTTCCGCATTCAAGCTGCCCAACCATTCGATCCCCTTGCTTGGGCTCACCTGTCTCAGAACCTTGTTTCCATTCTGGTGCGCCACTTCAAAACAGCCCGCAATGTCACTCGTGTAGCGTGGGAGCTTGTCGGGTTCATACGATTCGAAATCGTCGGCGTAAGGCAGGGGGAAGTTTTTCTTTTCAGGAATGATCAGGCTGGCATCACCTTTCCGTTGCCCTGTGGTGGTAGTGATCGAGTAAATGGCTCCTTTGTCGAGGTGGATTGACAGCTTGCCATTCCGAGGTTCGATCTCCAGGGGAAGCTTCACAAAATGATTGACCTCGTCGGTCCGCCAGACGGTGAATTTTTTTTCCGAGAACCCACCGATCAGATTCAATTCCAATGTTTCACCTTCCTTTGCATCCACAGTTTCCACAATGATGCTCAGATCCTTTTGGTCGGGCGACATGATCGAGGTGTAGCTGCCTCCTTGCGACAGGTATCCGTTCGCACCGGCCTCAATGTATTTCCATCCCGGTTCCGCGAACTGTGTGACGTGCGCCATGGCCCACAAGGCGGGTTGAAGCTCATAATGCCCGCTCCAAGGGGTGTTGGCAAGCATCAGTCCCGATTGATTCATGGCCGTGATGTTCCCATGATAGGATGATATCAGGCTCCATGTGATGGTTTTCACCATTTTGGCCTCGATGTAGTTCCGGATGAGTATCTTGGCGATTCCCTTGGCACCCGACCAATCGCCCTTCCATGGTCCGTCTTCGAGCGACCATATCGGCTTGCCGCAATCCAAGGCTTCCTTCCACACGATCTTGTAATCCTTGCCATATTTGTCGAAAACGGATTTTCCGTTGTAAAGATCCTCACCCTGTCCGAGAGGGTAATGCGTTCCGACGACATCCACCGCCGCATACAATTCAGGATCGCGAAGCATGTCTTTCACAATCTGATAAGACCTCACTTCATCAGCCGCCGCGATTTTCGTCTTCAGATTCAAACCGTCGAGCGTCCTTCTCAAAAGCTTGATGTATTCCACATCATAAGGACATTCGTTCCAAATTCCCACGTAGTCCACATCCAGTCCGTGGTGTTTTTCCGCGCCCATGACAAATCCGGCAACATAGTCCGCCATGTCCTGCGAATAGAGGTTCCCATCCCCGATCCATGCCGGAGCGCCCCAGGGCAGTGCGTCGAGCACGATTCTCTCATTCCTTTTCTTCGCCTCTTTCATCAACCAGAACTCGTAACCCCTGTCGAAGTTCAGGTCATTTCGGGTATGTTGATGGCTCGGCTCGGTTCCGCAGGTGGAATTGACGTCGCCACCGATTTCAACTTTGAAATGATTGAGTGATGCGCCGAACTTCGGCTTGAACAGGTAATCAAGTATTTGGGAACGTGTTGGTTCAGGGTAATCAATGAGCAAGCGCGACGAAGCGCCGGCGCTCAACGCCCCCATGCCTTCATACATGCGTCCTTCCACATTCGCATTCACGATTACAACTGTTCTGTGGTCTTCAGATG
>CALMKO010000334.1 GCA_937867415.1 uncultured Verrucomicrobiota bacterium | reverse complement strand
AAGCGCCGCACTCACCGCGAACTCCATCACCTTACAGCCCTTCGCCCGCCCGGCGGCCTCATCACCTCTCGGCGGCCATGCCGGCCCATCAGCAGGTGCGACACTGGGGGATTCTGTTTCCGCAGTGTGGGACGGAAGCTCTACGACCCATCCGGTGTATGTCCCTGCAACCATTGGCAGTCTCAATGCACGCACACAGTCAGGATCCATCACCAGCATCGGATCGCCCGGCTCGAACGGGCTCAACACGGTCGCCTACATCCCCCCTGCTCCCACCGTCGTCACTCCTGATACCAGCGTCGTCCCTGCCGGCGAACTCCGTATGAGAAGAATCTCGTCGATGAGTCTCTTCGGTTCCGAAATTTCGGCCTACGACGCAGCCAGCAAACGGATGTTCATCACCTCCAATATCGGCCTACAGATCGTCAATGCGAGCAACCCGGCTTCACCTCAGTTCATCGGTATCATTGACT
Organism: uncultured Verrucomicrobiota bacterium; assembly: GCA_937867415.1. Classification (GTDB taxonomy): domain Bacteria; phylum Verrucomicrobiota; class Verrucomicrobiia; order Verrucomicrobiales; family Akkermansiaceae; genus Luteolibacter. The sequence continues at coordinate 5,339 of CALMKO010000334.1, read as the reverse complement.
TCAAATCCCCGGAAATCGGGCTTAATAGCAGCGACATCAGCAGCGTGGCCATCCACAATGGGAAAGTCGCCGTGGCGGTGCCGAATGCCACCAAAGAACTCCCCGGCCATGTGGTCTTTCTCAATGCCGCAGACGGATCATTCATCAGCAAAGTCCAAGTGGGCATCTTGCCAGACAGTCTAACGTTCACCCCGGACGGCACCAAGGTGCTCACCGCTGACGAAGGTGAGATGCTCACGAACGGCACCGATCCAGCCGCTGGCTCAGTAAACATCGTAGATGTTAGTAATATCAATCTTCCCACTGCCACAAGCGTCGGGTTCTCAGGTTTTGATGCAAACAAGGTCGCGCTGAAGGCTGCGGGCGTCCGCATCTTTGAAGCCAGCCCCGGCGTCCTGAAGGATCCCTCAATCGACTTCGAGCCCGAGTATGTCGCCATCTCCGCAGATAGCACCAAGGCCATGATCACCCTGCAGGAGGCGAATGCAGTCGCTCTCCTGGACATCCCCACCGCGACATTCACCTCGATTGTTCCGCTGGGTGAAAAAGACTATAGCACCATGCTTGCCGATTTCAGTGATCAAGACGGCGGTGCGAATCTGGCACTGGGTCGGCCCGTCTTCGGTCTCTACATGCCGGATGCGATTGCCTCATTCAGCGCCAATGGCCAGACCTATTATATCACCGCCAACGAGGGCGACGATCGCAATGACTTCCTCACGGAAACCACCACGGTTGCCAACAGCGGTTATATTCTCGACCCCACCGCATTCCCCAACGCTGCGGCGCTCAAGGCAAACACCAACCTCGGCCGCCTCGTTGTATCCAACGCCCCCGGCCTGCGCGGTGATACCGATGGTGACGGTGACATCGACCGCATCCTGTCCTACGGCGGACGCTCGATCTCCATCCTCGATTCCAACGGCACCCGCATCTGGGACAGTGGTGATCTGCTGGATCAGAAAATCATCGCCAGCGGCTCGCCTTTCTTCGACGACGGCCGCAGTGACGCGAAGAGCATCGAGCCAGAAGGCGTAACCATCGGTGAGATTGATGGCCGCACTTATGCCTTCGTGGCACTTGAGCGCGCCCGCAGCGTCGCAGCCTTTGATGTGACCAACCCCGCCGCGCCCACCTACGCCGGGCTGGCGGCCAACGCCACCGATGCAAACCCTGAGGGCATCACCTTCATCTCCAAAGCCGACTCCCCGATCGGCCAACCGATGATCGCCGTTACGAACGAGACGAGCAACACGCTCACCTTCTACACGGTGGCACCCTACACACTGCAGCTCCTTCACCTTGCAGATGCCGAGGCAGGACTGCTCGCCTCACAGACCGCGCCGAACCTCGCCGCTCTGGTCGATGCCTTTGACAGCACCTACCCGAACACGCTCATCCTCGCAGGTGGTGACAACTACATCCCTGGTCCCTTCGCCGCCGCCGGCACCGATGCGCTCGTCGCCGCAACGCATGACAAGGGCAACAACCCCTTCGCTGCGGATATTGAAATCCACAACCGTCTCGGAGTGGAAGCCTCGACTGTCGGCAACCATGAGTTTGACTTCGGCACCACCGCGTTTTCCGACGCAATCAACGACACCAACTTCCCCTACCTGGCCAGCAACCTCGACTTCAGCGGCGATTCTGGTATTTCCAGCCGCTATCAGGAAACGGTGGGGACAGGTGGACTGGAGGAAGCCTCCACGCTTGCGAAAAAAATCGTCCCGAGCTGCGTGCTCACCAAGGGTGGCCAGAAAATCGGCCTCGTCGGCGCAACCACGCAGATTTTGAAAGGCATCACCTCTGCTGGCAACGTCCAAGTGAAGGGCGCGCCAATGGGCAACGACATGATTCTGCTCGCCAGCCAACTTCAGCCCGTCATCGACGATCTCCGGAACCAAGGGGTAAACAAGATCATCCTCATGGCTCACCTCCAGCAAATCACCTTCGAGCAACAGCTTGCTCCATTACTGACCGGAGTGGACATCGTGCTCGCTGCCGGCTCGAATACCCGCCTCGGGGATTCCAATGACGTCGCGGTCGCCTTCACCGGCCACGCCGCCGACTTTGCCGGGAACTATCCGATTTACACCGCAGGTGCGGATGGTTTTCCAACCGTCATCGTCAACACGGATAATGAGTTCACCTACCTCGGGCGTCTCGTTGCCGACTTTGATGCGAATGGCGTGCTGATTGTTCCCAATCTCACCGCCAATATCGCTGTGAACGGTGCCTACGCCGCCACAGCAGCAAACGTCGCCACCGCCTGGAACACCACGGAAGCCAACCTGCCCACCACCGCCTTCGCCCCGGGCACCAAGGGTGCACGGGTCAAGCAAATCACCGATACCGTGCAAGGCGTCATCACCACCAAGGACGGCACCATCCGTGGTTTCACCGCCGTTTACCTCGAGGGAGAGCGGGCGTTTGTCCGTAGCGAGGAAACCAACCTCGGTGACATCACCGCAGATGCAAACATCAGCGCGCTCCGCGCCGTGATTGGTGGCACCGCTCCCATCGTGGCACTCAAGAACGGCGGCGGCATCCGCACGGCGATCGGTTCAGTGGCAGTTGGCAGCGGCGAGAAACTCCCACCGCTCGCCAATCCAGCAGTCGGCAAGCCGATAGGCGCTGTCTCCCAGCTCGATATCGAAAACTCCCTGCGCTTCAACAACAGGCTCATCGCTTTCGATACGACACCTGCGGGACTCAAAGCACTGCTTGAACATGGCGTCGCCTCGTGGCCGAACCAAGGCCGCTTCCCTCAGGTCGGTGGAGTCGCCTTCTCATGGGATCAAGCGCTGCCAGCTAACAGCCGCGTCCTGACCATCTCACTTATCGGCGAGGACGGACTGCCCGCAGCGGCGATCTATCAGAATGGAGCCGTGGTGTCCAACGCACCGGCCAGCATCAAGGTGGTGACCCTGGGTTTCCTCGCCAACAGCGGCGACGGATATCCCATGAAGGCCAACGGCGAAAACTTCCGCTACCTCCTGGACAACCATACGCTCGGACCCGTGCTCGACGAAAGCACCGACTTCACCGCCGCCCCACAACTGCCAGAAAATGCCGTAGGTGAACAAGCGGTGCTTGCCACGTTCTTCAACTCGCAACACCCGACCGCTGGCAGCGCCTACAACACGGCAGAGACCCCCGCCGCACTGGACCTCCGGATCCAGCGCACGGCAGTCCGCACCGATACCGTCCTGCCCTACACCCAGCAGCAGGTTATCACGCTCAACGCCTTCTCCCCCGGGATGCTGGCCATCGGTCGCAGCCCGAGCGTGATGGTCACCCAGCCGGATCTTGTATCCGCCGTGGGAGCCACACGCACGGCGGGGCAGAGCGACGTCACCAACAACCCCGGCGCATTCAGCCTCTACACCGCGAGTTCCATCCAAGACCTCCGTGGCACAGGCAACCTGCTCATTCAGGCCCAGGGGGCGAACGTCACCCTCACCCTTCCGGTTCAGAAGTCCACGACTCTCGGAGTATGGGAACCCGCGGGTGAGCTGGACCTCACCATTCCCAAGATCGAGAACAAGGAATTCTACCGCTTCGCTCTCCCCCAGTAAATCGCCCTACGCGTGTCCTCCATGGAAGAACCCCGTCTGGTCCGCCCAGGCGGGGTTTTTCCGTGAGTGACAAAACTGCCACACGAACCATCACGCCGAAGCGCCCGCGATTCTGTGATATACATTCCCAGACCATCAATGGTCACTCATGATCATGAAAATCGACATTGTTACCGACACCTTCTTTCCCGATGTGAATGGAGTGGCCATGACTCTGGGACGCCTTACCCATGGCCTGCGGCAGCGCGGGCATCGGGTGCATATCATCCACACCGGCCTCACCGCCCAGAAGGGGGAAACATGCGTCGCCGCGGTTCCCCTGCCCGGCTACAAGGAAGTCAGAGTCGGCCTGCCCAAGCCCTTTGAACTGCGCGCCCGCTGGCTCAAGCGCCGCCCGGATGCCATCTATGTCGCCACGGAAAGCCCTCTGGGTAAATCCGCACTCAAGGCAGCAAACGCCCTCGGGATCCCCGTGGCCGCAGGCTTTCATACCAACTTCCATCAATACACCAGCCAATACGGAATGGGTGGCTTACAACCGGTCGCCATCGCCTACCTCCGAAATTTCCACCAGCGTGCAAGCTGCACCCTCACACCATCCCGCGACATGATCGAGCACCTCACCGCGGCTGGATTCAAGAATGTTTATCTGTTAGGTCGCGGTGTGGACACGGAATTGTTCACCCCGGAAAAACGCTGCCAGACGCTCCGCTCGGAATGGGGTGCGCGGGCCGCAAGCCCAGTTGCCATCATGGTGGGACGGGTGGCACCCGAGAAGAACTTCGATTTGGGAATCCAGACCTTCGAGCAGATGCGGCTTGCCTACCCCGATGTGAGATGTGTCGTCATCGGAGACGGGCCGCTGCGCGAAAAACTCAGCGCCCGCCATTCATGGATCCACTTCGCCGGGGTGCAATCCGGCGAAGCGCTCGCCAGGCATTATGCATCGGCCGACGTGCTCATCTTCCCGAGCGAGACCGAAACCTTCGGGAATGTCCTGCTGGAAGGCATGGCCAGCGGCCTGGCCACCGTGAGTTATGATTATGCGGCGGCATCACTCCACATCCGAGCCGGTGAAAACGGATTCAAGACCGCCAAGTCGGACTCCGCCGGCTTTATCAAACATGCGGTCCACGCCCTCTCCATCCCCATCGGATCCACTCTCAGGCAAGCTGCACGCGAGACCGCCGAGAACTTGGGGTGGGACCAGGTCGTGGACGAATTCGCTAGCCGTCTTTCTCACATTTCAGGCGATGACAAGGAGTCACGCCGCCCGAGATCCAAGCCATCCAAGCGCCAGAAAATCTCCTGCCGAACGGTCATTCTATCAGACCTGCACCTCGGCACCCCGGATAGCAAAGCGGACGAAGTGGTGAAATTCCTCAAACACATCCAATGTCAGAAACTCATCCTCAATGGCGACATCATCGACGGCTGGGCGCTGAAGCGCGGAGCACGCTGGACATCCCGCCACAGCCGCGTGATCCGTAAAATCATCAAGATGACCGAGCGCGACCACACCGAGGTGATCTATCTGCGGGGAAATCATGACGAGATTCTCGAGCGCTTTCTCCCGATCGCTTTCGGCCGGATCCGCCTCACCAAGGAACACATCCACACCACCGCCACCGGAAGCAACTATCTGGTTGTGCACGGGGATGGATTTGACAGCGTATCGACCAACCACCGATGGCTGGCGTCCCTGGGTGCGGTCGGCTATGATACCCTGCTGCGGGTGAACCGCCTCTACAACCACTACCG
>CALMKO010000333.1 GCA_937867415.1 uncultured Verrucomicrobiota bacterium | reverse complement strand
AAGTGGGTCATATGTGGCACCTCCTTATTCCCGGAGGAGAACGCTTCAGTTTTGAACGTGTAACAGATCCGGATTCCAGCGTCCGCTACGTCCCCCGTTCAGCACGAGACTCCAAGGGAAACTTTCAAACATTTACCACTGATGCAAACAGCCGCATCACTCGTGTCGAAGACGCCGCCGCAAATTGGCTCCAAATCACCTACTCTGGCGTGCAGATCAATCGCAGGAAAAACATCAACATTCATACCATTTCATCACCTCCCGTGGTCGGTTGGAACGAAGTAACGGTTTCCAGCACACAGCCGTTCCGTTGGATACAGGGGATTTCTGCTCCAGATAACTTCTTCCGCATGTCGGAAATCGAGTTTCACAAGGCCACTATCGGCGGAACTGAAAAACTCAACGGAACTCCATACGGAACAGACCCGGACTTCGGAAATGGCAACAACCGCTACGATAGGGCCTTCGATGGAAATACTACGACTGGCTTCGGTTTTGCCCGCGCCAATTCAGGTGTTGCAGGTCTCGATTTGGGTGCTGGCAATGAGACATCAATCACAAAAGTCCGGTTCTTCATCAACAGTGCCAATTCCGGGCGGCTCAACAACTACATTGGGCACCAGTTTGTGGGTTGCATCGAGACTCCCGAAATCGTCACGGTCCTCACTCAGGTAACCACGTCGGCGGGGCAAACCGTGAATTACAACTACGACAGTCATCTCGATGAATCCATCGATCAGACCCACTTGGTGCTAGCAAGTGTGGATTACCTTGCGCCCAACGGAGCAGTGGCAGAACATGCGGAAATTGAATGGGTCACCGCTCAACAAGGTGTGAGTCCCTGTGTAAAGCGCGTGATCGAGCCTCGTGCCGCAAGCCCGGTCGAGAAAGACATGGCCTTTGAATACTATCCTGCAAATCTTTCCGTGAAAGGCCAGCCTTCACTTGTGAAAAATGGATCATCGGGCGAGACCATCATGACTTCCATACCCGCCAAGACCCTTACCACTACCGGCGCAAACGGTGGTATTCACAAAGTCGTCAATACCAATTCATCCGCCTTTCTTCCATCTTCCGCCACGGATGCTGCCGGGATGACCACGTCCTACACTTGGAACTCAAGCCAGTTTCTAAGCTCCAAAACCACTCCAGCCGGGACCACCTCTTACAGCTTCAATTTCATGGGGCAACCCCTTTCCACTACCCGTCCGGATGGACTTGTGGAAACCAATACGTTTGATGTCCAAGGGCGCCTCCTAAGCACCACACTTGCTGCGCCGGGCCTACCTTCGCGGACCACTATCCACACCCGCGACGCAGTGACAGGACGCGTCACCCGGACAAGCAATCCAGACGGATCATTCGAGCAATATACTTACAATTCTCTCGGACTGCTCACCACGGTCCGGGAGATCAATGGCTCCTTCACGCGCCACACCTACGATACCACACTGGGTTCTCCTACGGCAGGATTGCGCCTCTCTACCACCCGCGGCCTTGCAACTTCCGCTGCCACCACCGGCGGCGAAGCCACTACCTTCGCTTGGCACCTACCCGGTAATGCTTCCGGCTCTCCCGCAAGGTTACTAGCTTCCGAGACCAATCCGCGAGGACGCACTACGTCCTACGAATATGACGCCGCTGGGAGAATCACCAAGACCACTTATCCTGACGGCTCGTTCCGACAACTGACGTTTGATTCCTTCGGGAACAAAATCACCGAATTTGATGGTTCCTCCATCGAGCAATCGACCTACGACGGCTTTCAAAGATTGTTGACCCACACCAATGCTGCGGGTGGGGTGACTTCTTACGACTATGGACCGAATGGAACCGCCTGTGCTTGCTATAGCAGTGGTTCGCCAACTCTCGTCACCAGCCCCGCTGGGCGGAAGACGCGCCGCTTCTATGATCTCAAGAATCGCCTTATACAGGAAGTTCAGGGATTCTTGAGCGCTGATGCAGCCACCACCACTCACACCCGAGACACCCTCGGGCGTATCATATCCACCAGCGGTCCAGATGGGCAGGTGACCACCTTCACTTACGACTCCCTTGACCGCACGCTCGTTACCACGGTCGATCCCTCCGGCCTCAACCTTGCCAGCACTCGCAGCTATAGCCCCTTTGGTGACACGATCACCACCACTCTTCCCGGCAGCCGCACTACCACCTTGACTTACGACAGGTTGAGCCGTCCCGTGACCATCACGGATCCCCTCGGCACCGTCACCGCCATCACCTACGATCTCGGCGGACGGCGCACGGCTGTTACAGAGGCCTCCGGCAGCGCCCTAGCCCGAACCACCCAGTTCGCCTACAATGCCTTCGACCGTCTCGTCACCACCACCTACCCAGGCTCCAGCGTCACTAGCCAGACCTACCACCCCGGCGGAGAAGTCGCCAGCTCCACCGACGAACTCGGTCGAATCACCACTAGTAACTCCAGCTTGGTCACTTGGACTGATTCGCTGAACCAAACCTGGACCTCCTTCGCGCAGACCACCACCAATCCAGCCGGGCTTACCACGACCACCTACAGCCCGCCCCTCGCCTTCACCGGCGGCACTCGCCGCATCGTCAGCCCCGCCGGACGCATCGCAGAATCCTACATGGACGAGCTTGGCCGCACCACACTCCAGCGCAGCGGCCTCGCCACCCCCGCTTCGGGCCTCAGCCCCGATGTCGCCGACACCGTCATGACTCATGACGCGGATGGCCTGGTCCTCACCTCTTCCACACTTCTCACTTCGAACTCGGCACTTCTTACTTCTTACACCTACGATGCCCTCGGCCGCGTGAAAACCACCACCGACCCGCTCAGCCGCACCACCACCTACACCTACGACAAGCGCGGCAACCGCATCGCCACCACCCTGCCGGACAACCGCCAACACACGGCCACCTTCGACGCCCTTTCGCGGCAGGTTTCCACTACCGATCCAAAGAACCAGACCATCGCCTACACCTACTGGAACGAGACCAGCCAGAAGCTTACCCTCACCGACGCCCGGAACTTCAACACCACCTGGACCTACAACCTCCGCGGCCAACTCCTCACCAAGGTCTATCCCAACGGCGACGATCACGTTTATTCCTACGACACCCTCGGACGAATGGCCACCCATACCACACCCAAGAACGAAGTCTGCACCTACAGCTACGACCTCCGCGACCGACAGCTCCTCGCCAACTGGAATACCAGCTCCCCAGACACTGCCAAAACCTATTGGGCAAACGGCCTGCTGAAATCCATCGACAACGGCGTCTCAAAGAGCGACTATGCCTACAACAACCGCAACCTCTTGACCTCGGAAACACAAACCCTCTCCGGCCGCCCCGCCCGTGTCGTCAGCTACGACTACGATGCCGACGGGCTGCGCACGGATCTGGTTTATCCCAGCTCCCGCGCCGTGGAGTATGCCTGGACCTCTCGCGCTCAGCTTGCAGGCGTCTCCGCCGATGGCCCACCACCCATCGCCACCTACACCTACGACAAAGCAGGACGCAGCACCGCCGTCATCCACGAAAACGGCATCACCGAGAGCAAAGCCTACGACGCCGCCAGCCAACTCCTCGGCAACACCCACCTGAAAAACGGCAACCCCATTTCCGGCCACGGCTACACTCTCGACGCCACCGGCCGTCGAACCAACGAAACCTTCGCCGACGGCAGCACCCCGGCCCGGAGCTACGGCTACGACACTGCCGACCAGGTCACCAGCGCCACCTATGGCAGCAGCCAGTCTGACACTTATGCCTATGACCCGATGGGCAACCGCACCAGCGCCAACATTGCCAGCCTGGGCGGAACCGCAACCACCTACACCGCCAACAACGCCAACCAATACACCAGCATCACCGGATTGACTCCCATCACCCACGATGCCAACGGCAACCTACTCCTGCAAAACAACGTAAGTTATGGGTGGGACTCGGAAAACCGCCTCTTGAGCGTTACCCCCAATACCCCGGCCCTCGGCGAAAAATCCCTCCTTCACACCTACGACGGCCAGCACCGCCGGGTTACCAGCATCACCCGCGAGTGGACCGCCGGAGGTTGGAGCAACACCGAAACCACCCACTTCATTTACGACGGCTGGAACGTTATCGAAGAATACAAGCTCAACGCGCTGAACTCCACTCTGGCAAGGAACCTCACCTGGGGCCAAGACCTCGGCGGTTCTCCGAGCCTCCAAGCCGCAGGTGGAGTCGGCGGACTGATCATGGCAGAAGAAATCAACGGGAGCGCCACCACTGCCTATCACTTCCACTATGATGGAAACGGGAACGTCACTGAAGTCACTGATCTAAGTGGTAACCCTGCCGCTACATATCGTTACGACGCCTTCGGCAACACGCTGGTTTCAACTGGCAGCTACGCCAACGCCAACCGCTACCGCTTCAGCACCAAGCCGCTAGACAGTGAAGTTACAAATGCGCCACTCTACTATTACGGGTACAGATACTATGACCCGCTGACCGGCCGCTGGCCATCTACCGATC
>CALMKO010000332.1 GCA_937867415.1 uncultured Verrucomicrobiota bacterium | reverse complement strand
GCCAAGAAGGCTGCACCAGCCAAGAAGGCTGCTCCTGCCAAGAAGGCCGCACCAGCCAAGAAGGCTGCTCCTGCGAAGAAGGCCGCAAAAAAAGCTGCAAAGAAGAAGTAACTCCATGAGCCTTGGTGAGAGCGTGGGGATGCTGCATCACAGCATTTCCCATCGCCCCTCGGTCTCGGCTTGATCAACGGCGGGAGATCCTCGGATCTCCCGCCTCTTTTTTGCGTAAAAAGGGGTTGCATCGGAAGCCGCGCCCGTCCTAGCTTCCCCCCGTCCCTGCGAAGGGAACTAATTTGCGCGGTTAGCTCAGTGGTAGAGCACCTCCCTGACACGGAGGGGGTCACTGGTTCGAACCCAGTATCGCGCACCATTCTTCTTCCGTCTCTTCCAACCTACCCCTGCGAATGCCCGCAGCCCCGCCCGCACCTGATGAGCTTGATGCTCTCCTGAGGCTTCTGGATGATGAGACTCCAGCGGTGCGCGAACGGGTGTCCGCGAGATTGGCCCTCTGCGGAGGTGATATCAGCGAGTGGCTCGCCGCCCATCCGCGCGTTCTTTCACGCCACGAGAAAAAAATCCTCACCGGGATGTTGAGCCCGGCGCGGCGCGAGGCATTGGTCCGCGAGTGGATCGCACCTTCGGGTGGTGGAGCGGCCCTGCAAGAGGATTGGGAGTCCTTCGAAGCGCTGCTCCGTAACCTATCAGACTACCTGCACGACGGAATTTCCCTTCGGCAGCCCCTATCGGACGCCCTCGATCTGCTCGCGGAAGAAGCCGAAGAGCACGGTGTCACAACCGGCCTTGAACTGCGGAAATTTCTTTTTAAGGAGCAACGCTTCTCCGCAAACGCTCACGACTACCATGATCCACGAAATTCCGACCTCGCCTGGGTGATCGCCGAAGGGCATTCCAATCCCATCGGCCTCTGCTTGATTTTCATGTTACTCGGGCGGCGGCTGGGACTGGACATCCAGGGCGTCGGTTATCCCGGGCATTTCATGTGCCGAATTTTCGAAGATGGCTACCCCATCATCATTGACTGCTTCGACGGCGGCCAACTTCACCTTCAGTCGACTCTCTTAGAGAGTCCCCAGCTCAATAGCACCCAGCGCAAGCTTCTGAGCCGGAGCTGCGATCTTGGTGCCATCTTGGTGCGCGTGCTCAACAATCTCCACGACTCATTCGAAAAGCTCGACCAACACGAAGACGCGCAGCTGGTGAAAAAACTCCAAGCCACCCTGGTCTAGCAGCTCACCAGGCTCCCAGCGCAACCAGCTGTTTGCCCGCGGCTTCGGCCCAGCCGCGGTTAGCTGCCGGGGATGCGGGGGACGGATGCAGAATCCGACCCACTTTGGCAGATCCCCCGCAAGCTTCGGCTGCCCGCCTCAGGCGCTCTTCTGCAAACGCACCGACACCGATCAACCACGCAGGCTTCATCAGCCGGATGACTGCCTGCAAATACTCGGCACAGGCGGCCTCGACTGGCGCCATCTCTGCGCTTGGCAGCTGCTCTGGTGTGAGATTGGCACCGCTCTCGCTCATCCAGATCAAGGGGCAGTAGTTCGAAACAAAATGGTCTTTGAAAAAATCATCCGGATTCGGGTAGCGCTCGGCGAAAAAACCCCAAAGCCGACGACCGCTCACCTCCGAGCGCTTGCAATCAAAGCCCTCGATCAGGCGCTTTGGGTGCTCGTCCACAGGCTTGCCAACCTGACCTTGAATCCCCATCCAATCACGAACCGCAGCCACCTCACCAAATGGGACCCCGGTCTGCGCCATCCCGAAAGGCCCCGGATTCATCCCCAGGAACAAGACCGCCTTCCGACCCCGCCCGAAGCGCTGCAAGTACCGGCAATGCACCTCCCATGTGTAGTCCAAGGTATGATAAACCCGTGCCACCGGAGCTGAAAACTTCAAATCCCTCAGTGCATGGGCCAGACGCTCGGTCGATTGGATGAGCTCATTCATCGGGCAAATCTTAATTTTTCCAGGAGAAAATCAACACCAGCAAGGTGATCGGCAAATACAGCAGGGTGAACAAAAACAAACGCCGCGCCGATGCACGCTCACCATCGCGCGAAAACTTCAGCGCCAACCCCACCATCAGCAAGGCCAGCAAGGGTCCCAGGATCGTCCATAAAATACCCGCAAATCCCACCAACGCCGGCAGAAACGAAAACACCGCTAGCACCAGCGAGAACATCGCTGCGAGACGACCACTTTTCCGCCCTGTCACATCTCCATTAGACCACATCTTGTAACCCACGGATTCGTATTCCGACCAGTGCAACCAGTTGATCGCGATAAAATGCGGTAGCTGCCACAAAAACAGCAACCCGAACAAAAATCCAGCCTCCCAGCCGATGCTGCCACCCGCACCCACCCAACCAATCACCGGGGGAATCGCGCCGGGAATGGCACCCACCAGGGTGTTGACCGAGCTGATCCTTTTCAACGGAGTGTAAACGAAGACATAAATGGCTAGCGTGATCGCCGTCAGATAGGCGGTCAGATTACCCACTTGGACGGCGAGATGGATGATGCCGAAGGCGGATAAAATCCAACCAAGGCCAAATGCCACCAAGGGATCCATCCGCCGAGATGGCAGCGGCCGATCGGCCGTGCGTTTCATTCGTGCATCCAGATCCACCTCCATCAACTGGTTGAATGCCGCCGAGCCAAAAGCCACTGCCGCCGTGCCCAGAATGGTGTGGAACAGCTTCATCCAATGGATCTCCACGCCTGAATAAAACAGAAACCCGAAAAAGGTGGTAACCAACACGAAAAAATTCAGCCGAACCTTCATCAGGATGACCAAATCCTGGCGCAAGCCAGGACGGGGGAGCGACGCTAGCGCCTCCGTGGCTGTATTTTCCGTGGTGTCCGAGTCTTTCATAGGTGCGCCCCAACCATGACCCCGATCACCAGGTTTCCAAGCAGTGACTTCCAAATCCTTGAAAAATTCCCTTCAAACAACCACACCCGTTTGCAATCAAGCCAGCA
>CALMKO010000331.1 GCA_937867415.1 uncultured Verrucomicrobiota bacterium | reverse complement strand
CCCTCCAATGGACACCCTCCGTTTGCTCCTGTAAATACTCTTCAGAACGTTGAACAGGAGGTAACGGAGATTTGTGGAAGTGGAGGAGCTTCGCGCTTTGCTTCCGTTTGAATCCAAAATTAAATACGAAAATTCAACATCACTCTCAGCAAACCTTTCTTCAGCCGATACACATGATACAATAGCCCATCCACTACCAAACTCAGATTCTCATCTTTGAATGGCTTGATGCCATACATCCGGCGAATCGCCCGTGGCTCGGCGGCTTGGCGTTGGAACCGCAGAATGTTCGTCATGTCTCGCTTGCCCAGGCTGCTCTGGCTGATGCTTTGATCATGAAGTCTGAAATCCGCGAGGATTTCTGGCATGTGGACGAACCGTTTCCCCAAGTGTGACAGCCTCGCGTAATACTCTCCATCCATGCAGTATCCGAATTGCTCGTCCAGTAGATGTTCTTCGGCGATGGTGGTGTCACGTCGATAAAAACAGGCAGTCGATCCGATATAACATCCCTGTTGCACGAGGATGCGAAAGTCGAACGGCAACGCGGACATGCTTCGTAGGTATTGTCCATCCGCGTCGATATAATCCCAGCCGCCGTAAATCACATCCGCATCCGGATGTTTTGCAGCGAAATCCAAAAACGATTTGAGCGCGCCGGGCTTCAGTCGGTCATCGGCATTCAACCACATCACCCAGTCGCCTTTGGCTTTGACAAATCCCTTGTTGATTCCATCCGTCATTCCTCTATCAGGTTCCTGATAGAACTTAGCATGAGGGAAATGGGCGACCACCTCTGCCGTGTCATCCTTGGAGCAGGCATCCATGACCAGATGCTCCAGCGTCACCCCTTCCTGCGACGCCACGCTCTCAAGGCACTCGCCGATGTAGTGTCCATAGTTGTAACTCGCAGTGACGATTGTGAAATCCATGGAAGGGAAAGAAATGTTTGATTTTAAATGTTAGATTTCTAATGGGATGAGTTGCTTGCGCATGCCCACTCTCTTGGCTCATTCAAAATTAAAAAATCCAAAATCAACCTTCGGCCGTAATTGTAGCTGGCAGCGACGATGGTGAAATTCATGACGAAGTGAAAGCTGAAAACTAAGAGGCACTAGCTAGGAGGTAGCGCGGGCTGGCTCAGCCCGCACGCAGAAGCGAAAGCCCAAGAATGACCGGAACATCCAACCTTGGACTATTCTTCCACTCGCCATCCACAGGCGGTTGTGCCAAAACACTGCCCCTATAAGTCCCAAATTTCCCGGAATGAGGAATCAACCTTCGTGCAGCTCAGCAGCCATCCCGTCCTAGGGCTGGAGAACGACTTCAAGTCTGACAAACTTCAATGCCGATGCGTGTGGAAGTTTCACTTTTCTCGGTTCGCCAAGCGCGGTGGCTGGGCCGTCGTTAGCATCCGTAAGTCCAGACGCAGTCCAGGATTGAAGAGATTCCGAGCCGAGCACGCGATAAGTCAGGTCGGTGCGCCCTGTTGGGCGGATGTAACGATAGGTGAACAAGCCATTCTCGCTTTTTCCCTTTGGCAGGAGATTAGAATCATTTCTGCCGGGTTCGCCCCCCAGCGCGTATTCAAGTAGAAGCGATAGGCCGTCCCCTTCATTGTCAGCTTTCCACACTGCGGGGCCGGGCGGGGGTGTCCCAAACCGTGAGGAATACCAAGTGCTAGCACTCATCGGGGGTATCGGTGCGAAGGAGCCGACTTGTGGCCCGCCCGAAATCCGATAGGCAGCTCTCGGCGCGGCACCCGGCTGCACAGATCGGGTTGTTGGAACCAAACTTACCTCGAAGCGGGTTTCCGGGTTACTTCCTGCGGGGAAGAATTTCACTTCCGTGTTGCTCTGGCCGGGGGTGAACTGGGCGATGGCTTGCGAGGGTGTCACCCCGTCACCGGAAATCAGATTTACTGCCACAGGCACTTGTTCGGCGAAGGCCGTGGAACCCGTCCTGGTCACGGGAAATGCGATTCCTGACAAGCCTGCTTCTGTGATCGGTGTGGCCCCATGGAGGGTGTAGGTGGCACCTTTCAGAATCGTGAAATCATCCATGAGGGCACCGAACTCGCCGCGATACTGGCCATTCAGGCGGTTTCCTTCGATTTCCAAGACCATGCTTCCTATGGCACGGAGGCTCGTGACATGCACTGGATGTGGGTTAGGATTCACAAGGGCTGATGAACCTCCTACCCATGTTTGAGCAGAACTCGATGCACCAACGACGGAATAGACCGCTCCAGCGTTGGCGAGGCCGGGGGATTTTTGGTAAGGGCCACCAGCCAATGGACTCCCGGAAATAAAAGCACCAGTGGTGTCAACAGCTCCTAGATCCGAGCCGTTGCCCGGCCACTTCCGCATGGTCGCTTCATTCCAAGTCGTGCTCATGCCATAATGGCCGTTGATCAAGCCCGATCTTTCATAGACGTGGCTGTGACCGTAAAGAACAAGATCCGCGCCATAGCTCTCCAAGATTGGTACCACATGATCACGGGTCTTTCTCATTTCCCATCGGACATCCGAATCGTGGTTTTGTCCCTTCGTGTAGGGGCCTTGGTGCATGATGGCAATGATCCAATCAGCGGTGCAAGCCCTCAGATCGTCCAGCAGCCAATCCACCATTCCGTAGGTTCCTCCTGGCACGTCATCGTAATTTCCTACATTATTGGTATCGAGGCAAATGAAGTGGATGTTGCCGTGATTGAATGAGTAATAACGTTCAGAATTTGAGGCGACTCCGCCACACTCGCCGGCTATGGGAAATCGAAATATCGAATCATAGGGGACGGGCCCGCTGAAATTGGGTAATGTCGATGTGTAGGCGTCGTGATTGCCAAAGGCCGACCATACGGGCGTGTTGCGGAGAAGGTTAGCGTATCGATCAAATACAAACCATTGGTATTGATTGTCAGTGCCGATGTCATACGCGTTGTCACCTAGCATCAGGAAGGCATCAGTGCGTTTCCCTTCCGTCACTGTGGCATTCATGTAGGCGTTGTAGGAATTCACTGGCGCTGCGGAGCCGTATCCTGAATCGCCGACTACCCATACTCTGGAAAGCGAGGAGGTACCGGCAGCCGGTGCGGTGTGGAACCAATGTCCGGCACCTCCGACATTCACCGGGGCACCGGAGACGGGCGTGCCCGTCACCCGGTAGTAATAGCGAGTTGCTGGCTGCAAGGTGGTGAGGGTGACAGCGTGATCGGTGCGGGTGCCGGGCTCAATCACGGGCACTCCCAGCGTCGCAGCGGAAAGCCCCAAGGAAACCTCACTTGTGGTGGCCACGTCCGTTCTCCAGCAGACCGTCATCCGGTCCGAGCCTGCGGATTGCAGGTAGGGTCCGCGAATGACTCGTGCGGCTTCCAACGAAGCCGCTCCACACCCAATCACCAGCAGTGACAGACTGAAGGAAAAAAGACTGTTTTTTACAGAGAGATTTAAGGTCATGTCTCTAACTGCTTAAGGGGTGGGTTAATTCGAGCGCAACGCGGTAATACAGCTGGTGCATGGAAGCATCGTTCACCAGACACTCCACCTCTTCCCAGGACGTGTCGGACCGGAGGATGCGCTCAGTCAAGAGGGATTGCGGGACCACTGTCCAGTCAGTCAGATTTGAGCTCATCTGAAGTGAATAAGACACGCCGGGATTGGCACTGGGTTTCATTCGCGCAAAGACAATTCGACTTATGGTGCTTACTCTTGACTGGATGTTGAGCTGCCCTGCTGGATTGCTGGTGCGTGAAGAATCGTAGAGTCTGGACGCCCCGTCAGGGGGCGAAAGATCGAATGCATACTCCAGCACATCGTCGATGGAATTTGCATTCCGATCTGACGGTGAGCTTCCTGGAATTGCCACGGTGTTTTGCCATGTAAGGAATTTTCCCTGTGAGGCACTGTCGCTCTCCAGCCTCACCCGAAAGAAACCGTTGGATACCGCTTGGGTGAGTCTTACCTCTTCCCACGTTTCATCCAGCGATGTGACAGTCAGTCTGGCTGGTGCGACTGGAAGCCAGTCTTTTAAGTTCGTGGATTCCTCCAGAAAAGCAGACACCCCGGGGTTAGAAATGGATCTCTTGCGGGCGAAGGCGAAGGTATTAGGGGTTTCGGTCAGTATTCTGGAATAGGTCGGTTTGCACTGAATAGCGGGTGAGACGCTTGCAGCTCCGCTTAAAGAAGTGAAAGAGCTAGGCGCGAGATTGAACGCGAAAAGTTCCAAGTTCGTCAGGCTGGAGCCGGGTGGAATCGTGAGGGGGTTTGTTTCCGCGTTGAGCAGAAACGTCCGGTAGGTTCCCGCGATCCACCGCTCGTAACCTGTTAGGTCTTCACTTGATGCGGCGGTGCCCCAGCCGGCAATCTCCATGTCTGATAGGTTGGAAGGAGCTTCAGTGGAAATCTTCACAAAGAGATCCGTGGCATTGAGGAAATGTCCGGGAATTGGTATGCGGTAAGCTTGGTTTGCGTCACTGGCTGCGGTGGAAGGAATTGAGGCATCGAGCCAAGGCCCGCTTGGCCCGGAGGTGGAGAACGCGCAGCGTGCTGTGAGGCGTGCTGTGGTTCCAAGTGTGCCAGAGATCAAAAAATCACGAATTTTACCGCCGTATCGAGCGAGATTGAGCTTCCAGATGATGTTTTGCACCCGTCCGAATTGGCACTTTAAATCGACGGCCGCAAAACTAAGAACGCGTCCTCGTCGATCATAAAAGCCCTCGTGGAATAACTCACCTGGATATTCGATTCGGTCGAATGCCCATCGAAGGTTGGAGAACCTAAGAGCGCTGAGTGGCGGCAACACCGTAAAGCCTCCCACACGAGTGGACCGCTGGATTCGGCAAACGATTTGACCACCTTGTAGTCCCAGGAGAGTGTATCCCGGGGCCTTACCTTCGCTCCAGACCTTTGTGCTGGCTGCCGTCACGTGGCCCTGTATGAAGCGCGTTCCCTTATTCACGTAACAATCCTCATAAAAGCGGTGGCCGTGACCGCTCATGATCCACACAGCCGCCCTGTGTCCTGTGAAAGCGGTTGCCACGGTCCGTTTAAGACCACACGACGTAGTAAGATACGCGAAGGACGCATGGTGGCAAATGATAAGGACTTCCTGATCCGCTGCAATCGTAGACGCTTCGTTGTTGAACCATTGAATCTGAACCGGATCCATCATCCCGGCGTGCCCGCTATTTAGGAAAAAAACTGGCACCCCTCCCAAAACCGACTTTTGGTATGGAGGAGTCCCTAGTTCAGTGCGCCAAAGTTCAGCGTCGTTTTCCTGACGATCTGTGTCGTGGTTACCCGGCACGCTCCATAGTCTCATGCTACTGCGAAAGCGGGTCATTTGCTGTTTGGCTACCCGGAATTCTTGCTGAGCAAAGGCGTAACTAGTCGAATAGCGTGGTTCAGCTTTTGCCCGGCTGTGGCTGAGGATGAGGTCTCCGGCAATCACCAAATCTGTTATAGATGGACTGAGCCCGTTGAGTTCCGCGACAAAGGTGTCATCGAAGGCTAAATTGTGATATGGATGATTGATGTCAGTGACAAAATGGGGGTCGGCGATTACTGCCAATAGGGAGGATTCAGGACTATCGGGGTTAAAGCCTGCGGATTGTAAGAGAGTTCGGATATCTGGCGGAGCAGTATTCGTGATGACCTCGGCCCCAGCGCGCTCCAGCGCATTGCCGGCCAAAGCCGCACCGGTGCCTAAAATGAAGTTTCTTCGGTTACTACGCATGTTCGTTTCCGGTCAAACGGAGTTGGAAACATGAGTGAGCTTAAGGAGATTTGCAATCGGTAAGCGGCCTGATAATCATGTGGGGGATTCCCTTACTAAATGGTCTGGTTATGTTGACTTTCCATCATATTGTGCCACCCACTGCACGGCGCGCTGGAGTAGTTGGATTCCGTCGTTAATATGCAGTTTTTCCTTAATTCTCGCTCGATAGCTTTCGACGGTTTTCACGCTAAGCCCAAGGTTCTCGGCAATTTTCCGGGTACCGTGGCCGCGACCTATGAGTTGGAAGACCTCAAGTTCGCGGTCGGCGAGGCGGGCAAGCGGCGCAACATCCGGATTGTGGAGTCCGCCGACCAAACGTTTGACCAGCACCCCGGCGAGGTCCGGGCTTACGTGGATATCGCCGGAGAGAACCCGGCGGATGGCGAGAAGAATGTTGCGGGTGGTTTCTTGCTTGCTTACGTAGCCCATCGCTCCCGCCCGCAGGACTCGCTCCGCATACAGACTCTCGTCATGCATGGAAAGCACCAGGATTGGTAACTTCGATTCGCGAGCTTTTAGGTCCTTGATTAAATCCAAGCCATTTGAGTTTTTCAAACTCAAGTCCACGACGGCAAGATCCGGTCGAAGGTTTTGGATGCCTTCGAGCGCCCCGATTACGTCGCTGGCTTCCCCGCACACTTTCAAGTCGGGTTGTTGGTCAATGAGATGGGCCAGACGCTCGCGCACCATGGGGTGGTCATCGACCAAAAGGATCCGCTTGCGTTCGGTGGTTTCCGATAGAAAAGCTTCGTTCATGCGGCAGAGGGAGGTAGGGCAATTGTGGCGGGAAGGTTGCAGACGACCCGGGTTCCATGGCCCGTGTAGGATTCGATTTCAAGGTTGCCTCCCATGAGCGCGGCGCGGTGGTGCATCAAATTAAGGCCTATGCCACTCTTGCCGGATCGCGCGTTATCGATGCCATTGCCATCATCGGCTACAGTGAGCTTGAGAAGCCCACCCTGATTTTTCAGGGAAATCGTAATGGTTTTAGCAGCGCCGTGGCGGCAGGCGTTGGACACGCACTCCTGAGCGATCCGGTAAAGATGCACGGCTGAAATGGGATCTATCTTGACGTTACCAATAATGATGTTGGCAGTGCTGACAACTCCAGCCCTTTCTTGAGTGGTGGACGCAAGAGTGCGCAGGGCGAATTCAATGCCTTCCTCGAGGCCCGCCGGATAAAGGCCGTGGGCAAGGTTACGGGCCTCACGGATGGCATCGTTGATCAACGAGGCGATTTCACCTGCTGCTGCCGCTTCGGAATCGAGGAAGCGGGATTCCAAGTTGTTTTGTAATGAGCCAGCGGCGAATGCCACGCCTACAAGGTGCTGGCAGACTCCATCATGGAGGTCCTGCCCGATCCGGCGTTGTTCCCGTTCGCTGGCCTCGGCGATTCTCTTCTCCACAGACCTGCGTGCCGTAAGATCGGCGAAGACCATGACCACGCCGCACGTGGCAACATGGCTTCCCAATAATGGCTGGCTGGTGAGACCCAGCACCCGTGCTCCCCCCTCGTGTGAACCAGAAAGAATCAACTCGTGATATCCGGGTAGTTGGCTATCCACTGCCAATCGTAAAAAGCTCGGGCGCTGCGCTACCGGACTGGGTGCTTCGATTAGACGGTTCTCGATTTCGATGGCCCACTTGATCGCTTTGCTGCCGATGGGATTTTCACCGAAGAGTTTTGAAGCGGCCGGATTGAAGGCGATGATCGTACCATCGCCCGCTACCACCACCACCCCATCGCCCATGCTGTCCAGAATGGAGCGGAGGATGCTGTCCTGCTCGCGCAAGGTCTTCTCCGTGCGCTGTCGGGAGCGCACTTCAAACGTGAGTAAGGCCGTGATCACGAAGAAGGAGAGACGAATTCCTGCATTCCAATACGGGATGAAGGGACTTGAGTAATCCAACTGGAAGCTTAGCTCTGCGAAAAGCCAGGCTAGGGCCGCGCAGAACGCCACCGCTAGTGTTTGCCCCCGGCTTGAATACCATGCCACCAAGCTAATGCCAGGAAGATAGAAGGCGGAAAGTGCAAGTTCCGGTCCCGTCACCCAGTCGAGCACACCAATGCACACGACCCACGCGAGTCCAACTGCGACGGGTGGGAAAATGAAGCGTAAATGGGTGGGTTGTGTGAACCTCATGGCGGGTAGCGCAAGGCGCGCATGCAGAAGCGATGGGGGCGTTCGCGGAGATGGGGAGCGAGTGTGGAAGGAGTTAGGGAACCTGAGGATTCGCTACCTTCCTGCATTGGGCAGTTTCTTGGTAAACTCCTAGCATCCGGTCAAATTTCTCATCCCATGCAAAATACCCACTTGCCCGGTGTGCCGCTGCGGCCCCCATACAGATACGCCGTTCCGGGTCTGCGCCAAGCTGTGCGATGGCGCTTGCGAGTGCGTCGATGGTTTCCGGTATCGGACCGGGTGGGATCCGCTCGGCGCAACTCTCGTCCGTGACATCGCCCACTCCCTGATGGGCGATGCAGATGATGGGAAGCCCGTGGGCCATCGCCTCCAGATTCACCCCCCCGGAGGTATCCCTCACGCTGGTAAAAAGAAACGCATCTGCCACTTGGAAATGATGCGTCAGTTCTGCTCTCGGCACGGCGCCATGGAACCGCAGCCTGCCGGAAATGCCCAGACCGTCGGCGATTGCCATCAAGCGGGGCCGATCAGGCCCGGATCCGAAAACATCAAAAGTCCAGTCGTAGC
>CALMKO010000330.1 GCA_937867415.1 uncultured Verrucomicrobiota bacterium | reverse complement strand
TGGATGCGCTCGAAGGACTTGGTGATGACAGCCTTGACGCCGAGCAGGTTGGTGCCTTTGGCGGCCCAGTCGCGACTACTACCCATGCCGTAGTCCTCACCACCGATGATGATGGTGGGGGTGCTGGCGGCCTGATAGATGGCGGCTGCGTCATAAATGTCCTTGGTCTCGCCAGCGATGGCGGTGACTCCGCCCTCGATGCCGGGGACCATCAGGTTCTTGATCCGGACGTTGGCAAAGGTGCCGCGGGTCATGATGCGATCGTTGCCACGGCGGGAGCCGTAAGAGTTGTAGTCTGCAAAATCGACGCCTTTTTCATCGAGGAAACGGCCGGCCGGGCTGGCCTTCTTGATCGCCCCGGCGGGAGAGATGTGGTCGGTGGTGACAGAGTCACCAAAGATGCCAAGTGGCTTGGCGGCTTTGATTTCGACGATGTCGCGCGGGGTGGGAGTGAAGCCATCGAAGAACGGGGGCTCCTGGATGTAGGTGGATTCACGGTCCCACTCGTAAACGTTTCCGGTGGAGGATTTGATGCTGTTCCACTTGGGGTTCTGGTCGGAGAAGCCGGTGTAGAGACGTTGGAAGACATCGGGCTTGAGGGAGGCGTTCATGGCGGCCTCGATTTCGGCGGAGCTGGGCCAGATATCAGCGAGGAATACGGGTTGGCCATCGGTGCCGTAGCCAAGCGGCTCGTTTTCCATGTCGATATCGACGGTGCCTGCGATGGCGAAGGCGACGACGAGTGGTGGGGACATGAGGAAGTTCGCCTTGATGGATTGGTGGACCCGGGCTTCGAAGTTTCGATTTCCAGATAGAACGGAAGCGGCGATGATGTCTTCGGCCTTCACGACATCCTCGATGCCGGGATCGAGCGGGCCGGAGTTTCCGATACAGGTGGTGCAGCCGTAGCCGACGGTTTGGAAGCCGAGCTGGTCAAGTTCCGCCTGGAGGCCGGTTTTGTTGAGGTAATCGGTAACCACGCGCGAGCCGGGTCCGAGGGAGGTTTTCACCGAAGGCTTCACGGTGAGACCCTTGGCGTTGGCCTTTTGGGCAAGCAATCCGGCGGCAAGCATGACGCTTGGGTTGCTGGTGTTGGTGCAAGATGTGATGGCTGCGATGAGGACGGATCCGTGGGTGATGGTGTCCTTGATGCCGTCCTTGGAATCGACGGTGACTTCCCAGAGCGGGTAGGCTGGGTCGGTGGAATTTTCCGTGACGATGCCGACGGACGCGCCGAAGCCTGGGTTGGCATCCGGCACATCATCGAGAGTTGCGGGGAGGCCTTCGACTTCGCTGCCTGCGACAACTGGCTGTTTGTTGTAGCCGTCCGGGGCGGGAGCAGTGAGAAGATCCGCCCACTTTGCTTTGAGGGATTCGATCTCGATACGGTCTTGCGGGCGTTTGGGCCCGGCGACCCCCGGCTTGACGGAGGAGAGATCGAGCTCGACGACCTGGGTGAATTCCAGTGCATCCCTCTCGGTCGGGATGCCCCAGAGTTCCTGGGCCTTGTAATAATTCTCGACCGTCTTGCAAAGCTCCGGCGAGCGCCCGGTGCCAGCGAGGTAGCCGGTGGTGACTTCATCAATTCCAAAGAAGCCCATGGTGGCACCGTATTCCGGGGCCATGTTGGCGATCGTGGCGCGGTCTGGAAGCGAAAGCGCCTTGGCACCCGGGCCATAGAACTCGACGAATTTTCCAACGACCTTGGTTTTCCGGAGGACTTCTGTGACCAGCAGGACCAGGTCAGTGGCCGTGACGCCGGTATTGAGACTGCCGGTGAGGTAAACGCCGACGACTTCCGGAACCAGGAAGGTGACCGGCTGGCCCAACATGCCAGCTTCCGCCTCGATGCCACCCACCCCCCAGCCGACGACGCCGAGGCCATTGATCATGGTGGTGTGGGAATCGGTGCCGACAAGGGTGTCGGGATAATAGACGCCGTCTTTATCAAGCACGCACTTGGCGAGGTATTCCAGATTGACTTGGTGGACGATGCCGATGCCCGGCGGGACGACTTTGAAAGTGTCGAATGCTTGCTCACCCCACTTGAGGAATTCGTAGCGCTCGCGGTTGCGGTGGAACTCGAGATCGAGGTTGCGCTCGAGGGAGTCGGCACCACCGGCATAATCCACTTGCACGGAGTGGTCCACGACGAGATCCACGGGGACCAGGGGTTCGATCATTTTGGCATCCTTGCCCATGCCATGGACGGCGGAGCGCATGGCGGCGAGATCGACGAGCAAGGGAACGCCGGTGAAGTCCTGGAGGACGATGCGGGCCACCACAAAAGGGATTTCGTAATCTCCCGGGGACTTGGCTTGGTAGTTCGCGAGATTGGTGATGTCTTTTTCAGAGACCTTGAGGCCATCATTGTTGCGAAGCAGGGATTCAAGGACGATTCGGATGGAAATCGGGAGCCTGCGCAGGTTGGGAAAACCCTGCTCGGCGAGGGCGGGGAGCGAGTGGAAACTTCCTGGATTACCGGAGCCGGTGGTGAAGGTGCGGAGTGTATTCATGATTGGATCGATGGAGAATAAGGCCTTGGAATGGGGCGGAGGTTAGGGAGCGCTGGGGATTTGTCAAAAATGATCGCTAGGAGAAGCGAGTTGATTTCGGGAGTTGAGTATGCTGCCGGGGTGTGCCTAGAGTCGTGCCATGCGAATGGGATGGTTGAAATGGGTGTCGTTGCTGTGCTCCTGCTTGGTGATTTCCTGTGCCGGTATCGGCTCCGCGCCGGAATTGGGCGATATAGAAGCAGGCCCCGAGCCAGCAGAAGGAGGAATTGCGGAGGTGCCGAATCCAAGTGCCGCCATGGCGAAAAAAAGTGGCAAGCCCCTCGCTCAGATCCAACGGGGACACGAAGTTTACATGCTGAAATGTGGCGAATGCCATACTTATCAACTGCCTCAGAATCTGGATGTGGACGAGTGGGAGGTGGCCGTGCCGAAGATGATCAAGCACGCCGGACTGGAGCCTTTGGACGAAAAAGCGGTCCTGGCCTACGTGGTCGCAGTCAAAATGGAGCGCGGCGAATAACTGCGACCCGTTCATTTGCCAAGGTCGCCTGGCAAGCGGGAAGGCCGGGAATTGGAGGAACGAATCCTTGGAACCATGGGCGGCTGATGGCCCTGACTGGTCAACGGGTGGCCAGGCGAATTGGCTGAATACTGCAGAGAAGTTGCACGGATTGGTCTTTTTTACTTGCCGACCAAGATCAGTGTGCTTGTGTGCATGGATCTTCTGGCATTTCAGAAGGTCAAATAACTCTCTCTTCGGCACACCATACGCTGTATCGGAGGCGCAATCCCCTTTTTTCTGATGTTCCCTGAAATCATCCTTCCTTCAGCTTCCGCCGAAACGCCAACCATGGGCCGTCGCAAAGTCGTCGGTGCCCTCGGGCTCACCGGCCTGGGACTCCTCGCTTCGTCGGTATCCGGCAACGCATTCACATCGAGCCCATCCCCGCGGGTGAACGTGCAAACCCAGAGCCGAACCGCTCCTGCCGCACAGAGCCAGCGCATCGACCTCTCGCAGCTTCCTGTGGATTGGGCACGCAATCAAGGATCCCTGCTTCCTGACTACGCCCGCTACCTCTGGGGCTTGAAATTGGTGAGTATTTCTCCCGCCCAAGTCATCGGAGCCCATGCGAAAAACAAGGGCTCCGTGTGGAACAGCTTGCCTCCGAAGGCATGGTGGACCCGTATGGGATACACCCTCCGGGTGGCGGACCGGGTCGCCCGCGAGATGAATGCGACCAAGGTGGAGGTCGTCTCAGCCTACCGCAGCCCGATCTACAATGCCCATTGCGAAGGGGCACGGGTCGGTTCCTGGCATCAAGCGAACGTCGCCGTAGATGTGAAATTTCAAGTCCGCGCGTCCCAAGTCACCGCGACCGCAAGAAATCTCCGCGACCGTGGACTCTTTAAAGGCGGAGTCGGTGGCTACTCGGATTTCACCCACATCGACACGCGCGGTGTGAACATCAATTGGTGATCACGTTTTAAAATCACGCGTCTGGAAGGACAACCAGCCTAGTGTGAAAAGGGAAATATTGAGACCTATCAAGAATGCGTAGGACTCGATGATCTTCGGCCAGGAAATATTCTGCTCAAGAAGGAAGACCCAAGCGCTCATGCGCCAGGTGACAAAGTAACTTTCGTAGGGCTTGAAGAATGGAAATCCCTGCAAAATCATGTCCACGAACAAGATGGTGAGCGTGATGATCGTGGCGGCCGCCGGCTTTACCTTGAAACAAGAAAACATAAAGGCGATCGATGAGAGCGTGATCATGCTCAACCCGATGCCGCCGGCCGCCATCGCCAAGCGGCCGGCACCTTCCCACCACTCGGGATAGGCCGCGAATACTTTCATTTTCGGCTCCATGACAAACAAGCCCCCCTCCCAACCGACGGCGGCAACCGCCATGGCGTAACCCGAGACCCCCACGAAAAACACGAACGAAAACGTATAGAGCGAGACCGCGGTGTATTTGATGAGCAACAAGCGCAGGCGACTGATCGGCCGGGCGAACACCAGCCGTAGATTTCCGTCCTCATTCTCCTTGGCCACGATATCACCCGCGACCAGCGCGAAGTAAATCGAGCCTAGCAGAAACATACTCAGCAGCATGATGGTGAAGGTGATCGTCAACGAGCTGTAATAGGTCCCGAATTCGAGGCCGTTGCGCTCCAACATGCCCTTCATGTAGCGTTGGCTGCGTTCCAGTTTGTAAACCGCAAGAATGACCGCCTCCATGGCGATGAACGCGCCGTAGCCCATCCAGGTGCGGGGCCGGGCAAAGAGTTTGCGGAGCTCTCCGCGGAGTTGTTGGAAGAACAGCATATCAGTTGGGGCTAGGGGCTCCGTTGAGGATTTCCATGTAGAGATCTTCGAGCGAGCGGCGGACCGGCGAGAATGCACGGACGCGGATCCCGGCACGGACGAGGGCAGCCACCAGAGTGGCTGGATCCATGGTATGCGGAAGGCTCACTTTACCGGTGCTCAGGATGTCACCGCCCGCGGATTTTACGAGCCCACAAGCAAGGTCCCACGGGGCCAGATCCACCTCAAAGACCGGGGTGTCATCCTGCAAACCGCTCACCCGGCCCTCGAAGACCCGCTGGCCTTCGCGCAGAATGGCCACTCGGTCACACATGAGCTCAACTTCGGCTAACAGGTGGGAATTAAAAAGAACAGTCATCCCCCGCTCATCGCGAAGGTTTAGAATAAAGTCGCGAAACCACTTGATGCCCTCCGGATCGAGGCCGTCTGTAGGCTCATCCAGCAAGAGAACTTCAGGCTCGGGGAGGAGGGCCTGAGCCAATGCCAGGCGCTGGCGCATCCCGTGGCTGTAGGTGCGGACCTTCGAGTGAACCCGCTTGCTCAGCCCCACGCGATCAATCACTTCAGCAGCGGACTCGGCATCGAATCCCCCGGAATAGCTCATCAGGATCTTCAAGTTATCCCAGCCACTGAGATACTCATAAAAGGCCGGAGCCTCGAAAATAGCCCCCACTTTTCGCAGGGCTTTAGAGCGGTCTTTCAATACGGAGATTCCGTCGATGGTGACATCTCCCCGGTCCGGCATGACCATTCCGAGAATGATGCCGAGTGAGGTGCTTTTCCCGGCTCCGTTGTGACCTAACAGACCATAGATCTCGCCACGTCCGACATGGAAGGAGACATCGGTCAGGGCAGGCTTGCCGCTGAAATTTTTAAACAGTCCGTTGACGCTGAGCATGATGGTTTTGTTGTATCATTGACCGACTGCGAAACGTGGCTTGTTAGAGGCGCTGTAGTCGGCGTAGAGGAAATTGGTTCCGCTTGGGTGCCATGCCTCCTTGTCGGTGATGAGGGGAATTTCGTCCGGACGGCTGTCGTTGTTGAAGAAAGTCAGTTTGCTGGCGGGATCTCCATTGACGAGGAAAACCCACAGGTAGCTGGAACCGGATTTTTCATACTGCACCTTGTCCGCGGGACATTGGAACGCTTCCGCTGCGGCCGTGTATGGTAGAAGAACGGTCTCCAACACCGGCACGTCCTCCGCTTTCGACGAGCGCCCGAGTTTGAGCGTGGGCATGATGTTGTTGTGATCCTGCAAGTATCCTTCCAGCGCCACACCGAGCGAGCGAAGATTGCTGAGGCAAGAAGCCTGACGGGATTTGCCAATCACCGACCGTGCCACCGGATAAGAAATCCCTGCAAGCGCGCCCATGATCGCGATGACCACGAGCAGCTCGACAAGAGTGAATCCGCGCCTTCCCATGATTACCTCGGGCCGAATTCATTTCCACGCATCCCTTGCATGACGTCGTTCATCGCCTCCATCAACGGCGCAAGGTCGAGCTTGGTGTCCGTGTTTGCCTTGTCGAAATAGGCCTTCATCCCCTCCTGGCTGATTTTGTCGAGCAAGTCGGCGCCGAGATCATTGGCGCGGGCCATCTCTGCCTCGGTGCGGCCTTCTTGAATTTCCTTGAGGCCCTTTTCCACAAACTGCCTGCGCTGCTCGGGTTTCATGGCATCGAGCGCCTCCATGAATCGCCCCATGGATTCCATGATAGTCAGGTCGATGAAGAGGTTCTTTTCCGCCGGCGCTAGCTTGCGGAAAAATGCCTCGCCGGAACGGTTCTCACGGTTTTTTTCACGTTCTTGAAAATCGAGGCGATTCACCAAGTCGGCAATTTCCCGGATTTCCTGATCCCGCCGCTTGGCCTCGGGCGAGCCGGCCGGGCGAGCCTCGGCGGACCAATCCGCGAAGTTCGCCTCCTCGACCACCCGATTCACCCGCTCGGCGGTGACCTTTTTTGATCCTGCGTAAACACGAATCCCCCACACGCAGGCCCAGACGATGGCTAAAACCAGCGCCGCCTTGATCACTACCTTGTTTCTCACCATCTCTCATGGAAGATAGATCAAACACCCACAGGCGCAAGTGGCCAAAATATTCCATTTTTCCCGAACTCATGAAGCTTGCATTGCGTCGGGAAATAGCACCTAGTCTGTCACATGCGCCTACGCTTTCTATCACAAACCCTCGTTTTTCTTGCATTTTCTTTGGCCACCCATGCCGCAATCTCGGTGCCCACCGAGGGCTCCGCCGCGCTCCCTACCGCGAGTGATGGCCCGTCCAAGGAGGCAATGGAAGCATTCCAGGCTGGCCGTCACGCAAAAGCGGTTGAACTTGCAGCCCCCCTTGCCGAAAAGGGAAATGCGGATGCCCTCTACCTCATGGGCTTCGCCTACGAGTCGGGCAAAGGAGTCGAAGCGTCGCGCGACAAGGCCCTCGAGTTTTACCGCAAGGCAGCCGCCACCAAACACAAGGACGCCATCTACCGCCTCTCTTTCATCCTTCTTGCTTCCGAAAAAGAAGACGAGCGCAGCCAAGCCCGTGAAGCCCTCGAGTCTGCTGCAAAAGACGATCCCGCCGTGGCCGGGCGCATCCTCGGCGAGGCCTACCTCCGCGGACGCCTTTCACCCACCGCTGACCCCGACAAAGCAGTCTTCTGGTGGAAGAGCGCCGCAGATGCTGGTGACATCCCATCGCTGCTGCTCATCGCCCGGTTTTACGAAGGTCAATTTGGCTTTCCTGAACTCAAGGACCCCAAAGAGGCACTTGCCTTCTACGGAAAAGCCGCAGGTCTTGGCGATGCACCCGCCATGGCCGCTCTCGGCTCACGCTTGCTTAGCGGCGATGAAAAATTCCGCGACGAAAAAAAAGGCCGTGAATGGCTGAAAAAAGCCGCCGACGCCAAGGAATTCTCTGCCTACCTCGCCTTGGGAGACTTCGAAGAAAACGTCAAAAAGGACCTCGCCGCCGCATTGAGCCAGTACGAGCGGGGCAAAGACGCAGGGCAAATCGATTGCATTCTCCGGACCGCCGATTTCTATATCGAAGGAAAAGGCGTCGAAAAGGACCCATCACGCGGACGCTCATTGCTCGAAAAAGCCGCCGAGGGTGGTAGCCCCCAAGCTTGTTTCCGCCTCGCCGTGGAAGCCCTCTCGGTCGAGAAGCCGGACCTGCTCCTCGGTTACAAATATCTCCTTGCCGCAGCCAATGGAAATCTCGTCGAAGCCCAAAACGAGCTGGGCCTCCTCTACCTTTCCGGCAAGCTCGCCCTTGCAGACGGCGCGGCCGGCGTCGCCTGGTTGACCCGTGCCGCTCAAGGCGGCTACGCCCAAGCCCAAAACAACCTCGCCACCCTCTACGAACGCGGAGCTGCCGGCGTCAACCAAAGCATTGAAAATGCCGGGCAACTCTATTCCCTCGCCGCCAATCAAGGCCACGGCCCGGCAACACTCGCCCTTGCCCGCCTGCTCAACGAAGGGATCGGCACCAAGGCAGACCCCGTCAAGGCCTGGGCTCTCGCCACCGTCGCCGACGAACGCGGCGAGGCAGACGCCAAGAAGATGATCGTCGCCATCGAATCCCGCTTCGATGACAAACAAAAGGCCGCAGCGAAAAAGGAGCTCGAAAACATGAAGGCGGAAAAACCTGCCGCAAGCACCCCACCCGTAAAGG
>CALMKO010000329.1 GCA_937867415.1 uncultured Verrucomicrobiota bacterium | reverse complement strand
GGATTTTGGATTTTGGATTTTGGATTTTGGATTTTGGATTTTGGATTTTGGATTTGGGATTACTTGGACGGGGTGGCGTAGGGGATGCCTCGGCCGGGGGTGCTCATGTAAACGCGGCCGAAGACGTTCATGTCGCCTTTGACGAAGCCGCCGTTGCCTAGGCCGCCGTATTGATGGGCGTCGTCACTGACGCGTGACCAGGTTTTTCCGGTGTCGGTGGAGCGATAGATTCCTTCCGGGTCGTCTTTGAGTGGGCGGCCCCAGATAAAGACGGTGGGGTAGTCGGTATCGGATCTGCCCCGGCCGAAGCCGAGGGTTGAGGCATGGAAGAGGGGGGATTTTTCGATCGTGCCGTTGATGACTCTGACGGCTCCTGCGCCGCCGGCGGTGATCCAGAGGTCTGATTCGCGGCCGGGGGCGGCGAAGACGGTGGTGGATCTCACACCGACCTTGAGGACGGGTTTGAAGGTTTTTCCGGCGTCGTCACTGCGGAGAAGCTCGCCGGTGGAGTTCCGGTAGGCGTGGAATACTCTTGGATTGACGGGGTCGGCGACGGGGCGGTTGGCATCGGTTAGGCTTGGGACTTGGGTCCAGTTTTTGGCGGGCCAGAGGTGGGCGGGGTCTGCGTTGCGATAGACTTTCCTGTCGCTGGGGGTGTAGAGGATGACTTGTCCGTCGCAGGAGAGCGCGAGGCGTGCGTCGGTGCCAGCCTTGGGGAGGTTGTTGGGTTCGATCTTTTCCCAGGTTTTGCCGGAGTCGGCGGAGCGGGCCATCTCGCCGGAGGAGTTCAGGCGGATGACGCGTGCGGATTGGCCGCTGCCTGCGGAGGCGAGGCGGACATTGAGGCCGGCGGCCACGCGGAACTGGCCGAACTCCGAGTATTGTGCGGGATCGGCGCTGGTGAATCCGGCGTAGTCCCAGATGACGGAAATGAGCGGTCCGCCGGGGATGCTGGCGATGTCCATGGGGACGGATTCTTCGATGCCGGCGACGTGGAACTTCCAGGTCGCGCGGGTTTCCTTTTCGGATGTGAGGATTTTCTGGAGATCGGTGACGGACCAGATGCCATTGCCGGAGGTGATGAAGGCGCGGTTCGCGTCGAAGGGGTCGAGCGCGACGGCAGCGCCCCAGTGGATGTTCTGACCGCGGCCGAAGGGGAAGTCTGCGTGGGTGCGGGCCTTGTCCTGGCCGAAGATGTCGATCCAGGTCTTGCCGTCCTCATCGCCGCCTTGGGGGCTGTAGTAGAGGCGCTCGCCCCAGAGGGTTTTCCCTTCGAGGTTCTTCTGCGGCCAGTAGGTGCCCATGGTGCTGATGAGCAGGCGGCGTGGTTCGGTGTCGATGAGATCGATTCCGCAGTAGGGGTTGTAGGTGCGGATGAATTGGCCTTGGGTCGGGGCTTTGTTGCTGATGGAGCCCGGGGTGATATCGGTCCATTGTTCCGCCTTGGGATCGTAGCGGAAAACGCCGCCGCCGGGTTTGTTTTCCGCCTGATAGGTGACGATCAGGCGACGGCCAGAGAGGACGGCGCGGTTGGGATGCCACGAATCGTTGGCCATGGATCCGGGGACACCCACGTTGGGGAGTGCGGGGAGTGCGCGCCAGGTTTCGCCGCCGTCGAGGCTTTGGTAGATGTTGCCGTCCGGAGTTTTGATCTTGGCCTCGTTGCGGGTCTCGGTGCGGGGGCGGGAAAGTCCGAGGTAGAGGACCCGGCTGGCTTGGCCGGGGGAGGCGGATTTCGGGTCGATGATGACGAAGCAGATGCCATTGCCATTGGCGGTGGATGCCGGGTGGGCGGCTTTTTGTTTTTCGTCTTTCGGGGGGATGGGATCGCCGGGGGTGAAGGTGGCGACGGAGGTCCAGGATTTTCCGTTGTCGGTGCTTTTCCAGAGGCCGGTCTCGCGGGAGCCGCTGAAGAGGATGTTGGGAGAGTTGGGGTCGATGGCGAGGCGCTCGCCGGTGTGGCGGCCCCACTTGTTGCCGTGGGCGCGGATCTGCTGGCTGACGTCGGTGGTTTTCCAGGAGTTTCCGAAATCCGCCGAGCTGAGGATGCCGGTGCCGCCGCGCCAGTAGGGGGTGCCGGCTAACAGGTGGATGGTCGCAGGGTTGCGGGGGTCGAGCGCGAGTGCCTCGATGCCCATGTGCGATCCCTGGGTGGGAGGCAGCCAGTCGAGCAGGGGGACCCATGAGTCGTTGGCGGGATTGAGCCGATAGATTCCGCCGACGTCGGTGCGGGCGTAGAAGAGTCCTTTTTTGTTAGGGTGGGCGAAGACGCCCGAAACAAAGCCTGCGCCGCCCATGGCCACGTTCGCCCACTCGTGGCGGATGGACGGTGTGAGTGGCTGGGCGTGGAGCGTGGCGAGGTGTGTTAGAGCTGCCGCGCAGGTGAGGAGCGGGACTTTCATTTTTACCAAGCGGTGATGGTTTTGGATTGGCCGGGGTTGAGTTTGATTTCCTGGGATTTGCCGGCGTGTTGGAGGGTGGTGGTGCCGCCGTTCTTGGTGCGGACGGTCAGAGATGCCGGTTTGCTGTTTTTCCAGGTGAGGTCGAGTTCGAAGCCGCCGCGGGCGCGGAGGCCTTTGATGCTTCCGGTGGGCCAGTTGGATGGGAGGGCGGGGAGGATTTGGATGATGAAGTTGCCTTTCGGGTCCTGGAGGTGGGACTGCACGAGCATTTCCGCGATGCCGGCTGCTGCGCCGAAGTTCCCGTCGATCTGGAAGGGCGGGTGGGCGTCGAAGAGGTTGGGATACATGCCGCCGCCGCTGTGGAAGCTTTCCTTGCCGCCGACGGGTTGGAGCAGGTTGCGGAGGATGAGGTAGGCGTGGTCGCCATCGAGGAAGCGTGCCCAGAGGTTGATTTTCCAGCCCATGCTCCAGCCGGTAGCGGCGTCACCGCGATGGATGAGGGATTGGCGGGCGGCGTTGAAGAAGGCGGTGTCGCGTGAGGTGATGTCGGTGCCGGGATAGGCGCCCCAGAGGTGGGATACGTGGCGGTGCTTGTTGTTAGGGTCGTCGCGATCGTCCATCCATTCCTGGAGTTGGCCGTGTTTGCCGATGCGGTTGGGCGAGATGCGCGGGGTCATTTCGGCGAGTTTGGCGGCGAAGTCCTTGTCGGTTTTGAGGATTTGTGAGGCCTCGATGGTGATTTTGAAAAGCGAGCGGATGATCTGGTGGTCCATGGTGGGTCCCATGACGAGGCCGCCTTGTTCGGGTGAGTTCGACGGGCCGCTGATGAGGGTCTTGGTGGCGGGGTCCTCGATGAGGTAGGAGGTGAAAAACTCGGCGGAGTTTTTGATGATCGGGTAGGCGGTTTCCTTGAGGAATTTCCGGTCACCGGTGAAGAGGTAGCGCTCCCAGAGGTGGTGGCAGAGCCATGCGCCGCCGGTGGGCCAGATGCCGTGGTTAGAGGCATTGATGGGTGCGGTGCCGCGCCAGAGGTCGAAGTTGTGGTGGAGGACCCAGCCGGGTGCGGCGTAGTGTTCCTTGGCGGTCTCGCGGCCGGAGATCATCAACTCGCCCAGCGCGTCGAAGAGGGGGTCCGCGCATTCGGATAGATTGGCGAGTTCGGCGGGCCAGTAGTTCATCTGGGTGTTGATGTTGCAGGTGTATTTGCTGTCCCAGGCGGGCTTGAGCGAGTCGTTCCAGATGCCTTGGAGGGTGGAAGGCTGGCCACCGGCGCGGCTGGAACCGATGAGCAGATAGCGGCCGTATTGGAAGGTGAGGGCGGCGAGTTGGGGGTCGTTGCCTTTCAGGTAATCGACGATGCGCTCGTTGGTGGGGCGGAGTGACTCGGGGCTGATTCCGAGGTCGATGTCCATGCGGCGGAATAGGGATTGGTGGTCGGCGAGATGGGTGGAGAGGACTTTCTCCCATGGCTTGGCCGAGGCCTTTTCGATCAACTTGGCCGAGCGTGCGGCGGGGTCGCCGGAGATGTCGCGGAAGTTGGTGAAATTGGTGGCGGCGACGAGGCGGATGAGGACTTGGTCGGCGTTGGTGATTTCCAGTTGTCCGTCTTTGGTGTTGGTAGAACCGGAAGTGGCCTCGACCTTGGCGATGCTTTGGAAGCGGATGCCATCTTCCTGGACTTGGCCGCTGAGGACGAGTTGGTTATTTTCCGCAGCGGTGGTGGTGGAATTTTTGTGGGGGCTGGTGAGGCGGACCTTGCCGGTGATTTTTCCCGGTTGGTCGGCGGAGATGCGGAGGAAGAGCGCACGGTCCGGGTGGGAAATGATGACCTCGCGGCGGAACTTCACCCCGTGCGCCTCGTATTCGGTGGTCTGGGTGGCGGTGTCGAGGTCGAGCCAGCGGCGGTAGTTAGAGACCTTGTCGAGGCCTTGGAAGTCGAACCAGAGATCGCCGCAAGGTTGATAGGCCATTTGTTTGAGCGGGATGCTCATGAACTCCTTGCCTGCGAGATCTTCCGCTTGTTTTTGTTTTTTGTCGAAGAGGAGTTGGCGGATTTCCGGGAGTTTTTCCACCGCGCCCGGGTGGGCGTATGAGCGGGGGTGGCCGGTCCAGACGGTGTATTCATTGAACTGGACGCGTTCGTTGGGGAGGGTTCCGAAGACCATCGCGCCGAGGTGGCCGTTACCGAGGGGTAGGGCTTCGTTCCAGTTTTTGGCGGGTTGCTGATACCAGAGCATCCACTTTGCCTGGGGCGGGGTGGGGTTGGCGGTGATCTCGGAAAATGCCAAGCTGGTCATGAAGAGCAGGCCGCTGGCGGGAAGGAGGATATGTTTCATGGTGAGGTGGGATCAGTTCGA
>CALMKO010000328.1 GCA_937867415.1 uncultured Verrucomicrobiota bacterium | reverse complement strand
GTCTCCCCCATTTGGGGGGGGGGGACTGCGCGCGTATCACTCAGGGGCTCATTTGGCACGGATGCGAGAGAAGTGCTGGAACTGCCCTGGAGGGTGGGTGATGCGCATGCGGGTGATCCGCTTGGCGGGTTCGTTTGAGCGGGCGAGACGGCCACCCATTCCGAGTGAAGTTCCCAGTTTCTCAGGTCGGGGGAGAATTCCACGCGGTAGGAGATGGATCCGGTGGAGGTTTGGAGGTTCAGGATGAATTCCGCGAACTGGGTGCTGGAGACGACAGGGTTGGGGGCCTGTCGATTCGGGTCTCCGTGGACGAGAAACTCGACGAAGGTTCATCCCTGGGCATGATCAAGGTCTTGCCACCCTTACACGGAGGAAGCGTCGGTCGCTCGTAGCTGGAACCGACACCATCACGGTGCGGGTCGTGGAGGTTTCCGAGATCAATGATTCGAGGCTTACTTGATCGTCGCTCCAGTCATCCTCGAAAGTGTCCGACCAGAGGACTTGGAACTCGGCTTCTCCGGGTGCGGTCTTGCGGCGGGTGTAGGTGTATTCCAACAGGGGACCGTTGAAGGAGAGTTGTGGTTTGAACGAGCTTGGAAATTTCGGGTCGAGGTGGAGCGCCCATTCGAGCAGGTTGGAGAAGCCGTCTTGATCGGGGTCCTGTTCGGTGCCGATGACTTCGGGGTCGTTGTCGCCGGGCCAGTTGACCGACTGCCAATCGGTGAAATAAGCTGGGTTGGAGGCGATGTTGATCGACAATGTTCGGGAGACTTCGGAAAAAGTGTTAGATGCGGATAACTTGAGAAGATAAGTGCCGGGTTGGTTGAAGGTGACGGTGGTGGCAGGCTGGGTCGGATTGGTGAGAATGGCGGTGCCCGGGCCGGACAGGAGCGACCAGGCGGCAGAGGTCGCACCCGAGACCGAGGCTGGCAGAATGACGGGTTCCCCGGTGATGGCGGAGGGAGTTGCGCCAAGAGTGATGATCGCCGCAGGGGGGGCTGTCCAGGTGAGAGTGAGTTGTGGACGCAGCGCGGTCGTCGCGTGATCGTCCGAAGCGAAGCGGACAAAATTCGCAGTGTTCCCTGCCTCCGTGATGGGGGATCGCAACAGCAGGTTGAGCGGCGAACCTGAGCTTACGGCGGATTGCGCGGCGGCAAGAAAGGCGCTGGAGGAGGGGAAATTCCTTTGAAGTCCCAAGGTGGTCGCGTTGAAGCCGGGCGTGGTGGAAAGAACTGAGGCGTTGAAATCACCACCGGGGCTGGTCCAAGCGGTGGTGGGGGTGCGGTTGAGCCAGGTGGCTCCGGTTCCCGCGCCATTGCTTGAAGTAATTCCGTCGCCGCTGCCCTCGATGGGGGTGGCGGTGAGTTCACGGAGCTCGAGAGTGGAAATGCTGCCGGTGCCGGAATCGAGCGGATGGGTCCAGAGGTCAAGGGTGATTCCTGTTAGGTTGGCTCCGGCTGGAACATCCGTGAGGGGAAAGGAGAAGACGCTGCGGAATAACTTGGCTGAGGTGTCATTGCGGCCCGCGAGGAGTTGGTCGCGTGTGCCGGAGTTCCATGAGGTGGAGTCTCCGCGGAGGAAGGTGGCGGTGTGGCTGTAGTTGTTTACGCCCTGACAGAAGGTTAGCGATGTGGGTGCTGCCACGGCTACGGTGACGTCGGCGGTATCCGTGCCGCCGGCATTGGCGACCGTGCAGCGCAGGGTGTAGTTGCCGGGTGCGGAAAAGGTCGCTGAGGTGTCTGTTGCTGATGAATCATCGAAACTCACCACTCCCGGGCCGCTGATTTGATTCCAGATGGATGTGACAGGGCCGGGGAGTCCGCTGGTGTTGACGCTGACGGCGAGGCGAAGTGCGTCTGCCGTGCTTGCCAGGAAAACCGGGCCTGCCGGTTGGGTGATGGTGGCTTCCGGGGCGGGAAGGGTTGCTGCGAAAATGGTGTCGTTGAGGTCGGCAAAGGTCTGGCCGATGGAATTGGTGCCGGTAAGCCGCAGAACATAGTTGCCGGGTTGGTCAAAGGTGACACTGGTGACAGGCGAGGCAGGGTGAATGAAGACTACGTTCCCCGGTCCGCTGACCTTGCTCCATGCAGCCGTTGCGCCTGGACCTGAATCCACCACGACGCTTCCTGTTAGGTTGGAAGGGGTGTTGACAATGGTGGCTGGGGCGGTGCCGACGGAGACGGTGGGTGCAAAGCTGCCGGTGACGCCATGAAGCGCGGTGATTTCCGCTGCGCTCAGTGCACGGCGGTGGAAGCGGACTTCGTCTATCAGGCCGTCGAAGACCGGGCTCCCCGGTAGAAGGGTGCCGATGTGAAGCGAAGATGTATGGTTTGGAATGGTGGTACTCGTTTCTGTGGAGGTCTTGTCGAGGCTGCCGTTCACATAGAGTTTCGCCCTTTCCGTGGATGCCAGACCGCCGTCGAATACGACAGCGACATGATACCACGCGCCGGGGTTGAAGGTGGTGGTGCTGGTGAAGCGATTGTTGTTGGAGTTGATATCCACAGTCAGTTTTCCGTCCATGGTAAGGAAGGTGCTGTAGGAATTGTTGTTGTCGAAACTGATTCGTTTGGCGACAAGCCCTGAACCATTGAAGCTATTTGCTTTGAACCAATAAGAAAGTGTGAAGGCGGACGTGTTGTCCAAGGATGTGCTGTCCGGCACCGAGATATAGGAATCGCTTCCATTAAACGCCGCCGCTCCCGCGAGGCGGCCCGCGTCCGGTTGCCAAGCAAGCCCACCGTTCGCGGTGCCGGGATTTCCGCCACCGGAGCTGTCTGCTGCGGTGGTGCCGGCGTTCTCGTCAAGTTTGAACCGAATAGCCAGTGCGGGATCGACGGAGGAAACGGCGGTGATCCTGACGGTGTGGTCATCACTGCCGGTGCCAGCTGCCGTGGTGGCGGAGCAGCGGAGGGTATAGGTGCCGGGAGCGGAAAATGTCGCGGAAGTCACGGCTGTCGCGGGATTTTCAAAGGTAACCGTGCCTGGACCGCTGACTTTGGACCAGGC
Organism: uncultured Verrucomicrobiota bacterium; assembly: GCA_937867415.1. Classification (GTDB taxonomy): domain Bacteria; phylum Verrucomicrobiota; class Verrucomicrobiia; order Verrucomicrobiales; family Akkermansiaceae; genus Luteolibacter. Next base: position 4,806 of record CALMKO010000328.1, on the reverse strand, counting down.
CACGGCGGGCGCGCCCGAGTCCGTGATCGCAGCGGTGAGGCGGAGGCTTTGTGGGGCGTTGGAAAGGGTGGTGTCTCCGGTGGGAGAGGTGATGGTGACATCGGGGAGCGGGGGGCTGATGGATACTTGGTCGAGTGATGACTCTGATAGGATGCCAGCCGCTCCCGAGGTGGCGGGAATCCCGATTTGTGCGGTGGCTGCCATGGCGATGGTCTGAGGCGCCCCGACGCGTGACCACGCGATCCCGTCGGGCGAGGCATAGGCGGTGAAGCTATTCCCACGGCGGGTGAGGCGTACCCACGGCGGGTTGATGATGTCAGTGAGTGATGTAGTCGAACTGGTGGCGCTGGTGGTTGTGCGGCGGGTGAAGTCGAGAGCTTGGCCGGGTGACCATGTGAGCGCTGCGCTGCGTGCCGAGCTGCTGTTCGTTTCCCGGATCATCACACCGGTGCTGGCGGTGGTGCTGGTGTGATCCACGCCAAGGATGCGGGCGGTGATGGTGGTATCCCCGCTGACGGGCTGGTAGATAAAATGCATTTTATCCGAGGTTCCGCCGATGCCGTCGCCGCTGGTCTGGATGACGAACTTGTCGCCGAGGCGGCCAGAGGTGCCGTCGAGTGGGAGGTCCGTGACGTCCTGGCTGAGCCATGGGGTGGAGAGTGGCTGGGAAAGGAAGAAGGAGTCCGCGTAGGCCGTCTGGCTGCTGCTGGAGCGAAATGCGAAAATGGTCGCGCTGTTGCCGGAGCTGCCGGTAGTGAAGTTGACGCTGCCCCTCGTCCAGGTATTCGCGGCAACGTTGCTGAGGACCTGGCTGTTGCCGTGGTTTTTCACACCGAAGGAAAGGTTGGTATTGCCGTTGGTTGTCCAGGCGGTGAGGCGGTAGTTGGTGTTGGGCGAGAGGCCAAGGACGGTTTGCTCGACGCCGGCGCTTGATGAGCTTGCGGGGATTCTCCAAGCATACTCGCCTCCGTAGTTGTTTCCGTCCGATGAAAGAACCGCCCCACCGTAGATGCTCTGCCAGGCGAGAGTGTCGCCCGATTCCAGTTGGCCGTTGTTGACTGCCGTGTGGCGGCGGAGGAGGAAGTCGTCCACATGGGCGACCGATCCAGAATTGTTAGATCGGGCGAGGACGCTGGCGCTGCGGTTTGAGCCACCGGTTACGAATGTGGCGGAGGCTTGGGAAAAAGTGGAAGCGGTGAGTGTCTGGCCAACTTCGGCCGCACCATAGTCTCTGGCCCCTACGGTAAGTGACGGGGAGGTGGTTCCGGCATTTCCCCAAGCCGTGACGGTATAGCCGGTATCCGGTAGCAGGCCACGCACGGTTTGAGAAACCGTGGCTCCGGCGGAGGTGGTCGGCGCGAGTCTGGCTGAGGCTGGTTCGGCTCGGCCGTCGGTGGCCGACCATCGGGTCTGGTTCGCGGCGCTGAACGGGCTGATCTTGCCCTCGAAGTCACCGTTGACGACGGTTTCCGCGCGGCGATATACGCGAACATAATCGACGTCCATTTTCGTGGTTGTATTCGAGAGCGATCCGTAGCCTCCGGTAGGAACCGTGCTTGACCAGCCGCCGTCCGACACCTCGCTGCTGAGGATGATGAACTCGCTGCGTTGGGAAACGGGTGAGTTGGTGGGGTTGTTATTGATGGTCCAGCGTAGGACTCCGTTGATGTAGAATTTATGCTGGGTCGGAGTCCATTCCATTCCGTAGACATGGTAGCCGTTGCCCAGACCGAGGTTTCCGGAATCGTAGCCGTGGCTGCGATGGGCGGTGCCGTAGCCGTCCCAATGGATCACCCCGCCGATGTTGCCATCGCGGTTCACCCCGTTGCCGTCCACTTTGCGGTGCTCGCAGATATCGATTTCGGTGCCGGCGGTGTTGGGGGAGCCGATCGGGTTTCCCATGGTGTCCGACTGCATCCAGAAAGCGGACCACATGCCTGGTGTGCTGTCGAAATTGATGCGGGCCTCGATGTAGCCGTAGGTGTATTGATAGGTGTTCTGGGTGGAGATCATCCCGGTGTAATGGGTGCCGCCGCTGGTGTAGGTGGAAATGGTAAGTGCTCCATCCGCGACGGAGACCGCGTTTGGCGAGTTCACTGCATCGCGCCGTGCTCCAAGCAGCCAGTGGCGCCACTTGCTGGTGTCCAAAGTGGAACCGCTGAACTCGTCATTCCAAGCAAGATGCCAGCCAGCTCCGGAGGGGGGGGCCGCACGAGCCAGAGGTGCGGACGCTAGGGCGCAATAGATCGCAGAGGTTGCGAGTGCTTTGAGGAACCCTGCCTTTGGGAAGTGATTCATGAGATGCTTTGATCTGCTGGATGGGTTGGGGAAGCGGTGGACCGCTGGAACGTTAATCCACGGTTCTCAGGGACTCAAGAAGCGGGCTAGGCGACTTTGCGCATTTTTTCTGAGAAATTGCATCAATCGCTCCTGAATTCCTTGTCGAAATCTCCGAAGCCTGGGAATCCGGTAAATTCTAGATAAAGCCACAAAACTAACAGAAGTATTTGCGCGGCTGTGTTTTGCGAAGGCTTTTGAGCCTTGGGTTGTTACTTCGGCCTGCGGCAGGGGCCAAAAGAAAAAGCGCGCTTTGGATATCCCCCCGGATCTCGCAAAGCGCGCTTGTTTCTTCAACCACTTGGCTTGGATCTTGTTCGGCGAACTTCCCCCCGGATGTTCGTTCGAAGCTGGTGACCCGGCACTTGGTGGCAGGAGCTCTCGGGAGGCGGACCTCGCTGAGAACAAAATCAAATTACCTGAAAATCAGGAGAACGGAAGGAATTTGAGCACCCGATTCCGGCCAGCTGGTCCCAAAATCGGCCACAAGCGGGGATTTTGGGCCGGAAAGTCAGGAAATCTTGAAATTTGAGAATGTTTATTCCGCAGGGACGTGTGGATCGAAGGTCATCGAGCGTTCGTGCTCGCGGGCTTTGGCGGCTTTGCGGGCTTGTTGGTAGAAATAATCTTGGGCGCGGAAGGCTTTTTGGCCTTTTTGTCGGACGATTCGTTGGGAGCTTCCGTCTGGGAGGAGTTTGGACGCCTGGGTGTTGTCCTGGAAGTAGGCTTCGAGGATGCGGGTGAGGCGGCGCTTGAGGGCGGGTTCCTCGATGGGGATCATCAGCTCGATGCGTTTTTCGAGGTTGCGCGTCATCCAGTCGGCCGAGGCGATGTAGATTTCCGAGTTGCCGCCTTGGTGGAAGCTGAAGAGGCGGGCGTGTTCGAGGAAGCGGTCGATGACGGAGATGACTTCGATGTTTTTCGAGTATTTCGGGTCGCCGGGTTTGAGGCAGCAGATGCCACGGATATTGAGGCGGATCTCAACGCCGGCTTGGGATGCTTTGTAGAGGGCGTTGATGATGTCGGGGTCTTGGAGCGAGTTGACCTTGCCGATGATACGGGCAGGGAGCCCTTGTTTTGCCCGCTCTGCTTCGCCGGCGATGAGGTCGAGCAGGGTGGGCTTCATGGCCGTGGGGGCGGGGACGAGGCGCTGGAAACGGAGCAGCTTGGAGCGGCCGGTGACCGCATTGAAAAAGAGCGACGCGTCATTTCCATACTCCGGCTTGCAGGTGAGGTAGGAGAGGTCGGTGTAGAGTCGGGAGGTGGTCTCGTTATAGTTGCCGGTGCCGAGGTGGACGTAGCGGCGGAGGTGGCCCGACTCGCGGCGGACGATCAGGCAGATCTTGGCGTGGGTTTTGAGGTTTTTCACCCCGTAAACGATTTGGGCCCCGGCGCGTTGGAGTTCGTCGGCGCGGTTGAGGTTCCGGGCCTCGTCAAAGCGGGCCTTGAGTTCCACCAGCGCGGTGACGTGCTTGCCGTTTTCCGCGGCTTTGATGAGCGCGTCCACGATGCGGGATTGGCGGGCGGTGCGGTAGAGGACTTGCTTGATCGCGATGACGTCGGGGTCCTCCGCGGCTTCTTCGATGAGGCGGACGACCGGATCGAAAGACTCGTAGGGGTGGAAGAGCAGGAGGTCGTTTGAAGCGATCGTTTCAAACATGGATGCGCCTGGGGTGATGGCGGGGGAGTTTTGGGCGGGCCAGTCGGCATCGCGGAGGTGGTCGAAGCCGGAGAGGAAGGCGAGTTCCATGAAAGAGGCGAGGCCGGGTGGGCCATCGACGCGATAAACTTCCTGCGGGGTGGCGGCGGTGACTTGGTGGATGACGCGGACGAGATCGCGGGGTGCGTCCGAGCGGAGTTCGAGGCGGACGGTATCGGCGAAGCGGCGAGCGGAGAGCACGTCCTCCATTTCGCCGGCAAGATCGCTGGCGTCCTCATCTTGAACGACGATGTCGCCGTTGCGGGTGACGCGGAAAGCGGTGGTGGCGGTGACGGTTTCGCCGGGGAAGAGCAGGCCAGCGTGGGCCGCGACGAGATCCTCGATGAGAATGAAGGCCGTGGCGGGAGAGTCGGTGGGGACGTTGATGCGGCGGCCGAGGATTTCCGGCATGGGGATGAGGGCGTGGCGGGTGGTGAGCGTCTCGGGATCGAGCACGCGGCAGGCCACGGTGATTTGCAGGGCGGGGACGATGGGTGGCTGGCCGTCAGGATCGACGGCGAGAGGGGTGAGTAGCGGAAAGATGGCGTCCTCGAAGATCGCGGCGGTTTGCGCGGCTTGGGCGGGCGAGAGATCGCGGATTTGGAGGGGATGGATGCCGGCCTTGACGAGGGCGGGGACGATTTGGGTGGTAAGGAGTGAGTATTGCTGCGCGCTCATTTTGAGGATGCGCTGGCGCAGGGCGGTGAGGTTGCGGGAGGGGGCTGTCTCTTATACACATCTGACGCTGCCGACGATCTACTCTGTGTAGA
>CALMKO010000327.1 GCA_937867415.1 uncultured Verrucomicrobiota bacterium | reverse complement strand
GTTTTTCCAACGGCTGGCCGCAATCTGTGACAGCACCGGATCCCGCCGGTATCCCAGTTCCTCCGCCAGTTCGCGTATGCGCTTCTTCAGATCCTCGCTCACCTCAGGCCGATCATTCAGTGCCAAGGAAACGGCGGCTTTTGAGACTCCTGCGGCCCGCGCCAAGTCGTTCTGCGTCACCCGTGGTTTCATGAATTCAATCAAGGGCGGAACTCCCGCACTTCCAAGCTCGAAATCATCACGCCTTCATGATGGTATGGTAACATTCACGGCGGGTTGGTACCCGTCTTGCCGGTGTGTAGGAATTTCAGCTCATCACCGCCCACGCTACGGAATGCAGTCCCCGACCGCGAATTCGTGGACCTGATGAAGCAAAGCCTCACCGCCCCATGAACGATTCCCAAGGAACCCTTGCCTCCCGCATCGAGGATCTCCTCAAGCGAATGACGCGCGAGGAAAGGATCCACCAACTCGGCCAGGTCTCAAAGACCGAGTTCGAGGAAAAGAAGGAATTCTACTTCGAGAATGTTCGTGCTGGAAAATGGGGTTCACGCATCCTCGCCGAATCCGCGTGGGCGGGAAACAACTCCGAATCCTCCCTCGATGTCGAGCAGCTCAACCACATCCAGCGGGTTGCGGTGGAGGAGTCGCGCTTGGGCATCCCGTTGATCTTTGCGCGGGATGTGATCTATGGCCACCGCACTGTTTTTCCGATTCCCCACTCGCAGGCAGCCAGCTTCAATCCAGGCTTGGTCGAAGCGGCCATGTCGGCCGTCGCTGAGGAAGCAAGTTCGGAGGGCGTGCATTGGACTTTCTCGCCCATGCTCTACGTGGATCTTCTCGTCACCGCGCGGAGGCCCTAACAATTCAATTTTTTCGAAATGGCAATTCCGACTACCGTTCCCGATCCCGGCATTTCCGCTCCGCAACCCGCCACTTGGCGCGGGTTTCCTGCGTGGCTGCTCACCGATGGCCACGCTGAGGCCTTGGTCGTGCCTGCTCTCGGTCGTGTCATGAGTTTTCGCCGGAGGGGAGGGGAGGACTTGCTCTGGCAAATGCCCGAAACCGAAGTGACACGTTACCCGGAGCCCCGCACCGGATGGCGCAACTGGGGCGGCGACCGCACCTGGCTCGCCCCACAGGACGACTGGCGCGAATTTGTCGGTCGCGTCTGGCCGCCCGATGCCACCTGGGGCGACGCCGAAGCCCCGCACGAGACAACCATTTTGCCAAACGGAAACCTCCGCCTCACCGGGCCGGTCTCTCCCTTTAGTGGCATCTGCTTGGTGCGCGATCATGGATTTTCCAACGGCGAGTTCATCGTCGTGCAGCGTGCCGAAAAAATCTCCGGCCCTCCCGTGCGCTGCGCCCCGTGGGCCGTCACCTGCGTTCCTGTCCCTGCGGAAACCATCATCGCCGTCAATCCCCACAGCGTCTATCCGCACGGCTATCACACCTGGCCAGGCGGCAATCCGGTTCCACGCATCGAGCGCCATGGCGATTTCCTCCACATCCCTTCCGCAACTGGCTCCGGCTACAAGATCGGCGTGGATAGCCCGCACGCCGCCATCGCCGCCCGTGGCAAAAATGAAACCCTCATCCTCCGCGCCACCCGCCACGATGGCGACTATCCCGACGGCTCTAACGGATCACCCGGCTTTCCCGTCGAGTTCTACACCAATGGCGCCGCAGGCGACGATGCGACCGTAGCCCCCATGGTTGAGTTGGAACTACTCGCCCCCCTGAAGCTCCTCGCCATCGGCGATATGCACACCCTCACCACCCACTGGAGCATCCTCACCCAAGCCACCGCTAACGATGTCCACGCCGCACTGACCCAAGTGATCGCCTACTGATATGTATTCGCCCACCCACTTCAAAATCACCGACCCGGAGACCATCCGTGCCTTCATGCGGGCGCACAGTTTCGCCACCATCGTGACGCACGATGGTGATGTGCCCCACGCGACCCACATGCCCGTGCTCTTCGAAACCGAAACCGGCGAACACGGCACCTTGGTCTCCCACATCGCCCGGGCCAACCCCCAGTGCAAACACTTTGAGACCGCCCGCGAAGTGCTTGTCATCTTCACCGGCCCTCACGCCTACATCTCCCCGGCTTGGTATGCGACCTCGCCCGCCGTCCCGACTTGGAACTACACCGCCGTCCATGCCTACGGAGTCCCACGCATCGTCACCGAACCGCAGGAATTTGCCACCATGCTCCACGAGTTGGTCGAGTTTTACGAAGCGCCCCGGGCCGACCGCTGGCACGGCGAAATGCCAGAAGAGTTTCTCCAACGACTGATGAAAGGCATCGTCGGTGTGAAGATCGAAATCACCCGCATCGAGGCAAAATACAAACTCAGCCAAAACCGTCCCGAAGACCAACCCGGCGTCATCGCAGCTCTCACCGCGAGCACCGATCAGACAGATCGCGAAGTCGCCGAGTTGATGAAGCAAACCCAATCAACAGCTTTCTTCACACCATGAGCCGTCGAACATTTAAGCCCAGAAAAACTCAACCAACAACTTTCTTAACCCTATGATCCACCAAACATTTAAGCCCGGACAACCTTGGAACGATACCTCCGGATTACCCATCAACGCGCACCAAGGCGGCGTCATTTTCCATGACGGAGTCTATTTCTGGTTCGGCGTGGACTATGGCCATGGCTGGGAGGGCCGTCTCGCCTTCACCGGGGTCCATTGCTACAGCTCCCGCGATCTCTACAACTGGAAGGATGAGGGACTTGCCCTCGAAGTGGACGATGTTCCTGGCAGCCCGATCATCCGCGGATGCCGCATCGAAAGGCCGAAAGTTGTTTTCAACGACAAGACGGGAAAGTTCGTCATGTTGTGGCACAGCTCGGATCAAGACCACACCATCGCGAAAAGTGGCGTGGCGATAGCGGACAAGCCCACCGGTCCTT
>CALMKO010000326.1 GCA_937867415.1 uncultured Verrucomicrobiota bacterium | reverse complement strand
AAGTATTTCCTGTTCATGTCGGGCTGCACCGGATGGAAGCCGAATCAGGCGCGCTCCGCCGTCGGAGAGCACCCCCTCGGGCCTTGGACGGAACTGGGCGATCCCTGCCGGGGGCGGAATACCCTTACAGGCGAAGGGCCGGAGCTTACTTTCGGCACGCAAAGCACCTGCGTCTTCAAAGTCGAAGGCATTCCCAATGCCTACATCGCGATGATGGACGATTGGGACGAGAGCGACTTCATCTCCAGTCGTCACGTCTGGCTTCCCATCAGCTTTGAGCCGGACGGTTCCTTCACCATCCGCTGGCGCGAGACATGGGACCTCGGAGTCTTCGACGGTTCACCGCGCGGGACACGGGACTGAACAAACAATCACCACAACAACAAACAAAACACGAAATATGAAAAAGATAGTAATTGGCGCAGACAAGTCCGGCTTCAACCTGAAGGAACAATGCAAAACCTTCCTTGAGGCTTACGGCGCGGAAGTTCTTGATGTCAGCTTGGACGCGCAGGGCGGGAATCTGCCCTACTACGAGGTTGCGGCCAAGGCGGCGGAGGCGATTCTGACAACGGAATTCAAGCGCGGCATCCTGATTTGCGGAAGCGGTGCCGGAATGTGCATCGTCGCCAACAAGTTCGAGGGCATCTATGCGGTCGCTTGCGAGAGCGTTTACACAGCAAGGATGTGCGGACTGGTGAACAATGCGAATGTCCTCACCCTCGGCGAGCGCGTCCTCGGCGCGGAGATGGCCTGTGAAATGTTGAAGACCTGGCTCGAAACCGAGTTCACGCAGGACTTCGCGGTTGAACGTCGCAATCTCGTCTGCAGCCTCGTCGAAGGCGTCCGGGAGATGGAGCGCGAAAACTTCTCCGGCGGAAACAAGTGACCATGCATCTCTCCATCACGGCGGCGGAGGAAGCTCCGGATTCCGCGCCCTTCATACTCCGCGGCCCGTTCAGCGAATCGATCAGAACGGCGGGCCTCATCGGCTACGATGCCATCGAGTTGCATGTCGCCGATCCCTCGCGCCTTGACGTAAGCGTGCTCGGGCAGGAGTTGAAAAGAGCCGGAGTCCGGATTTCCACTTTGGGAACCGGTCTTTGTTACGCGCAGGATGGCCTTTCGCTGACTTCCGCAAACGAACAGGTTCGGCAGCAGGCGGTGGAGAGAATCAAAGCCCATGTCCACTTCGCCCGGCACTTCGGCAGCTCCGTGATCATCGGACTCATCCGTGGAAAGATCTCCGAGTGCGAAAGCAAAAGTACCTACTTCTCCAGCCTCAGGGACAGTCTCGCCGACTGTCTCGAAGCTGCGGAAGCAAGTGACGTGTCGCTCGTCTTGGAGTCCGTCAACCCACTCGAAGCCGACGCCCTGACCTCTGCGGAAGAAACTCTGGCGTTCATCGACACGATGGGATCCGGGCGTTTGCTGCTTCACCTCGACACCTACCACATGGATCTCACGGGCGAACCCTGGGCGGCGACCTTTGCGCTGGCTGGGAAAAGGCTCGGGCATGTCCACCTCGCCGACCGTAATCGCCACTCACCCGGATCCGCTGGAATCGACTTTGAGGAGGTGATCCGCAACCTAAATGCCATCGGATACCAAGGAAGTTTGGCCATGGAGTGCAAACCGCTGCCAAACCCTCTTCAGGCAGCCAAGGATGCACTGGCCCATATCCACGCCGCACTAACCCAAGTGATCACCAGCTGATATGGCTTCGCCCAATATGAACTGGATGCTCCGACATGCTGCAGAAAGTGATGTTCCGCGTTTGGAGGAACTCATTCGTCTTTCCGTCCACTCATTGCAGGCTCCGTATTACACTGTGGCGCAACGAGCGGAAGCGCTTGGTCCTGTTTTTGCCGTTGACCGACAACTCATTGCAGACGGCACGTATTTCGTGGCCGAAGGCGGGAGCGGTGTCGTAGGCTGTGGGGGGTGGAGTAAACGAAAGTCCCACTTCGGTGGCGATGTCGACCGGACCGGTGTCGATCCAATGCTCAATCCCGCAGCGGATGCCGCCCGCGTGCGCGCCTTCTTTACTCACCCTGGTTGGGCGCGGCGTGGTATCGGAAAAGCCATCCTCTCTGCCTGTGAAGACGCTATCCTCGCTGCAGGTTTCACACGGGTCGAGATGGTCGCCACCCTTGCTGGAGAACCGCTTTATCTGTCGTGTGGTTATCAGGAGAAGGAGCGCTACTCCCTACATCTGCGCGGCGATCAGACTATGCAGGTAGTCCGTATGACAAAGGTTTTCAGCCAACCGCCACGCTCCACGCAAACCTTACAACCCGGCGTCATCGCAGCTCTCTCCGCCAGCGCCGACCAGACCGCCCGCGAGCTCGCCGAGCTGATGAAGCATACCCAATCAACAGCACCTCTTGGAACGACACCTCCGACATGAACATCAACGCGCTTCAAACCACACTCCCCTGATTCAATGCCTGCATACATGATCGCCCGAATCCATGTCACGGACATGACGCGCTACGCCGAGTATATGAAGATAACTCCGGGCATCATCTCGCGGTTCGGAGGTCGCTTCATCGCTCGCGACGGTGAGTCGGTGACCCTCGAAGGTCCGGAGGAGGCCGATCGCGTGGTTCTCATTGAGTTTCCGTCTCTATCTGCTGCCGAGGACTTCTACCATTCCGAAGAGTATCGCCAGACCAAGATCCTTCGTGAGGGGGCTGCTACCGCGCAGTTCTTTGCCATTGATGGCGTTCTATAACTTTAGAGGAATCATGCACCAGCTCCACCTTGTCCCAGCACCTCGCGCCACTCACCACTTTGGAGGCAGTTGCCCGCGTCACACCGACTTGCATGAAGTCATCGATCCTTCCTTGGAACCGGAAGCCTACCGACTCGAAATCGTGGTATCCCACATCCAAATCGCCGCAGCCGACGTGCGCGGACTTGCTTATGGTCGCACGACCCTGGAACAAATCCGCGCTCAATGCGCCGACGAGCTGCCGCAGCTCCGGATAGACGACGCTCCCTGCTACCCCGTCCGCGGACTTTACCATGATGTCAGCAGGGGCAAGGTGCCCACGCTCAGCACTCTTCTTGAACTGGCCGACATCTGCGCCCGGCTAAAGCTCAACCAGCTACAACTCTACATCGAGCACACCTACGCCTACGTCGCCTTTCCCGAGGTTTGGCAAGACGCCGATCCCCTCACTGCGGAGGAAATACGCACGCTCGATGCCCATTGCGCCTCCCTTCACATCGAACTCGTGCCGTCCTTCAGCACCTTTGGACACTTCTACAATTTCCTGCGCCAAAAACGCTTCGCTCATCTCAACGAGATGGAGTGCGACCTTTCGCTCGAATCATTCAATTGGTTTGATCGCATGCACCAAACGCTCGACTGCAGTCATCCCGAATCGATTCAACTTGTCTCGACGCTCATTCGGGAAGTCCGCCCTCTTTTTCGCTCCAACCAATTCAACATCTGCGCGGACGAAACCTTTGAACTGGGCGAAGGCAAAAACCGCGCCAAAGCCCTCGCCTTGGGCAAGGGGAGGCTCTACCTCGATTTCGTCAAACAGATCATTGAGATCGTCCACGCCTGCGGTTCCCGCCCCATGATGTGGGGCGACATCATTCAAGAGCACCCCGCGCTCCTCAGCGAGATTCCCCCGGACGTCACTCTTCTCGAATGGGGTTACGCCGCGACTATCGAAACCGCCGCGATGCAGGCCCTGCAAGAGCAACATCGACCCTTCTTCGTCTGCTCCGGCACCCAGGCATGGAATAGGTTTTTGCCCGATTACCCTCGTGCCCGAGAAAACATCAGCAACATGGCGACGGAAGGATTTCGTCATCGCGCATCGGGCTACCTCGTGACCGACTGGGGTGATTTTGGACATATCGCACCTCTCGCCGCCTCTCTCCCGAGCATCGCCTATGCTGCCGCCTGCGCGTGGAACGTTGCGCAATCCTGCGATCGCCCGGATGCGGTCGAGCACGCCATCAGCTTGCACCTTTTTAACGACCCGACTGGGCAACTCCTGCGGCATCTGAACCAGGCGGCATCGGTCACTTTTCCCATTTGGCACGGACTGGCCCTCTGGAAACAACCACGGCCCGTGAACACTCCCGACTCATGGTTCGACCCTCGCAGCGGGATCGCCGACGAACTTTTAAAAACACACCGTATCGAAGACCACCTCGAAGCTCTCCGTGCATTCGCCCCCGCCCGCCATGCATGTCTCGCGCAATTGGAGTCCATCGCCATCCTTCCCAAAGACGGCGACGACCTCCGCGTCGCTCTCCTCGGCACCGAAATTTGCCACGAACTCGGTGCCCTACTTTTCGACCTTGCCGATCGGAATCCGCAAAACCTACCCGTGCCCGAAATCGGCTACGTTGTCGATCGCCTCAAATTGCTCGAAACCGAAATCACGCGCATCTGGCTGGCCCGCAACAAACGGTCCGAACTCATCCGCATCAGCGAGCTGCTCCAGGCAATCGCCGATGATCTTCTTAAGCGTCTGCAATCCCCAGCTTCGCTATGACAAACTCCCTCACTTGGATGCCTTGTTCATAAATGCACCCGATCAATTCTTCGCGACCGCCAAGTGCCAATCGTGCGCTGCGTCCAACCAATCAATCATCCAGAAGGGCAGAATACGAAAAAATCAAATCGCGGTGAATTCATTCCAGCAATCAGCTAAACAACTATGATGAAACCCCATCGATACCCGGCCAATACACCACCGCACGCCATCGGTCTGAACCTAAGTGCCGAAGGGCACGAACTCGACCTGCGTCGCCACGAGGCGGCTGACTTCACCTCCTTCGAATGCGATGGCCCGGTTGAAATCACCGCCACGCTCACCGACTCGACGCCCGACGGCCCGATCCTCCTACGGCCGTTGCGCCACGGCGTTAATGTCGAGTCGACTTCCGACGGTAATGTCCGCTTCATGTTGCCGGGACCGGGCTACTATCAGCTCGATATCCCCGGCCGCCCTGTCCTTTACCTCTACGCCCTCGCCCTCGCAGCTCCAGCTCCGGAAGGCCCGCAGGTGCGCTGCTTCGTTACCGGACAAGTCCATGAGGTGGGCGCCATCACTCTCACCGATGGAGATACGCTTTGGATCGAACCCGGTGCCGTCGTGCGCGGCCATGTGATCTGCCGAAATGCCCGCAATGTGCGTATCGGTGGGGGCGGATTGCTGCAAGGCGCTCTTTGGCCAGATCAACGCAAACGCTGCGACAACATCCTCTTCGCTCATTGTCAGGATGTGCTGATAGAAGACATCCTCCTCACCACCGAGGATTACTGGATGATCCACCTCGGACGCTGCGACAACGTTCGTATCCATCGCGTGCGCGAAATCGGGAGCGGCATGAGCACCGACGGTATCGACATTGTTGGTTCTCGTAACGTGACGATCAGCGGTTGCTGCCTCCACAACGGGGATGACAACATCGTTCTCAAAGCCATCGATTTCTCCGCCAACCTCAGCCAAGCAGGCGTGCCCGGCGAGGACTTTGCCGCTCCCGTCGAGAACATCCGCGTCAGCGACTGTGTTTTCCACAACATCCACGGCGGCACCGCCATGGAGATCGGTTACGAAATCAGAACCTCGCACATCCGCGACGTGCGCTTTGAAAACATCGACGTGCTCGCGGTCCACGAATTCGGCAGCGTCTTCGGCATCCACAACGGCGACCGAGCCACCGTCGAGGACATCCACTGGCGCGACATCCGCGTCGAGCACCACTACGACAAACTTGTTGATTTCCGGGTGCTCAAGTCCCGCTGGAACTTCGACACCGAACACGGCCACATCCGCAATGTCACGCTGACGGATATCCAGGTTTTCCCCTCGATCTACAACCCCGGCTACACCCTGAGCGTCATGGCCGGATTCGGTGCCGACCACCCGGTGGAAAACATCCATTTCAAAAACTTCCGCCTCGGTGCCATCCACGTCCTGAACTCCGATCAACTCGACCTCGTCACCCGCCACGCCCACCACATCACTTTCGAATGATCACCTGCCACCTCCGCACCGTCATCGACCCGCACAAACTCCCCGAGTTCGAAGCCTACGCCCGGCCGCTCCAATCCAACTCCCATTTCACCCGGATTCATTCACCATGAAAAAGCCGCTCACCAGAAACATTACCTATCTGTTCTCCGGCCTCCTCCTCGGCGGCTTTGGCGCGTGGTTCCTGCGCCCCCTCGTCGCTCCCGAGTCATCGTCCCCGCCGCTAGCCGATACGTCGCCAGTCCCTTCGCCAGGGTCGATCATCGCCCCGGCACCCTCCGCGCCCCCCGGACATATTACCTCCGACTCTGAAGTTGCCGATCTGAAGCAACAGAACGCCCGTCTCGAAAGGGAACGGGCCACCCTCGCAAAAGAACTCGACAGCGGCCGTTTGGCACTTCGCCGTGC
>CALMKO010000325.1 GCA_937867415.1 uncultured Verrucomicrobiota bacterium | reverse complement strand
GACTGGTGCGGATATCGAGTTCTGCATTGGAAAATCCTCAACCGGCGACTCTGACAGCTCTTGGCCTTGGCCTGGATCCAGATGGCACAGACACCTTCCGTCGCGTTGTCGCCGCACTGCTGGATTGGTGCGTCGACAAGGTCGAGTTTATCCTTCCTGCTGACTTTCCGCGAGCTGGGCTGCAAAAATGGGCAAAAAGTCTGACGCCGGATGGAGGAAACGGGACAATTTGCTGGAGCGGTGGCCCTAATTCCAAATCGACCATTTACCTGCGCTCCGTCATTGCCCTGGAATCGACGTTCTGGATGCAGGAGTTGATTTTAACGCTTCAGCAACACAACAGGCTACAAGCCGTGCCTGCGACTCAATTGGTGGGGAGGCTGCTCGATCATCTGGACCATGCTGCTTGCATCCGTGCGATATGCAGCGCGCGGGATGTTTCCGAAGCGGTCGGATTAATCCCTGCTCAGATTGCGCAGAATGCCGCCAACAACCACAAGACGAATCTCGTCACTGCAATCCGACAGTATTTTGGAGGTCTTGCGAATACCTGGCTTGATGTTCTCTGGCCACTATTTGCCCAAGCAGATGCAAATGGAGCGGATACCGTCCTCACCGACATAGGAAATCAGATTTTTCGCCTCAATCCCAATGCTCTTTGGATCCAGTCGGCCATGGCCGCTCCCGTGCGGAATGACCGCGAATTGATTCCCCTGCGAATTGAGGAGCACACGGCCCAGCTCGCCAAGTCGCGCGGAAGTGACTACCAGCGGGCCTTTGCGAAGGGTGACATCAACATTCTTTCCTGTTCGACCACGTTCGAGATGGGTGTGGATCTGGGGGATCTGAGTTGCGTGTTTCTCAATGGCATGCCGCCCTCGGTGGCCAACTACCGCCAGCGCGCGGGCCGTGCAGGTCGCCGACCCGGATCACCTTCCTACGTTCTGACCTTTCTCGGACGCAGGGATCACGATCGTTACTTCTGGGATCATCCCGAGCAGCTTCTCTTCGCGCCACTCGAAGAACCCAAGATCTACCTTGAGAATCAGATCTATCGAGCGCGCCATTGCCGTGCGGAAGCGTTCCATGATTTCCTTGAATGGCTTCACCCAGATCACAGCAATCGCAGGATCGATCATAGTGCGACGCATTTCACCTTTGCCGACGGTCAATATCAGGCAACTCCAAATCGATACAAAGTCCGTCGTTGGGATCTGATCGGTGATCTTGTAGTCGGGGTGACTGTTGGCTCAAGACACGTGGGTGGCGGGATGTTTCCGGTAACCCGTCACTTTCGGCCACTCGTGGATGAAATGCCGGACTGGAAAATCGAACGGGGAGATGCGCTTCAGCGTTACATCGAAGGTATCGATGGGATTGGCGACGGAGGCCTAGACTATTCTGCCGCGAGCGACCTGATTTTTCAATTGAAGACTCAGGAGCTGGATCAGAACGCGATTTCCCCTTACCCGCTCGATGATCCAGCCAACGAGGCGGCCTATCGACTTCTCGGAGGGCCGAACTGGCCCGCAGTGGAGGGTAATGTTCTCGTGGCCGCGCATGATCCTGCCAGGAATCAGAGGGATCTCCGCCGATGCGCGGTGGAAGTCCAGGTTCGTCATTTCATGCCGAATCAGCAACCGGCTCAACCCGGTCATTTCCGGGCGTTTCAAAAACATCTCCTGCGCGAGCAGACGGTTACATGGCTGGTCCGTTGCCGGGTATTGCCGAAGTATGGTTTCCCGGTCGATGTCATCAACCTCTTGCCTCATGACAATGATCCATTTGGTGGCAATGTGAAACTTGATCGGGACCTCAAGATCGGCCTCTACGAATACGCGCCGGGCCAGGTGGTTGTCGCTGATAAGCGGCGCTATCGATCATCAAAGGTAGTGGTTTGGAACAACGGCGGATTTCAGGATGCCGCGAATCATCTGGATCAACGTTGGATCTGCGCGGACTGCCACGAACCCGATTGGACCATCGTGCCCAATGGCCAGAATGCCCAGCACACATGCCGCTTTTGCGCTGGTATGCTGACGCGGGTGAGCCTGTGCTTCCCGGATGCGTTCCAAGCGGAATGCTCGACCCCGTTCTATCAAGTTCAGGGAGAGCGGGGAACGCCGATTCACGTGCATACCCGCGCATTCCTTCCGCATGGACGGCGGGTTCCTGGAACCGGAATCCTCACGAAGGAATCAGAATCGGGTTCGATCACCTACATCAATCAAGGCCCGAACTATAGAGAGTTTCGGCAGTTCGGAGAAAAATTCTCACTGTGCCATGAGGTTCGAACGGACATCACAGGATGGATTTTTGCGCCGGAGCTTCTCGCGCAGGGGCGTCTTCTACATCAATGGGCAGGCCATCTGATCGCAGGCAGACGGCGTCTGGACGCCGCTCTGCGATCGGCCCTTCAGGCGATCCTACGTGCGACGGCCAGAGTCAAGAACATCGAGGAGCGGGACATTCAGGGCTTGGTTCTACCGGGGGCAGGTGCCCAGCCAGAGCTGGGTTTCGTCCTTTTCGATGATTCGTCGGGAGGCGGCGGGGCCGTTTTGGATCTGGCTTTAACAGGCAATCCCCAAAACATCCGCGGAGATCAGGCGAACGCTCTGCGAATCCGCAAAATCCTAGAGACGGCCAAGGCTCTATGCCTCGACTGCGACTGTCATCAGGGTGCCAACGCAAGTCACGCGCCGGTGACACGCGAGGAAATTCAGGCAGTGAACGATCCTGGAGCTGAAAATATCCGACTCGCAGCGAGCTGCTATCTCTGTCTGCGGAGCCACCGCAACCAACGGGATCACCAGCTACTGGACCGCTTTGACGCGGCGAGCCTCATTGGCGAGCTTCTCACTCAGCCTGCAGCTCCGCAGGGCGCGGTTGATCTTGCAGCGTTATCAGCGCAGCCCAGCCCCATGAATGCATTTGATTTCCTCACCGAGGATGTCCAGGTGGTGAGCGTGAGCCGCGCCGGTCCACTCATCAATGGGGCGTGGGCCTTGGTCCGTCTGCCCCAGGGCTACGCCTACGGAACCTGGACGTTGATGGATCGCGTGTTGGCTGGAGCGGCGATCAAGAGGTTGCGCCTCACCGCTGGCGCTGGACTGGCTCAGCCCCTCAATCTGAGTGCGGTTGACTTTAATGCTCTTGAGGTCTGGACTGCTGTGAACTGATCAAATTATGGCCAAACTCATTCCTACTCAAGAACCGTCCGCGATCACCGTTGATTCCGAAAGAAAGGTTGCTGAGGTGTTGTGCGCGCAACTGCCAAACGACGTCCGCGTGTTTCACAGCTATCCGTGGATGCGAAAGGAGCGGGACCTCGACAAATCCTGGCAAGGCGAGGTGATCCGGGAGGGAGAGGCGGACTTCGTGATCGTGGACCCGCGTCATGGCTTCATGGTTCTGGAGGTCAAAGGCGGAAACATGCTTTACGATGCCCCTACCCGCCGGTGGGATCGAAGTGGGGCGACCCATTCGGTGAAAGATCCGTTCGAGCAGGCATCCAGGAATTTGTTTACGCTTGAGAAGCTGGTTAGGGATCGTTCGTTTCCCGGAAGTGAATTGCCATTTATCCGGACGCGGGCGGTGGTTTTTCCGGATTGCGATTTTATCGGAACCCTTCCGCCGGGAGTTGTCAGGGAGAATCTGATCGGGGCTTCGGATCTGGGGAAGATTGGAGCCAAGATCGAAGCGCTTTTTCAGTCCTATGCATTCAGACCGGACACGGCGGGAATCGGCAGAGCGGCGCTAGATGGCATTTTGAATGCTCTGACTTCCACCTTCCGGCTGGTGCCAGCATTGTGGCGCGAGGTGGAAGATCAGGATCGTCGGATTTTCCGGCTGACGGAGCAGCAGGCGCAGGTGCTGGATTTCCTCGGCGAAAGGAAGCGGGCGGAGATCCATGGCGTCGCCGGATCTGGCAAGACCAAGCTGGCGATGATCCGGGCTCGACGTTTTGCGGATGAGGGAAAGAGCGTGCTCTTCGTGTGCTTCAACTCCCTGTTGGCGGAGTGGTTGCAAGCGGAGTTGCCGGAGGAATACAAGGGCAGGATCACGATTCGAAATTACCACAAACTTTGTGCGGAATGGGCCAAGGAAGCGGGCTTGGTCTGGCCTTCGGCGCAAGGGCCAGAGTTCTGGAAGTCGGAGGCACCCAGACTGTTCGAGCGTGCCTTGGACTTGTTGGACAGACGCTTCGATGCGGTCGTGGTGGATGAAGCACAGGATTTCGAGACCGAATGGTGGGACGGACTGGAACTGGTGAACGCCGAAATGATGGACGGCCCGCTATTCATGTTTCACGACCCGGCGCAGCGCATTTTCAGCGACAGCCCGCAGTCGTATCCGGCACTTGGCGAACCGTTTGTATTGCCCGTGAACTGTCGCAACACCGAGCGAATCTCAAAACAATGCGGTGAAGTGATCGGCAAAGTGATTCCCGTGCGTCCCGGATCGCCCGAGGGACGTGAACCGTTGATCCAGAAAGTCGGCAGTGGGGCTGCCCAAGCGCAGGCCGCCGAGAAGCAGGTGAAGACATGGCTCCATGATGGATTGAAGCCAAATCAGATCGCCGTCGTCACAGCAAAGAGGCCCGAGGCAGGTTGCTTGCACGGCAAGGCGAACTTGGCAGGCGTGCTGCTCACAGAGGATCTGGAGCAATGGCGGGCGGGCAAAGCGATCCTCGTTTCCACCGTCGGTAGATTCAAAGGCTTGGAAGTGGATGCCATGGTTCTAACTGACGTGCCGCCGGTCGGTCCGAATTTCCGCAAAGAGCATCTCTACGTCGCGTATTCGCGGGCGAAGCATTTGTTGACGGTGGTGTGCGAATAGAAACAGAGAAACGATCATGGAATCCTCCTTATCCCCACGCATTTGCAGAGGCTGCGGCTATCCCTACGTGGTCGATGAGAGCTCCGCTTCTCACATGGATCCCCCCGACGACTATCGCCGGGGGGTCAAGCGCTTTTGCATCGCGTGCTGGTTGGGTGTGGGACCGAAAGATCCACCTGATCTTTTTTCGGCTCCAGGGCAACCGGAGCGTTCGATAAAAGGGAAACGAGTCTGGGCCGCATCTGACACAGAAATCCAATCAAAGCCGAAGCATTCCAAGCCGCAGATCAGGGAAAAACCCGGTAACTTAATAAACCCGCCAGCACCCAGCGTCTATCTCTGGCTCTGTTGCGAGGGTTGGATGAGGTTCGGGCCGTTTGAGTGGTTGCGGTTTGATGATGTAACCTCCACGATCTCGGAATCCACAGGGAAGGTGGTAGCGTGGAGAGAGGGTGGCCGTTGGTTGGTTCCATCGAGTGGCGGAGCAGGAATGGCGTTTGATGATAACTACATGATTACCACCAGTCCGCGTCATCCTGACCCAAGCAACAGAAATACACCACGAATTAAGCCGATCAAACGGTGAGTCTGACACAAGCATTCCTCCTGCTCAGCCTCGTTCTCCTCTTACTCACCAAACTGGCGGATGTGTGGACGACAGTTCGCCACGTTGGGCGCTACGGTGAGACAAGTCCGCTGGCGAGAGCTTTGTTTACCAAGGTCGGTTTCGGCGGAGGCCTGGCGGTGGTGGTGGTTCTTTGGGCCGTGATTGTCGGAGTGGTTTATGTTTCCGCATGGTCGTCGCCTAGGTGGATCCAAGTGATCACCGCCATTGCCGGGACAGCGGTCGCATGGGTGCAGTGTGACGTGGCGCGATTCAACGCCACCCGAAGATCCAGCTGGCTGACACGGCTCGCCATGCGGTCTTATGGACAGTGGGCGGAGATCGCCGCCGCATGGCGGCGGAAGAGTGGTTGAAACCTGACCGATTCATTCAAAATCTCACAGACTTCACGTTGATTGCGTCCCCAAGAATACTCCAAACACCCGAGCGCCTCCGCTGGGGGCGCAGAATGGAAAACGTCAGTTCCTGTTTGGCACAGGAAAGAATACCGGTTGTCCCATGCGACGATCCCGGTCGTCGTCGTTCACGATCCGCAATCCCAAACCCACCATTCCCAATCTTGGCTGCTAGGCTCCTTAGCGATCTTTGCGGCTCAGCGGTTCAACCTCTTCCTCACTTCCGCACGCCTTGGATGGCAATAAAGCCGGCGAAGATACCGAGGGCGGCGCGAGTGCCGAACAACACGGTTTCACTGGTGCCGTTCATCCAACTGAACCAATCGTCTTTGAAGGCGAACTGGCCTGGAATCAGCATCACGAGGAAAAACAGCGGGAATCCGACGATGGCTGGAAACGGTTCGGGGTCGTCGTTGGGCTTCAGGAGCTTTGAGAAGGTCCAAGCACCGAACAGGCAGATAGGCACGCCGAGGATGTAGGAGTGGCCGGTGACCCAGTTTCCTCCCATGAAAATGGCGAGTCCTACCCACCAAGGGAGATCAAGAATGTAGCGCAGTGGG
>CALMKO010000324.1 GCA_937867415.1 uncultured Verrucomicrobiota bacterium | reverse complement strand
GGACTCTAGCGGTCAATTCGAGGGAGGGAAAGCACGCTTTTTTCGTAAAGATCCGCGTTGGATGCCTGAAACTCCGCCTTGAGCCGCACACGCAGGGTGGACAGATCGATCAAGCGCCAACCGGTGAAGGTCCAGCGCCGGTCCTTTCCATCATGCGTGATGCCGACTAACAGATGCACGGCGTCGTCCGTGATCTTGAGCGTCTCGTTTTTCGGCTCGAAGTAGAAGGTCCGGAAGGTGCTCGCTTCGGACCCGTCTTCGACCAGCTTTGGGTCCAGATAGAAAACCTGCTTGGATTCCGCATCGACGATCCGCAAGTCGGGGTAACCCGAGCGCTGGTGCTCGCCCGTCCGGGTCGGCGGTGTGTCGCATTTCAGGCCGGGAACGGTGTTGAGATGCTTTTGAATGACGTCTTCAAAGAACTTCGAGGCCTCGTTGATCCGGCGCAGCTCGCGCACGGGCGATTGCGGCTGGCTCAGCTCGGCCACGGCCAACTTCAAAGCCGCCTCGATCGCGGCCATGACCCGGCGGTGCACCGGGTCTTCTGTCAGCGGAAGCACGCGCTTTCCGGAACATGCTTCGGCGACGGCCGCGAAGGCAAACGTCCGCTCGGAGAGATTCTCCCCAAGCAGTGCGCGGACCAGCGCGATGTCCGCCGCAGTCTGCGCCGTGGGCTCTCCTGCCAGCAGGGTCGTGATCCCGCCGAGCACGGCGATGAGTGAAATGAGAGGCTTCATGATCTGCGGTTCTTATGCCAAGCGGAGGTGTCAGGGTGAAGCAGGGTGGAAATCGGATGTCCGGCAAGCCCGTGTGACTCGATCAAGTGCCCCAGCAGCACCAAGGATGCCACCGAGTCGAACAAAGCATCGTGCCACGACCGCCCGGCCACCCGCGCCCGGATCACCGCCGTCAAGCCATGCGTCTCACACAGCGCGCCCAACGAGTGATCCTCCAGCGCCGGCCACGCCGCCCGCGCCAACAGCAGTGTGTCCACCCACGGCCCGAATCCATGGCCGGGGAAGGCCCGCAGAAAGCGCTTCTCCGTCCCTTTTCCATGGGCCACCACCACCGCGCCCGCGAGGCGGCTCTTCAACTCCGGCCACAAGGAAAGCAAGGCCGGCGCCTCCGCCAAATCCTCCGGACCGATCCCATGAACCTTCCTCGCCGACCATTGGATCGGCTGATCCGTGAAAAGATAGGAGACAAAATCACCCGTGTGTCCCGTTTCCTCCGACCACGAGGCAAGCCCCACCTGCACCGGACTGTCCGTCATCCCGCGCGCCGCTCCCGCGGACTCGAAATCGATGGCGGTGAAGCGGCATTGGCGGATGGTTTGCATGGGCGGCGCTGCGAGCCTGATTCATCCGCACCCAGCAGGCAAGGCGCTGAATCACAAAACTCATCCACCCGCCGGACCCGAACTTGGGGCTTGGAAGGGAGCCTTGATGACGCCACGCTCCTGCCATGCGGACGAAGGCGATTTCATTGTTGCAGGAACTTACGGAGGCTCACTCGGTATCAGGACATGAGGATGAAGTGAGAGCGATTTTCGTGGATGAACTGCAAGACTGCGGCGAGCTCTCCGCAGACCGGAATGGCTCGGTGTTTTGCGAAACAGGCACCGGTGGCCCGCGCGTGCTGGTGGCGGGACACATGGATGAGGTGGGATTCATGGTTCAGAATCTCACTCCGGACGGCTTCATTCAGTTTGTGGGAATCGGCGGATGGTGGGAGCATAACTTGCTTTCCCAGCGCGTGGAGATCCTCACCCGCAGCGGCGCGAAGGTGATAGGCGTCGTCGCCTCACGCCCCCCGCATTTCCTGCCCGAGTCGCAGCGGCGCCAAGTGCTGGGCATGGAGCAATTGTTCATCGATGTGGGTGCGGAATCGCGGAAGGATCTGGTGGAAAATTTCGGGATTTCCCTCGGTGACCCGATCGCTCCGGTCGCTGCATTCACACCGCTCGCGCGGGAGGATTACTACATGGCCAAGGCCTTTGACAATCGGGTCGGGATGGCAGGAGCGATCCAAGCCGGGCAAATCCTCGCCCAGTCCACTCACCCGAACCGTCTCATCCTCTGCGGCACGGTGCAGGAGGAAGTCGGACTCCGCGGCGCCAAGACGGCCGCCCATTTTTCCAAACCGGATGTGGCCATCATCCTGGAGGGGCCTCCAGCGGATGATGCGCCCGGATTCCCGCGCGTGGACTGCCAGGGGCGGCTTGGCGGCGGGGTGCAAATCCGGATGTTCGACCCCACGGCGATCACCAACCCGCGCTTGGCCCGCTTGGCGATTGAAACGGCGAGAGCCGAGGGAATCCCGCACCAGGTGACCGTGCGCCGGAGCGGTGGAACGGACGCTGGGTCCTTCCATGTGGCGAACGAGGGGATCCCCAGCATCGTGCTCGGAGTTCCCGCGCGCTACATCCACTCGCACAACGCTATCATCGATCTGAATGACTACCTGCACATGCTTTCCCTGACGATCGCTCTGGCAAGGCGGCTGGATGCGGAGACCGTGCGCAGCCTGGTGACTTACTTGTAAACGGATCGACCGGCTGGCCGGATATTTCGCTGGCAGGTTGGCGGGTCTTGCCGTTACTCTGGCGCATGATTTCAAAAAACTCCGTCTTGCTCATTCTCGGAATCTCATGCCTCAGCACGCTTGCGACTTTGCCATGCCCCGCCGCGCTGCCCATGAATCAGGAAAAGGATTGGCTTGGATACTTCATCGGCATCGAAAACAACCATTTTAGATTCGGCATCACTCCCGACGGCAAGGCCAGCGTCATCGGCTTGTCAAAAAAGGGCGACATGCTTTCCAGCAATCTCAAGATCCATGTGGATTTCCGAGTCGAGCAGGTGATGCCAGACGGGAAATTCACGCGCTGCGCGATTTTACCCGAGACTCTGGAGTCCACCCAAGCGGCGGCTGCTGACCCGAAGCTGACGGTGATCCGTGGCAAGGTCAAAGGGGATGCCAGCTTCGAAATCACAGTGGAAAAAAGCCGGAACGGAGTTTTGCTCGGCGGCAAGATTGTCGAGCCGGGAACGCTGACGGCAAACCCGCTCCGCTTCTCCATCGATGTTACCTTCCCGAATGTCTATTTGAAATCCAAAAAGAACGGGGATAAAAAAGCAGAGAAGGCCTTCACGGACCTCATCGAGGAAGACCGGATCCAACTGGTCATGGCGGATCGTAAAAAGGTGAAGCTGACCCCGTCGGAGAGCGTGGATGCCAGCGCCAAAGAGTTCAATGGAGCTGGAATCATGGAGGCGGAAATCAGCCTCAGCCCGTATCAGGGGAAGAGCTTTGTGTTTGCCGCCGCGCCCAATTCCTCGATGACATTCTCCAACAGCAAGCCCGGACCACTTCATGACGGATTCGTAGTGACCTGGGCGGGGGACGCGGCGAAGGATGCGAACGGCACCGCCCGGCTGAGTATCGGGATGAAGTAGCCCGGCAGGCGGGTGGCCAGCCATGCTCAACCCACACGGCGAACCCTCAACTGGAGTCCGCCGTGAGTCGGGTGGGTCCCGCTCGTCCTCGCCACCGCTTCACCGTCCCGACCTACCCGCCGGCCAAATGGGGCTCTGCCGGGAAATTCCGATCACCGCCAGCTGCGTCCGGGCCGGCTCCACACCACATTCTAATCCTTCGAACCGAAAATAGCCGCCACTTCCCCGGCATCCAAGATCCGCCAATCCCCCTCTTCCAGATTCTCCGGCATTGCCAATCCACCGATGGAAATCCGTCTCAAGTCGAGCACGTGGTTCCCCGCCGCCGCAAACATCCGCCGCACCTGGTGATAGCGCCCCTCATGCAAGGTCACACGCGCCTCCTTTTCGCCTAACACCTCAAGCCTGGCGGGTAACAAGGGGCGCGTCTCGCTGTTCAAGATCAGGGTGCCGGATGCGAAAAGCTCTCCTTCATGCCCCTCCAGCGGGCGGTCCAGCCGCGCTTGATAGACCTTGTGGCACTCCGACTTCGGGTGGATGATCTTGTGCAGAAGCTTGCCGTCATCCGTCATCAAAAGCAGACCGGTGGTATCCTTGTCGAGCCTGCCTATCGGATTGAGGCCGGGATTCCGGTGCGCGAACCGTGGCGGCAGGAGATCATAAATCGTACTTCCCGGATCCTCGCTGCTGCATGTGTAACCGTCCGGCTTGTTGAGCATGATCACCAGCGGTGACGGCGGATCGAGCTCCTCCCCACGGAAAAAAATGCACTCATGCGCCGGGACCTCGTTCTCACCTAACACATTTCCCTCGTCATCCGTGACCGCCCCCGAGCGGATGAGACGCTGGACTTCCTTCCGGGAGCCGTAACCGAGGTTGGCAAGCAGTTTGACGAGTTTCATGAAAAAGGGATCAACGTTTGTCGGCGAAAAGGATTTTATAAACCCGGTCCTCAGCAATCTTGCGCCACGCAAGCCCGCTTGCTTCCAGGGCCGCTTCGTAAGGCAGTTGACGGTTGGCGACCAGCAGCAATTTCCCGCCCCGCTTCAAGGCGGCTGAGGCGGCTTTCAAAAACGCCCGCCCGAGATCCACATCCGTCGCCTGCCCGGTGTGGAATGGCGGATTCATGACGATCGCGTCATAAACCCCGGGCAGGCCGGTGGTGACGTCGTGCCAGTGGAAATCGACCGCCTGCGGGTGGTCTGATAGGTTTTTCCGCGCACAGGCCAGCGCCCGCGCATCCGCCTCGAATAAATCAAGCCGCTCGATTTTCGGGCTGCGCCGCAAAACCGCAGCGGATAAAAATCCCCAGCCCGCCCCCAGATCCGCCACCCGGCCGTGAAGGTGCGCCGGTAAATGATCCGCCAGCAGCTGCGACCCCGGATCGATGTGGTCACTGCTGAAGATCCCCGCCTCCACGGTGAATCCTGACACCTCACGCGGCTCCAGCAATGCCCGCCACTCGCGGAACACCGCCGCATCCCACCGGCCGTCCTCCGTCGCGTAAAACGCCCGGCACTTGTGCTTCTGGATGGAGCTGATCGCCCCCGCCGCCTTGCCCAGTTCCTTTTCAAAGCGTCCGGCACCCGCGGTGTTGGGCATGGCCACGACCAATTTTCCACCCGGTTCCAACCGCTCACGCGCTGCCGCGAACCACCCGAGCGCCTCGTCCCGCGACTTGCCGGGAAGCACCAGCACGAGCGGCCATTTTCCTTCCGGCAAAGCATCCTGACGGGGAAATCCCGCCTGCTCCCACCGCACTGCCGCCGGCTTGAGTGGCTGCCAGCCGGTGATTTCCTGCCACTTCACCAGTTCCGGATGCGGCTCCGCGCCGATGAATAATGCCCGCGACGGGGGCGTGATCCCGCCGTCTGCGGAAAAGGCGAGCATCATGGTTTCCAGCGCGGCGGTCATGAGGGATTCTTGAGCGCATTCCGCGCGAAAGCAAACTCGCTGACGACCTTTCCTCCGATCAGGTGTTCCTGGATGATCCGCTCTAACACCTCCGGCGTGCACGAGTGATACCAAACACCGTCGGGATACACCACGGCGACTGGACCCTGCATACAAACGCGCAGGCAGTTCGCCTTGGTCCGGAAAACCTTCGGCTCCAGCCCGGCGGCCAGTCCAAGCTCCTTCAAGCGCCTCTTGAGATACTCCCAAGACTCCAGCCCTCGTTCCTTGCTGCAACACTTCGCCTCCGTCTGGTCCGCGCAGAGAAAAAGGTGCCGCTCCAGTTTTTCGATTCCCAGGGCGTTCACGGAAGATTGCAGCGGATTCATGGATGATGGAAGGCCCGACCAGTCACGGCAAATCCCCCGCACTTTCAAGCGTAAACCGCCACGGCGGCAAGCAAAGACCGCTGCCTGTGACGCCCGCGTGCTGACCCGCGAGCCCCCGCCCCCGGAAAGCCATTGTTAAACGGGTCTCTTGAGGCCTCTTGTAAGCAACCTGAAGAGCGCATTTTGCGGGTCGTGAATTTCGCTTTGCCTTGATTCAGAAACCGGGGGCATCATCCATGCCTCTTCCGGCCTTCATTTCCAACGATTGATGGATCGTTAAAGAAAACGGTAGAATCTTGCTCGGGCATTTCTTCCGCAGAGATTTCTTTGGCAGGCTTGCCGTGGATGATGAAGGCCTTCTCCCACTGCGCTTTGGTAATGTAGATGGCACGCGCGAATCCTTCGTCCGGCACGGCGAGTCGCACGCGGCGGCGGTGGGTCTCCTGGCGGGCGAAGGTCACGCAGGGTCTGGCATAGACGCTGAACCGGATCATTGGGAAGCCGTCGTCCAAGAGAAAGTTGCCGAATCCGTTTGTCCGTTTCCGTTCTTCCTGGGTCTTGACCGGCAGGTCAAAGGCTCCCTCAACCTGAGGCGCACCCCGCCACCATAGCTTAACTTAGCTCTTCCGTGGCCGGACTTTCGGGTCCGCTTCAGTTCCCGCTTTTTTCTTTGGCTCCGGCGCTCATAGAGACGCCGCTACAGGCTTGC
>CALMKO010000323.1 GCA_937867415.1 uncultured Verrucomicrobiota bacterium | reverse complement strand
ACTTGAAACTGCCCCAGCGTTCCTGCGGGGACGGAGGCGTTTTCGGTGTCCAGCACTTGACCGGCGACCATGCTGATGGAGTAGGTGCCGTTATGGACCGCGCTCCAGGCCCCTCCTCCGGCGGGGGCGACGGAGTAGGTGGCCCTGCGGGGAGTGCCATTGGTCGCCACATCGACCGAGACAAACGTAGCGATCTGGTCATAGCTTCCCGGCCCGGTGACGCGGATGTCGCCCGTGCCGAGGGTGGCCACGTTGATGGCGGCGTTGTCGGTATAACTGATGGTGAACGTGTGGGTGAGTTGTCCCGCTTGGTCGAGGTCGATTGTTTGTGATTCTGCGACTGGGGCGACCACAAACGAGCCCGGATCCACGACCGTTCCGCTGATGAAATACTGGCCGATGGAGCCGTAGGAGGTATATCCACTTGGCGAGGTGGCAAGTGGGGTGCCGGTGGAGGAATTGCGCACATGGAGGAAGTATTGGCCTTGGGCGAGAGTCGTGCTGATGGAAGCCGTGGTCTGGCTGCCCGGGTTGGCGGAGGTGATGAGCTGGCCAGATGAATTGTAGAGTTCGAGCAGGATGTCGAGGTTGCCGCCGCGGGTGCCCGCCGGTTGGATCCATGGGTTGACGTTGAGCTGCACGGTGCCGGAGCCGGTGGTAAAAGAGAAGATATCCACATCCGTGTTCCGCTCGATCACCCCTTTGTTAGAGGGTGTGGAATTGGTGGGATCATTTTCCGGCGTGGTGGAGGTGATGGTGGTGCCACCGCTGATCACGAGTGGGCGGGCCGTGCCTTGGGTGTTTCCGTGGTCATCGGTGCGGTAGCCGGTCTTGGAGGCGATGGTTGCCAGATCGTCCTGGGTGTTGTTCGCATTCAGGTATTCGCCTCTGGACCATTGGCTGACATTTTTGTCGTAACCGGTGCCCATCAAGGGTCCCCATGAAATCGGGTCGCTGAAGCCGCCGTGACCTCCGTAGTAATCCTGGGTGGTGGTTCCATCATGCGAAAGGCCGAGATTATGTCCGATCTCGTGCGACGCGGCCTCCGCGATATAGGACTCGGAGTTGGCCAGATTGTTGTGATAGACCCAGGCAGGGCTGTAGGTTGAGATGAAGTTGAATGCTCCGAAGACGTTCACATAGGCCACTCCACCAGCGGCGCTTGCCGGGTTTGGCGCGCCGGTCGAGTCGGTATTCCGGGTGATGAGGACGATGGCGGTGGTATTGTTGACGGTGGTGGGACGTTCCGTGGTGACGTCGATATCAAAAGGGGCGTAATCCTCGGCCATCCGCTGCCAGATGCGCTTGATGGCGGCCTGCTCGGCATCGTTGAAGGTGGTGGTGTCGGCGTCAGTGCTGAAGGGCAGCGCGGTGATGGAGGTGCGGCCCAACGAGGTGTTCCATGCCGTGCCGGAGACCGTTTGGCCGACGAAGTTGATATAGATGCGTTTGGTCAGACCCGGCCTGCTGTGGAATTTGAGGCCGTCTGGAAAGGGTTCGACAGGAACGGCCGCTTGGGAAGTGACGGGGCCGGCTTCTGCGGGTGCCGGCACGGGATCCACATGGGCATGCCCGAATTTGCAGGCGTAGCAGACACCGCCGCTCGAATCCACCTGCATGGACGCGGTATCCTCCGCCGGGAAATGAAGGTCCTGCAACCAGCCAAGCGCGCGCCCCCTCGCCTGGGGTGGCAGCCCTTCGAGCTGCGTGCGGAAGCGCCCTGCGGGCAATTCATCAAACCGCTTCAAGGCGCCTTTGGCGAATTCCCGCGGCCTGTCCGCCTGACCCAAGGCTGATGAGAGAAAAAGGATGGAGTATGCCAGTGCGATCAAAGGGAAGCCAACGCGGCCGTCCTTGCGATGTCGGGAGAATCTAACGGATATCTTCGCCTCCGCTTTCTTAAGCTGCATGATGGGTTGTATCAGGGTTGAACGAACCCGAAGTCTAATTCAGAAATCCGAGATATCAATGGAGATCTTCAAGCGGGATTGCCGCCGGGAAACCTGTTTTGCCTTCGGTGAAGCGCCTGTTTCGGCGGTCTTCAGGGGACGGGCGTTGCCTCGGGGAATTTCCAGGTGTCATTGAGGATTTCCTGATGTGGGCGGGATAGCCGCACGGTGTAGTTCCAGTCCGGAGTGATCGGAAGGAGGTTGGAACAGCCGTGGGATCGCCACCGAAATGGATGGTGATGGAGCCATCCGCAGCGGGTTTGGCGGTGAGATCGTTCAGCGAGCGGTCAGGACTTAGAAAATGAGGCCGAGTTTGATCCGGAAAAGGTTTCCTTCCGGTCCATCGTCGTTGCGGCTGACGACTTTGCCGTAGCTGGCATTGGCCGAGAAGGTCTTGCTGAAATTGATGCCGACCGAGCCGCCGAGTGCGAAGGCTTCTCTTTGATCATCTGCGGACACCCCGTCCGTCGAGGTTTCACCACCTGCTTCGAAGGTGGCGTCGAGGGACACCCAGAACATTTTGTTGAGGTTGCGGGTGATGTGGGCTTCGATTTGGAAGAGCGGGTCTTGTTCCGAGTCGTCGGCAAGAAAGGGGTCGGAGTTATTACCAAAGATAAACACGGAAGGCAGGAATTCAAAGGTGGTGAGCTGGGGATCCAGGAAGGAGTCTCCGAGATAGTAGGCGACAGGCGCTCCGAGCTGCAGGGCCCAGCGGTTCGCGCCGAGGTTGATGGCCTGGTTCGCGTCATACTCGCCGGTGGGTGCGGTGATTTTGGTGAGGATGCCCGCGCTCAGGCCGGGATCGTATTTCACATAATCCGCGACCGGTAGGGCGGGTGCGCCGTAGATTCCGAAGATGCCACCCAGCTGGATGTCTGCAAGTCCCGAGCTTTTTCCGGAGATGCTGAATTTGTTGAAATTGAAAGTGCCCTCGGTCGAGCCCATCGGCGCGATCAGGAAGGCGCCACAGGCATTTCCCCAAAGCGAGAACGCCTGGGTGAATTGCAATACTCCGACATCGACCTCGATGTCGAGATTGTTGGAGGTGACTCCGGGGTTGAGGGCCTGGTTGCCATCGATGAAAAGCCCGTAAAGCGAGACGAGTTGGGACCCCTCAGGAGTCATGATGTAAGACCTTGGGCCATCACCGACGGCCGCGAAGGAAGTGCTCAGTGAGAGGATCAAGGCGCTAAGCATGGCAAGCGCGCGGGTGAGGGGGTGGAGGGGCTGCGATTTCATGGAATGTGGCACCGAGTGAACAAGATTGCGGCGGTGAGTGCAAGCTCGGATGCGTCCCGGCGGGGCGGTTCCAGGGGCGGCGCATCCGGCTTTACGTGCCCGACCCGGGTGGCTAGCCTCTGCGGCGATGCGTCTGTTCACCGCCCTGACTTTATACCGCCTGTTGTTGCCGTTGTTGTTCATCGCGGCGTTTCCCGGGTGGCTTGTGAAGATGTTGCGGCGCGGTGGTTTCGGCACAGGCCTGGGTGAGCGGGTTTCGATCTATCAGATCCCGGAGGGGCGGGAACCCTGCGGCGGGGTCCACGTGCATGCCGTGAGTGTGGGTGAGGCCTTGCTGGCGCTCAAGCTCATCCGCGAGTGGTTGGTGGCCGAGCCTGAGCGGCGCTTCGTGCTTGCGACCGGCACCGCTACGGGGCACGCCGTGGCGACGGCCGCGAAGTTGCCCGGCCTGCGTGTGACGTATTCCCCGCTGGATTTCCGCTGGATGGTGCGGCGGTATTTGCAGCGCTTCGAGCCCTCGCAAATCATTCTCATCGAGGGTGAGGTGTGGCCTCATTTGTTGCTGGAATGCAGGCGTGGAGGGATTCCGGTGCGTTTGGTGAACGCGCGGATGTCTCCGCGTTCCGCCGCGCGTTTCAAGCGTTTTGCAGACTGGCTGCGGCCGATCTATCAGCTGCTGGATGCCGTGGCGATCCAAGAACCGGAAGACGCCGGGATTTGGCGGGAACTGGGTGTCGCCCCGGAGAAAATCCATGCGACCGGCAGTTTGAAATTCGATCCCGGCAGTGGCGCGCTTCCCAAGCGGCGGGGGGAGTTTCAGGAGATCATCGATGCCGTGGCTCCGGGGCGCAAGGTGGTGCTGGCCGCAAGCACCCATCCCGGCGAGGACGTCCTGATGGCGACGGCCATACGTGAGGCGCAGCCGGAAGCATTGATTGTGGTGGTCCCCCGGCACGCGGAGCGCCGTGCGGAGGTGCGCGCGGACTTGGTCAATGCGGGATTTTCCGTTTGTCTCAGATCGCGGATGGAGAAGCCGGCGGAAGCGGCTGGCTCATGCCCCGTGCTGGTCATCGACAGCACGGGCGAGCTGGCGGATTGGACCGCCCATGCCGATGCGGTGATCATCGGGAAAAGCTTTCTTTCCACGGGCGGGCAAAATCCATGCGAGGCGATTCTCGCGGGAAAACCCTTGGTTCTCGGGCCGCACATGGAGAATTTCCAGCCACTCGTGGCGCGCTTGATCGCGGCGGATGCTTGCATTTCCTTGGCGGATGCAAGTGAGCTTCCCGCGGCGATCCACGCGGTGATGGATCCCTTGCGCGCCCGGGAACTGACGCAGCGCGCGAGTGCCCTGCTTGACTGCCACCACGGTGCGACCCGCCGGATTCTGGCCCTTCTGGACCCCGAAATCCCCGTGATATTTTGATGCAAGCGGAGTTTGTCATTTCCAAATTCCTTCTCTAGACTCTGCCGCGTGAGTGATTCTGACACCGACCCATTGAACAGCCTCTTATCCAGCTTTGCCCTCGGTCCCTCGTGGGCGCGTGATGCTGGAGACAAGTCTGAGCGTAAACCCAAGGCCTCTCCAAGGGGTGAAGATCGCCCACCCCGGCGGGATGATCGCGAGCGGGGATTCAGAGACCGCGGGGCGCGGGATGGTGGCGAGAGACGCTCCCCAGGGGGGCGTGGTGGAGCTTATCAAGACCGGCGTGACGGCCCGCCGCCACGGCAACAAGAAGTTCCACCGGCGGAGGGAGTGCGCGTGAGCATCGCGCCGGATCCACAGGCGGTGCATCTGATCGGCAAGGAAGTGCATCAAGTGGCGCGTGTCTATCCGTTGTTTGATGTTGCCAAGATTTTACTCGCTGAAAAGGCCCGTTGCCGGGCGGTTTTTGAAGCATTGGACAACTCTCCTCCGCTGGTTCAGGGGATCCTGGAGGAGTCGGTTTTCCTGAGCCGTGCGGAAGCGGTCCAGCATCTTTGGAACTCTGAAATGCGGAGTGAGCTGATCGAGGAGGAGACGGTCGAGGTGGATCCACCGACGGGGAATTTCCAAGCGATCGCACGTTGTGGGATTTCCGGGGAGTGGCTGGGGCCGGTGAATTTCCATCTCTATCAGACCAATCTCCGGCGTTTGCATCGCGAGAAATTTTCACGAATGCCCTTCGAGGCCTACGCGGCGAAAGTCCGGACGGAGCGCGGAGAAGAGGCGGTGAATGCGTGGCTTGAAACCATGAAGATCAAGACCCGTTGGCGGATCAAGGGAGATGGCGATGATTCATGGATGGATGATCGGGCGGAGGCGGAGCGGGCGTTTGGAGCGCGCTGCTTCGACCAGGCATTTAAGGAAGTCCGGACGGCGGATGTCTCCGGAGCCATCCCGGCCAAGAACTTGTCACCAGCCCTCCTCACCTCGCTGAAGATTGCGGGAACGCACGCGCGCAATCACCCCGCGATCTTGATTCCCGCGGTATGCCGCGCGGTGGAAGCCGAGCATTTGCCGGTATTCAAACGATCCGGCAAGCTGCACACCGGCCCGGCCCGCCCGCATCCGTTGGCGCTCAATGCCGTGCTCGCTGAGCGTCCGGCAAAAATGGTCACCTGGATCCGTGAAAACAAATCCGCCAAGCTCGAAGGCTTGTGGCAGGCGGTGCTCCCTGAAGGCAGCACCGCCCCGCCTGCGGAATATGCGGCGGATCTTTTCTGGTTGCTCCACCAAGGGCACATCCTGCTCTTCACGGATGATACGCTCGTCGTGCAAGACGTCCGGGAGGCGGCGGTGGCCGATCCCAACGCCGAGCCGAAGAAGCCGAAAAAGAAAAAGCGCAAGAACAAGAAACCGAAGGCCGAGGGCGAGGCCGATGCTCCAAGTGCAGAGTCTACCGCTTCTGAGGAGACTGCCGTGCCTGAAGAGACTGCCGTGCCGGAGGCGAGTGTTGCGGAGTCTCCCGTGCAGGAAGAAATTCCGGCTCCGGTGCTTGAATCCGAGGCTCCTGCCCATGAGCCGGAGGCCGCGCCCGTCCCGCCGGAGTCATCGGGGGAAACGGCCGTCGTCGAATAAAACCGGGGATTTTTCATTTCAGGTCGGTTTCTCTATTCCAAGGGTTGACGAGTCTCCTTGGCTATGGTTCAAACATCCCGACCTGCTATTACGGAACGGTGGCTGAGTGGTCTAAAGCACTCCCTTGCTAAGGGAACGTAGCTCAAAAGGTTACCGAGGGTTCGAATCCCTCCCGTTCCGCCATC
>CALMKO010000322.1 GCA_937867415.1 uncultured Verrucomicrobiota bacterium | reverse complement strand
TCCGCAGCATTGACTCCCGCCGCCTCCAAAAGCCCTAACACCCCAGTCTTCTCTTCTCTTTTCTTTTCTTCTCTTCCCTGAAAACTGAACACTGAACACTGAAAACTAGCAAACTCTTCTTCTCTTCTTCTCTTCTTCTCTTCTTCTCTTCCCTGAAAACTGAACACTGAAAACTAGCAAACTCTCTCCCATGTACCGCGCCGTAAATCCCGACGAAGACTTCCTCCTCAAGCAAGTCATCAGTGACCGTTTCTCCCTCTCCATCGCCGACCGCGGCTACGCCTGGCGCGATGTGCTTCCCAAGGAAAAACGCACCGTCCACCCGGACATCATCGTCACCCGCGGCACCATCGATTCCCAATTCTCACTCGAGGACGTCGCCGACGCCATTGGGAACTCCCTCACCGACCTCCTCATCTCCCGCAGCCACGAGGAAAAATCCATCTTCACCGAGGACAACCGCCGCTTCGTCTCAGACGTGGCCCACTCCGTCGCGGCCTCGCTCATGAAGACCCTCGAAACCGGCGGCCGCCTCCGCCTTTCCGAGGCCGATCTCTACCTGCTCATCGAAAAGGCCCTGCTCGAAAACGAAGCCTACGACGTCGCCAAGTCCCTCGCTTTCCGCCGCTCCATGGAGAAAACCGGGTCGGTCGATGTCCACACCGGCCCGCACTCCCTTCCCGTCCGCCTCATCCGCCGCAACGGCAACGTCGTCCCTTGGTCGGAAACCAAGATCGAAATCGCCGTCCGCAAGGCCTTCCTCACCATCAAGGAAAACCCCGAACCCTCCGTCGAGGTCGCCAAGGGCGTCACCGACCGCATCCGCCGTGGCGACCAATCCTTCGTTCACATCGAGGATGTCCAGGACATGGTCCAGGAGGAACTCATGCGCCAAGGCTACTTCAAGGCCGCTACCCACTACGTCCGCTACCGCGACGAGCGCGCCCGCATGCGCCGCGAGGAGGAGGAAAATGCCGAGGACCCAGCCCAGGAAATGATGGTCACCGTCACCTCCGACGATGGCATCTCCTCCTTCTGGGACGGCACCGACCTCCGCAAACGCATCGCCTACGCCTCCATCGGCCTCGATCTCAACATCCATGAAATCGAAATCGAACGCGAACTCCGCCGCTCCGTCGGCAACGAGATTTCCGAAAAGGACCTCAAATCCACCATCATCCTCAACGCCAAGGCCCTCATCGAGAAAGACGCCGACTTCGCGAAATTCGCCGCACGCATCCTCCTTTCCTACATCTACGAAGAAGTCCTCGACTGGTCCATCACCCGCGATGGCATCGACAAACTGAAGCAAGCCCACAAGGCCGCCTTCAAGTCCTACCTCAAGCACGGCGTCGCCATCAAGCGCCTCAATCCCGAACTGCTCGACAAATACGACCTCGACAAACTCGCAGAAGCTTTTGATCCCACCGCCGACCTCGACTTCGACTACCTCGGCATCCAGACCCTCTACGATCGCTACCTCATCGTCGATAAAACCGGCAGCAAGCACCGCCGCATCGAGACTCCCCAGTTCTTCTGGATGCGCGTCTCCATGGGCCTCTTCAAGCGTGAGGAAAAAGACGCGGAGGGCTGGGTCATCCGCCTTTACAACCTCTACAAAGGCCGCCGCTTCTGCTCGTCCACCCCCACTCTCTTCAATTCCGGCACCCTCCACAGCCAACTCTCCTCCTGCTACCTCTACAAGGTGGACGACTCCATCGAGTCCATCATGTATCGCGGCATCGCGGAAAACGCCTTCCTCTCGAAATGGGCCGGCGGCCTCGGTGGCTCATGGACCGCCGTCCGCGGCACCGGCGGCTACATCCAGGGCACCAATGGCGAATCCCAAGGCATCATCCCCTTCCTCAAGCTCCACAACGACCAACTCGTCGCCGTCAACCAAGGCGGAAAACGCCGCGGCTCCGGCTGCGCCTATCTCGAAACCTGGCACAACGACATCGAGGACTTCCTCGATCTCCGCAAAAACACCGGTGACGAGCGCCGCCGCTGCCACGACATGAACACCGCCAACTGGGTCCCCGACCTCTTCATGAAACGCATGGAAGAGCGCGGCACCTGGACTCTCTTCCGCGCCAACGAAGTCCCCGATCTCCACGACCTCTACGGCTCCGCCTTCGAGCAGCGCTACTGCGAATACGAGCAAATGGCCGCCGATGGCAAAATCTGGTCGCGCCCCCTGCCCGCCCTCGAGCTCTGGAAATCCATGCTCAAGATGGTCTTCGAAACCGGCCACCCATGGATCACCTTCAAGGACCCCTGCAACGTCCGCAGCCCGCAGGACCACTGCGGCGTCATCCACTCCAGCAACCTCTGCACCGAGATCACCCTCAACACTTCCGCCGACGAAACCGCCGTTTGCAACCTCGGCTCCGTCGTCCTCGATACCCACATCACCCGTGACGGCGCGCTCGATCACGAGATGCTCAAGGAAACCATCACCGTCGCCATCCGCGCGCTGGACAACGTCATCGACATCAACTTCTACCCCACCGAAGCCGCCAAAACCGCCAACACCCGCCACCGCCCCATCGGCCTCGGCGTCATGGGCGTCCAGAACGCCCTCTACAAGCGCAACCTCGCCTTCGCCTCCGATGCCGCCGTCGAGTTCAATGACGAGTTCATGGAAGCCATCGCCTACTACGCCTACAATGCGTCCAGCGACCTCGCCTCCGAAGTCGGCACCTACAGCAGTTACAAAGGCAGCAAATGGGACCGCGGCCTCCTCCCGCAGGACACCGTCGATCTCCTCGAGACCGAGCGCGGCCGCAAGATCGACGTCCCCCGCGGCGGGAAAATGGACTGGTCCGTCGTCCGCGAGAAAATCGCCAAACACGGCATGCGCAACTCCAACGTGCTCGCCATCGCCCCCACCGCCACCATCTCGAACATCATGGGCACCACCCCCTGCATCGAGCCGAACTACAAGAACCTCTACGTCAAATCCAACCTCTCCGGCGACTTCATCGTCCTCAACAGCGAGCTCGTCAAAGACCTCAAGAAGGCCAACCTCTGGAACCAGGAAATGCTCGACCAGCTCAAGTATTTCGACGGTGAGCTCGACGCCATCGACGACATCCCGGAAGCCCTCAAGCACAAGCACAAGACCGTCTTCGGCATCGACTACGAATACATCATCGACGCCGCCGCCCGCCGCCAGAAGTGGATCGACCAAAGCCAGAGCGTCAACCTCTTCCTCGCCACCCCCGAGATGAAGACCCTCTCCCACATGTATCGCCGCGCCTGGGACAAAGGCCTCAAAACCACCTACTACCTCCGCACCCTCCAAGCCAGCAACATCGAAAAGTCGACCATCGACGTGAAGAAAGAGCAACGAGGAGTGATGGCGACTCAAACGGCAGCCACCGCAGCCGAAGCCAAGCAATATACCGCAGCCGAAAAGAATGCCTGCTCGATTGACGCAATGCTAAACGGCGGCACCTGCGAAGCCTGCCAGTAAACGCCCTCTTCCTCTTTCCTGAAAACTGAACACTGAAAACTACCAAACTTATGCCCACCATCGACGTCAAAAAGGAACAACGCGGCGTCATGGCCACCCAAACCGCCGCTACCGCCGCCGGTGCCAAAACCTTCACCGCGGAGAAAAAGAACGCCTGCTCCATCGACGCGATGCTCAACGGTGGAACCTGCGAGGCGTGCCAATGAGCCATCAAATCTAAAGCACTTCGAGATTTCGAGGCAAGTGACTGATAATCAATGAAATTTTGACTTTTTAATCTAAACGTTAAAAATTTCTTGAAAATCGTCCTCAAAGAGATCTATGTTGGCCCATGCGGTAGTGTCGTTACCCTCCGACTGGGTGACGATGCTCCCTCAGACAAATTTCTCGCAGACTTGATTACCTCGAATCCCCGTGCAGCAAAAAGCCTCCAAACCAGTATGGCCACCATCACCGCAGTGGAAGCCTATCACAACGAGCGCAAATTTAAGCGCGTTGCTCCGGGAATCTACGAAATCAAAGTTCCCGGAATTCGCCTCTACTGCTTCCGGGATCAGATTGGCGATGGTAAGCCGATGAAACTCATTGTTGCAACCAATGGAGGCACCAAGAACACCAGCAAGGAACAGGATTCCGACATCAAGAAGGCTTCCAAAATCCGCGAACACTATCTCTCGCTGAAAGACCGGACCGATGTCACCGCCCGCTACATTTCAATAAAACCATGAAGATCACTATCGAAAACCGCCCGCTGGATGCAGTGCAGGAATTTTTCACTGCTCCACTGGCATTTGATCAGAAGGTCACCGTAAAAAAGCTGCTGATCGTTGAACGGCTTCTGGATCGGATGAAGGCACTCGGCCTGAACCGCACCAATCTCGCGGCAAAGATGGGAGTCAGCTCGGCAAGAGTCACCACCATGATGGACGGAACGAACAATTTCACCATCGAGACCCTCATGCGCGCAGCCGAAGCCGTCGATGCCGACTTCGAGATGACCATTGTTCCAAAGGATCACAAGGTTCGCTGGATCACCTATCGCGACGAAGACGTGCACATCTCCTTCGTGCCCGCCTGCTCACCTGTGGAAAAGGCTGACACACGCTTCGCCATGGAGAAACCCGGAAATGATGACGAAGCCCATGCCGCATAGCACGTCACCACTGTCGATTCTCAGCCACCGCTTCCTCGCCTTCGAGTGCCTTGCCACCGACGGCGACTGCACGGGTGGCGCCCTTACTCTGAAGACATCTCACGAATTTTTCGCCGCAGAGGAAGACCCACTCTCTTGGAAAGTTATCCTTACAGTCGAGTTCCTGCCGGAGAATTCACAGGAACCCTCTACCTACCAAGGCAAGATCACCGCAGAAGGCCGATTTCAAATTGATGAGAACTTCAACGAGAAGAACCGCGAGGCTCTTATTCGTGTCACCGCAACCTCGATTCTCTACGGTGCCTGCCGCGAAATGATTGCCGGATTCACCGCCCGCTCTATCCACGGGATTCTCTCCCTCCCTTCGATTTCCTTCCGTCAACCGGGTGAAATGGCCAAGGGAAAACCCCAGCCCCAGGCCGGGTAGGCACCTCTTCCAGCGTTCTAAACTCCTGCATCCTCCAACCTTGGCATCTATCCAAAAATCCCCTTGGCAACTGCTACCTGATTGATAGCTCTACAAACAATGAGATTGGATCTAAATCTTCTACACTCCTCCACCAAAAGAAATCGTCACAGACAACTCTTCCCTGAAAACTTCAAACTGAACGCCGGGTGAGCGCTAGCGAACTCATCCTCCACGGCGAAGCCGCTACCCGCTTGGACCCCAGTCAAAACTAGCAAACTTCTTCCCCCTCTTCCCCAATAACTCTTAACAAACCACTTCTAACCTCATCTACCATGCTCCCGGTTCACCGCTCACCCGGCGCCTCTCCATCTGCAAACATCTGCCTGTCCTTCGAAGCTTCAGCGGAGAAGGGCAGCATCGACGCGGTGCTCAACGGGGGAGAGTGCGAGGCTTGTCAGTGACGCGATGAGGAGTTCGTGACAATTTCAAAATGAAATCTGAAAATTCCTTAATCGCATGGATTGAAAATGAAGGACCGCGTAAAGTTTTTTCTGTAAAAGTGGCTGATGATTTTTTCTGAAGGTGGG
>CALMKO010000321.1 GCA_937867415.1 uncultured Verrucomicrobiota bacterium | reverse complement strand
CTACACAGAGTAGATCGTCGGCAGCGTCAGATGTGTATAAGAGACAGGATTGGGTTTCCGCGTCCCGCCTGTCTCATCTTCCGTCCAGCCTTCTGTCCGCATTCGTTCCACCCACTCCCTTTGCCACATTACCCAGCATCGAACCACAGGCATCGCGTCGAGTCATCATCTCCACATGCTTTCCATGAAATACACCCTGCTCTACTGCTCCGCCATCCTCGCCATTCATAGCGCCCAATACACCGCCGCCGCTCCCATCCAACTCATCAGCCCGAACGGCAAACTGGTGCTGTGCCTATCCACCGCCGATTCAGGAACCTTCGGCTACTCGCTGGATGCGCATGGGACGCCGCTCATTTCCCACTCCGCCCTCGGCCTCGACTTCGGCCCGGCCGGCAAAGCCCCTGCAAACGGCTGGCAAATCGCGGACACCCAAACCCGCAGCGTCAATTCCACTTGGAAACCGCTTTGGGGAAAACGCTCCGTAGTCCCCGATCGCTACCGGGAAGCCACCATCGAACTCACCGGCCCAGGCGCTCCGTTTGACCGCATCACACTCACCGCCCGCGCCTACGATGATGGCGTCGCATTCCGCTACTCGATCCCGCCAAACGCCAAAGGAAATTCCGCCAAAGCCACCGCCGACCTCACCGAATACAACTTCGCAGGCGACTTCACCGCCTGGTTTTACAATGGCGAGGAACACAACCTCGGCCCGGATAAACTGAGCACCCTCCGCGGCAATCGCGAACCGGTGATGACCGTGCAAGCCGCCGCAAATGCCTTCCTCGCCCTGCACGAGGCGGATCTCCGCCAAGGCGAACCGCTCCGCCTTGCCAAATCCGGCCCGACCTCCTTCCGCGCGCTCACCGCTCCCGGCGAAATCGCCCCGGGCTACGCTGGTCCATGGCGCGTGATCTTCTACGGCAACAGCCCGGGCGTGATGGTGGACTCCCACCTGCTAGAACTTCTCAACCCGGACCCCGAGGGCGACTTCTCCTGGGTCAAAACCGGCGTCGCCACCTGGGACTGGCGCATCGATGGCGCGAAGGTCGAGGGTTTCAACTACGGCATGAATTACGAGTCATGGGTTCGCATGATCGATTTCTCTGCCGAACACGGCATGCCCCATCTCGTCCTTGATGCAAACTGGTATGGCCCCGAATTCGCAAAAGACTCCGATCCGGTCAAAGGCGACAAGGCCAAGGACGTGCAAAAAATCATCGCCTACGGAAAATCCAAAAACGTCGGCGTCTGGCTCTACCTGAATGATGTCGGCGGCCGGCAGTTTCCCATTGAGGAAACCCTCGCCCACTATGGCGGATGGGGCGCTGCCGGGGTGAAATACGGCTTCATGTCCGGAAGTCCGGAGGAGAAACATGCCCGCACCCGACTCATCACTGAACTCTGCGCCAAGCACAAGATGCTCTGCAATTTCCACGACGGCCCGGTCCACCCCTACGGCCAAATGCGCACCTGGCCGAACGCCGTCACCCGCGAGTTCTGCTTGCCACAACTCGACGCCAAAAGGGTCTTTCAGCCCAAAACCTTCGTCAGCGCCGTCTTCATCAACATGCTCGCCGGCCCGCTCGATATGAACAACGGCATGTTCGACCTCCGCCAGGGACCCACCACCCGCGTGGACAATCCGCTTGAGGTGCCTTCGACTCTGGTCGCCGAGGCGGCCCGCACGCTCATCGTTTTTTCCGGCGTCACCATCCTGCCCGACATCCCGGAGTTCTATCAGAAATACCCGGAACTCCTCGAATTCATCGCCGCACAGAAAATGCCATGGCGCGAAAGCAAAACGCTCTCCGGCGTGATCGACGAGCACATCGTCATGGCCCGCCAATCCGCCAAAGGCACCTGGCTCGTCGGCGCCGCCACCAATGAGGAAGCCCGCGAACTCGACGTGAAACTCGATTTCCTCCCGCCCGGCACCTATCAAGCGACCATCGTCCAAGACGGCGAGGACGGCCACTATCAGAAAAACCGCGAAACCCTGCGCACAGAAAAACGCAAGGTGAGTCCGGCCGAAACCCTCCGCCTCA
>CALMKO010000320.1 GCA_937867415.1 uncultured Verrucomicrobiota bacterium | reverse complement strand
CACTCGGATGAAGTCCTGCTCGTTGCTGGGCAGACCATGGAGAATCCGCTTTCCACGGATCAGGAGCTTGGGAAGTTTGGGCGTGGAGGCGGAAAGCTGGAGCCAGTCTGCGATGTTTTTCTGGATGAGCGAGTCGGCCCACGGATCGGAAAGCTCCCGCGAAACTCCTCTTGGCGGAATCATGGAGCTTGCCAGTGTCTGTGCGACCTGAAGGCTTGGGTTTCCGATCAAGGCTTGATGAAATTTTTGAAATTCGCCGGGATTCTCGCGCCAAACACCAAGCGCGATGCGGGCGATCTCACAACTCCCGAGGTGCTGATTGGAGGCGAGCGCATGGGGGTTGCAAGCGCCATCGAGGGGCATCGGCAGAACGATGCAGGAAACCGCGTCTGGATGCTTTGCGATCAAGGCTTCCAAATACCGCGACATCGTCTTGCAGGCCTCGCACTGATAGTCGAAGTACTCGACCATCACATGCTTGGCATCCGCCGACCCTAATCGTGGCAAGGCAGCGACTTCGTAGGATTTCTTCCCATCGTCAAAGCGGATGATTCTCCCCTGCAGGTTTACCGCAGGGCTCGGTTCCGGAGTGAAAACCGATCGGTCATCAAGTCGATGCGAGGCGGGAAGCGGACCGTAGAGCTGCGAGAGACTGATTCCGAGAACCACGAAAAACGAAGCCATCGCGGTATGTTTTAAATTCCCGAAACGCAGGAGCCCCAAAACTACAATTCCGGTTCCCACGCCATGCGCGGTCATGCACCATGGGCAGAATTTCCCGATCAAGACACCCTGCACAAATACGAACCAAAGAGCCGCGCCTAGGAGCGCTCCCGAGAGCCAGGGAAAGCCCCGCTGGAACTGCGGCGAGATGGCGCTCATCAACCCTGCATAGACCGCCATCCCGAAAACCGTGACGGGCACCCCAAAGACAAACGCCCACCGCGAGCCCAGCGCGTCTTCACACGCCGGACCTCCACAACCCGCGATCCCGCTGCCAGAGTCGGATCGGTGGGTGATCCAGAGATAGAAATTGATAGCGAAACCCAGCAGAACGAGCATGAAAATGAACGCATCAAGCAGGAAGTGGCTGCGTTTTTTGCGTATCATCATCGGCATCAATGTTAGGGCAGGGTGACACGCAATCGCATGAAACGCCATGGATGGGCCGCATCAATTGGCGTGAGATCCCGAACCACTAGTGCTGAAGCATCGTTGCTGATGATTTCCGTATGGGAAGCCCCCGAGTTCCAATGGATGAGATTTGCCGAAACTTCTATCACGAGATTGGCAAGGCGATCCGTGCGGCGTGGAACACTCATTTGCATGTTCCCGGCCACCAGGGTGCTTGGGGTGGCGGTGGGAGGATTCGGAGCTTTCGGCAAGGTTCCGAAGACGAACTCCAATACGTTCGAGACGCCGTCTTGGTCGGGGTCATCGTTCGGGGTATTGAGTGGCTCGCCGGTGAGATACTCGGTCTGCCATTGGCCAAACGTCTGCTGCCGGGCCGACTTCATCAGAGAAGGTGTTCCGCTGCCATTGATGCTACCGAGGACCACGATGGTGGCATCTTTTGCGTTCCACTCGATCACAAATGGATTCATGGGATTGGGCGCGGGCCATGTCCAGTCGACACTTCGGAAGAGAATTCGTTCTGTTCCGATTGGCGTGGTTTTGTATCCGAAGATCCATGCGTTCGCCCCCACCACAAAAGGCGCATGGTTATTTGTGACCACGAAGAGATTGTTGAAACGGAGCGCTGTCCCATTGAAAGTCGTGGAATCCGCAGCCACCCAGTTCGCAGACCATTGACTTATGTTCTGCGGAGTCGGCATGACCCCCCCCGAAAAAACGCCAATTTCAAAAGTATATCCCGCATCCATTGCCTGGTTCTGACTGTCAAGATTCACCTGACCGGCATCACTGAACCACTGGATCTCTTCAGCCTTGGCCACGAATCCTGCCAAGCCGATTACAACGATAAGCCAGTGAAAACGGGCCAACATTGGGTCTCAGTGATTTCTTCGACGGCGCATGACCACTAACATGCTCGCTAGAATTGCACAGACCACTGAAGAAGGCTCGGGGATGAACGTGTGGGTTTGAAGCCCCGTCGTGCTGGACGGAGGGGTGAAGACACCCGGTCCCACAACGCCATTGTGCCCGCCGATGATCGGTGTGGTGGTCGAATCAAGATCCGAAACGCTCCATTCCAACACCGTTGTATCGCAGCAATCCCCACCGGTGATCGGAAACTTCCATGTGGACGCCCGTGTCAGCAGCCACTCACTACCCTCGACCGCATCGTCGGCATTACGAATCCAAATATAAGCATCCAGGCCGGCAAAGCTCAGCGTGCTGGCACCTGGCTCAGCACTGGTCACTCCATCCCGAATGTAAGCCGTTGCAGTAGAGAAGCCAAAGGTCGAATCATACGCAGCGGTATCGAAAATCCGCCAGTTCTGAAGCCATTGGTTGGCATTTGAAAATTCCGGGACGAAGCCAGCGTCGAAGGCGCCCAACTGAAAAACAAAGGTGTTATCAATCGGGTTTCCCTCACTCGTCACAATTGGCTCGCCCACGACATTCCCCCAGTTGAGGGTCTGCGCATCGATACGATCCGCCACCGCGAAGCAGAACAGGGTGATGAGTGAAATGATTTTGGTCTTCATGACGATAGAGCCATCCGACAAATTCCGGATGCATGAGATTGTTTTAAACATAAATCTGAAAAAACAAAGGCTTTTTTGATATTTAAGTAAAATTGATAAAAAATCCTTCTCAAGGTGCCCAAGGCAGCGGAACGGTGTATTGAGGAATCTCGTCTTTCGCCCTTACGAACACGCTGCGATTTCCCAAGAGGAAAGGCGTCGCACTGAAAGACGACAAGGATGCGTCACCCACTTTCACCCAACGTAACAGCGAAGGCAGGGTCGGCGCGCCATTGAGGAAAAAATAGGTGTCGTAACCCTTGGCAGTGATCGTGGTATCCGCCTTCCAAATGAAAATCGAATCGGCGGTCTTGAAGTCCCGGCTTCCGAAGAAGCCAGTGCTCAAGTTCATCGCGCGACCAAGATCGAGCGGTTGATTGATGACATCACCATTTGGCGATTGATCGACAGGATAACCTCCGCCAAACAGGTTGGACCCGGCAGCAAGCGGACGCACAAAACGATTCCAGCGGATTTCCCCGTAGCTAAGAAGCGAAGTCACCTGGTTCCGGTTGTTGAAGAACACTCCCTGCCCACTCGGAATGACAATTGCTCCCCTATCAGCCATCGCGCCATCAGCAGCATCCACCCAACGAGGCGGGATCAAATCGGAGGTGGAAAGATCGAAGAGCCAATAGATCGTCCATGCCCCGGCGGCGAAAATCTGGATCTGATCAGCACTGGACTGCGAGCCGGTCGCCACAAAGCCACCCGGCGGGAAAACCTCGTTGATTGTCCAATGCCGCCGCAGGGCCACGGTGTCATTTGCCAAATTCAGCGGCAGGGCACCGGCCAGCGTGTTGAATGGCGCGGTGGCGCTGTGAATGTTAGAATCGACAGCAAGGGTGAGCATGTTACCGCTGCCGGATACCACGTCGAAACGGTGTCCTTCCTGATCGCCGGAGGTGACTTCGATGAAGT
Organism: uncultured Verrucomicrobiota bacterium; assembly: GCA_937867415.1. GTDB lineage: Bacteria > Verrucomicrobiota > Verrucomicrobiia > Verrucomicrobiales > Akkermansiaceae > Luteolibacter. The sequence continues at coordinate 2,482 of CALMKO010000320.1, read as the reverse complement.
AGCTGGCTCCCGGAGCCAACAGGCTTGCCAACTCCAACTCGCCGCCGCTGACTGCGAAGGTGACAGTCTGGCTGTTAACCGCGCTGATGGTGCCAGTGAAGACCGATTCACGAAGGTATGGGTTGTTATAGGTGCGGCAGCACAATTCCAATCCGGTCTCCGTCCAACCTTCGGTCTCGGTGAAGCTGGTGTGATCCACCTCATCATGACCGCCGTCGTCGTCGAGATCCGCCATGATGCGAACCACTCCTTGGCCGCCCACAAGACCCGTGACAGTCTCGAGGTCGATGATCGTTATGGTCTCCGTGCAATCCCCATTATCCACAACACTCGCATTGGGGCTTGCCCCTCCGGTGGCGATCACCACGCTCTGCCAATTGGTTGGGTTACCCGCCACAGCAGCATATTGCAGGGTATAGGTAACATTGAGTGGTGCGCCTTTCGGGCGGACAAAGACCCCTTCGATGGCCCCGGTGATCGTCGTGGATGGCCGGATGATCCAGGCGGTATTGCCAAGCCACGGGCTACCGCTGCCGTTGTCATAAGGCATGGCGAAGGCAAACTCGGCGAAGTTGTCATAGTCGTCGGCATCCGGGTTTCCAACGGCATTCTCCGTGGGATAAAGTTGTTTCCAATCGGCCCAGGTGTCGGGACAGCGGCTGATTTCAACGAAGTCGTTAAGCGTATTGGTCTGGCCGCTTGTCACCATGATCGGTCGAATTTCGTCCAAATCACCACCATCCTTGTCAGACAAGCTCACAAAGCCTCCGGGCTGGGTTTGCACCACACCGTAGGTTCCTGGTGGCAGACTTCCGAAGCTGTAGGTGCCGTCGGCTAGGCTGCTCGTCGTTCGAGGTTGGCCGTTGCCGTCCAGTACCGGAGTTCCTGATCCATCCACCAACGAGAAGATCACCCCCTGAATCGCCGTGTCACCCGTTCCGTCATGGTTCGTATCTTCCCAGACCGTGCCGGTGATGGCTCCGAGCTGGATCGGCGTCGTGGTGGCATCATCAATGTCATTATCCGGATTCGGGTCCGGTTCATTGCCGTCGATCGTGGCGAGGTTGCGATAGATGCCGCTGGAATTTACGTTCGCAGTGATGGTGAGGGTGCTGGTAGCGCCGTTGGCCATGGCACCAATCGTCCATACTCCTGTTAAGTTGTCATAAGCGGCAGCAGGGATCGCGGACACGAAGGTGTAACCGTTGGGCAGATTGTCGGCCACTGTCACTCCTGTGGCACTACCGGCTCCATGGTTGGTCGCGACAAGGGTGAAGGTCACCGGCGATCCGACCAACGGTGTGGCGTTGTTCACGCTCTTGACGATGGCAAGGTCAACGGTTTGCACAAAGCCGCTGTCAATCGTGGAGTCACTATGGCCGCTGGTGAGCACGGTGCTTTGACCCGTGAGACCATTGCTATCGGTGCCGACTGTGCCGGCTCCGGTGAGGGTTGGAACATAGCCAACCGGAGCAGTGAAATTCACCGTGTACTGGCCCGGGGGAAGATTGCCGAAGCTATAGGCTCCGGTGCCACCGGTGGTGATCGGAGCGATTGGATTGCCGTTTGCATCGGTGGTGATCGGCGTGGTGCCGCTTGCATCGAAGAGCGTGACAAGCACTCCGGCGAGGCCGCTTTCGCCGCCGTCCTGGATGCCGTTGCCATTGGTGTCGTTCCAGACAAAATCGCCGAGGCTGACGGGTTGATAGAAGCCACTGTCAATCGTATTGTCATTTTCACCGGCGGCGAGCACCGGGCTTTGCCCCGTGAGACCATTGCTATCGGTGCCGACGGTGCCGGCTCCGGTAAGAGTAGGCACATAACCGCCCGGCGCGGTGAACTTCACCGTGTATTGACCGACGGGTAGATTGTTGAAGCTGTAGGCTCCGGTGCCACCGGTGATGATCGGTGCGATTGCATTGCCGAGCGCATCCGTGGTGACCTGCGTGTTGCCGCTTGCATCGAAGAGCGTGACGATCACTCCGCCGAGGCCAGCTTCGCCGAGGTCCTGGATGCCGTTGCCATTGGTGTCGATCCAGACAAAATCGCCCACGCTGACGACGCCGATGAAGCCGCTGTCAATCGTGGTATCACTTTGGCCGCTGGTCAGCACCGGACTTTGGGCGCTGAGACCATTGCTATCGGTGCCGACGGTGCCGGCTCCGGTGAGGGTGGGCACATAACCGACGGGCGTGGTGAACTTCACCGTGTATTGGCCCGGAAGCAGATTACCGAAGCTATAGGATCCGCTACCATCGGTGGTGATGGGAACGATTGGATTGCCGTTTGCATCGATGGTGATCGGCGTGGTGCCGCTTGCATCGAAGAGCGTGACAAGCACTCCAGCGAGGCCGCTTTCGCCACCATCTTGGATGCCGTTGCCGTTGGTGTCGTTCCAGACAAAGTTACCAATCGTGGCTCCTGCGAAGAACCCGAAGTCAAGCGTGTTGTCCGTTTCACCCACTGCCAGCGCGATGACCGG
>CALMKO010000319.1 GCA_937867415.1 uncultured Verrucomicrobiota bacterium | reverse complement strand
CCGGCCCGGTTCAAGAAGGGATCGGATATTCTGGTGGCTGCCATTGATCAGTATCTCGCGTCCAGTGCGCGGAAAGACATCCTTTTTGCTGTTCAATGGCTGGAAGATTTTCAAACGCCTGAAGGGGAGTGGGTGAGAATACCGGAACGCCTTAAACAGGATCTCCGATTTCGGCAAATCAATCATCTTTTTGCCGATGGCGAGTATGCAAATTGGCTTGCAAAGACTTCTTTAATGATTCTACCATATGGTCTGGAATATGCGTTGCGCGGTTCGCGGGTGCTCGTCGAGGCGATGATTCACGGAATTCCCAGTGTTGTGACAAGAAATACTACTTTGGAGAGCCACGGTTTGGAATTCGGCGCAGCAGTATCTTGCAACCAGAATTCCATCGCGGATCTCACGAAGACCATCCAATACTCGATTGACAACCTCTCGAAACTGCGGGACGAGGCCGAACGTCGAGCCGTCACCGCCACAGAATGTTTTTCGGTTAGACACTTCCGTAAGCTGCTTCTAGAAGCTTCCTGATCTTTTCGAAATTCGCACATGGATAAACGACTCATCCTTGGGACACTGTTTTCGTACGGCTACAATCATTGGCTGAGCAGCTGCCCATCACGCCGGGTGCGGAGATTGTTTTTACAGTGGTATCTGGGTAGCCTCGGAAAGGGAAGTGGCGTGCAAATGGGCTGCAAATTCCTCAATGCACGAAGAATCTATCTCGGCGAACGTAACGTGATCAATTTCGGATGTCTGCTCGATGGTCGCAAATATGAAATCCGATTGGGAAACGATGTTTCGATCGGCCCCGAGGCGAGTATTCTGACCTTGGGCCACAACCCGCAATCGTCGGACTTCGCCGACCGCGGGGGGGAAGTGCGAATTGGAGATCGAGTCTGGATCGGCTTTCGGGCAACCATTCTTCCTGGAGTGACGGTTGGGGAAGGCGCCGTGATCGCCGCAGGTGCTGTGGTAACCCGGGACGTGGAACCCTACACGATCGTAGCAGGAACACCTGCGAGAAAGATCGGTGAGCGGAACCGCGATCTTTGCTACCACCTTTCGTTCGATCCTCTTTTGCAATGATCCACCACCCCATGATGCAATTTTCCCGCCCTGTTCGACTTCAATCCTGTAGGTTTCCAATATCTCCCGACCGATGTAGACCGAGAAACAAATTGCATTCCATATCACACAATGGCGTCATCTTTGCTCTCCTTGGATGTATCGAATCAAGAATACCCCTGAAATAAAACTTGGAATCGTTATCCCTCTAAAGTCCCAGCGTGTCTCTCGAGATTGGCAAGCGGTGAGCCAGTGCCTGGAAGCAACCCTGCGCAGTCTTGACAGGCAAAGCTCAGATGATTGGGCAGCGGTTGTGGTGGGGCATGAAAGGCCAGATCTTGCATGGGAGGAATATTCAGAAAGAATCGGTTGGGTTACCTCAAGCCACGAACTTCCTCCTACTCGGCAAGGGGGACATTACACAAACTTTGCGGACTTTGACCGAATCCTCGACAAGAATCGAAAGATCGCACTAGGCATGATCCACCTGCAGAATGAAGGGATTACGGACTGGTTTGTGTTGGATGCCGATGACTATGTTCACTTGGATTTTGTCCACACTCTCAGCCGTTTACCACGTCAAGCGGGATGGTTACTCAGGTCCGGCTATCTGTGGTATCAGGATCTGCGGCGTTGGATGACCTGTGATCAGATGTTGAACCTTTGCGGTTCGACTGTTGTAATTAATGCGTCGCTTTTTGAAGTGCCCACGACAAACCTAGATGAGGACCTTAAACAAATTCCTTGGTGCCGGATGTGCCACAGCGATATGGAGGGATTTCTCCTCCCATATCTTGCGGGTGCCACTCCCACCTTCCCCCTTCCCGCTATCGCCTATACTTTATCTCACGGAGACAATTGCAGTGACGAATTCAGGAGCTCTTTTAAGGCTATGAGGCGGACCCGAAAGTTCGGCCACGGAGGGGCTAAACTAAGCTATGGTGGCGG
>CALMKO010000318.1 GCA_937867415.1 uncultured Verrucomicrobiota bacterium | reverse complement strand
CACCCTGGGCCGTCATTTGTTAAGATATCTTAAATTTTGTCGCGTAGTGTGATTTGCGATCAAAGTTTCTTGGACAACGATTGAGTGCTCCTACGGGAGCTATTGAAAGGAAAATTGAAAGAGATTGAAACGCTTATGGCCCTCTAGGATGCACAACTTGCTAGACCCGTGTTGTGAGCGCGTCATGGTAGCTTCTTGAGACGGGCGCTTTTGTTGTAGATGGTGCGATCTGCCGCTGTATATCGAAAGTAGAAAAAGCCGCCATTCGGATCGCGGATTTGCTGCCAACTCGTCTTGACGTTCTTGTCTCCGATCTTTGGGGCGGCATTGATGTCGAATCCGCGTGTGGTGTGCTTCTGAATCTCGGAAACGGCTGAATCGATCGCTTGTTGCGCGGATGGCTGGGTGGGAAAAACGATTGAAAGGGATAACCACTTCCTTTCCGGTTTAATTCCCGCCAACGTCCCATCTTCCTTTAGTTCGGCGTAGTAGGCACCAGCGTCCACCGCAGTAGTTTTGACTCCGCGCGACTCCTCAAGCGTCACAATACGCTTGTCCGCCGCCCGATAAACTAGTGCGCCCGAATATTGGTTGCTGTTTAGTATGTCGTCGCCACGGAACGCCATCCCGAGGATGTCGCGGGTCGGCGCGACCAAGGCAGCCGACTGAATCGAGTCACGAACGATCTTGTCCACTGTTGCCGGCGCGGGTGGGACGCCGAAAAAGGTAACCTGGCAGACCAAGCCACCGCTGGGGACATCCTGCAGCTGAACCTCGAAGAGAAGTTTGGGTGCGCCGAACGTGGTTGCGACGGTCGCGGCAATGATTAAAACAGCGTGCTTGAACATAGTGTGTTAAAAGGACCTACGTCTAGGCCATCCACGGCGGGAATGGAAGCCTGAATTCAAAGAAGGACGTTACCCGCCGTTGGATGTGCCGTCTTGTTAACCTTCTTATTTAGGCCTTGGCGGCGGTGTTGGTCTCGGATTCGGTGGTGCTCCCGCTGTTTTGATTATTGCCATTGTCTCTCCTTTGGTTGATTAAATTCTGTAGTGAAATTGCGTTGTTATCGCTAGAAAACAAGTCTTCCGGGTAAGTTTCAAGTAATTCTGCATATCGAGATCGTGTCTCTTCGTGCTTAGCACGCACTGTCTGAATCTCGAAGATCGGATCTATACGCATGTCGGCCAAAACGCCTCGCAATGAATGCATGAGCCGAACGAACGAACCGCTTAGTTCGGAATAACGCTTGATCTGCTGTCGCGATCCAAGCACGCCATCAACGATGGCGACTATCGCTGCTGCTCCAGCTAAGAACATCCAACTTGTTCTCCCCCATCCGGTAGTTGTCCAGAAAGCCCAGCCTGCGATGGCCGATCCCGAAGTGAATAGCGTCGCAAGGAGGCGGGATAGCAAGTCGAGCTTCATCCATCGACGGACCATGAATTTTGCGGCTTCATGGGCATACGCGGTATCGTATTCCAGATTCCAAACCTCGACCCATAGGCGATCTCGGATTTCGCTGTCATGCTCACTGCTCATGTTTGTTTCTTAATGTTTTCTTTAGGCCAACGTGAAGCGCGTGCACCACTACCAGCGGCGGCGCACGTCGATCACGGGGAAAGGGTTGTAATTACGGGAAATCATTGAAACAGGGCGGCTGGTAGGGCTTGTCATTTCGCGGCTTGTTCGACTTCTTTTGTTTTGTCGAGTGAGACAGAGAAGAGAATGCGAAGCGATCTAAGATTGGCATCAGGATCGCCATTGTGAACGGCGAAGTGGCAGTTCGAGCAAATACACATCAATTCGGCAATAGTCGTCTTGTGATCGGGTTCCATTTGAGAAATGGGGATTAAGTGGTGCACCTCGATAAGGCCCTTCCCAATCTGTCCGTATGTCTCCTCAAAATCAAAATTACAAACCTCGCAGAAAAGCTTCCCGTACTGCTTCAAAAATGCCTTCAACTTGAGCAACCGTATCGCAGGGTCTCGTTCTGCCAGGCGATGTAGGACGAACTTCTCGGCACCTTCAAAAGCAAATGGATCGTCAACGATATCCGCCTTGTTGAATCTGTTACCCGTTCTGTAGTTCCAATACCGTGCGTAGTATTGGTCCTCAAGCAGAGGCTCGACCTCTGCTCTTGCCTTGATGGCCAACTGCCTAGCGCCTTCCTCTCCATACCTGTTGACGCTAAAAGTGCGAATCGTGTTCTTCCCATTCAGAAACCAGCGTGCTGTCCACACATCATAAAGATGCCCTTTGGTCTTCTGGGTCATCCGCCGAACTCCGTGGATGCCACTAACGGGCTTATTGAGCGCTAAGAACTCCTGATAAGTTGGAGGTGGAAATACAGTGCGAAGCTCATCGTAGTATTCCTGCGCCGCTAGCCGGGACTTCTCCGCAGATCCATACACGCCGTCAGAGAACAGCTTGTTGAACGTGGCCCCTTCGCGGGTATAGCGGACCAGCCAGCCATCGGTTGACGTCTGGTAATCCATTCGCGAGATTCCACGTGTGCTTTCTAATTCCATTGTTCATTCGAACGTAGAGCCCACGCACCGCTAGGAGCGGGATCGCGTGTCACTCACGGGTTTGATGTTGTAGTTACGGGAAATCATCTCAACGTAACGGCTCCTAGCGGTTGCGTGGCGCCGCTTGTTCGGCAATATTTCGCGTTTTGGATTAGTCCGTTAGAAGATTCCTCAGTTGAGTGGCAAATGATAGAATGTCAGCATAAGATTCCATCGCCATACCTAACTCGTTGCAAGAACCACGTGGCGGGGCTATTGCCCTCGCCACACCTCCGTGTGAAATTGCCAATGTAAGCAGACTATTATAATCATCGATGAAAGCCATTGATGGCGATTTGGACTTCCCTTGGTCGCCAAGCACTGAAACTGTCTCTTATACACATCTCCGAGCCCACGAGACAGGCAGAAATCTCG
>CALMKO010000317.1 GCA_937867415.1 uncultured Verrucomicrobiota bacterium | reverse complement strand
CCCACGCGACCTCACAGATCATTCCACTGACTGCGACCTCGGCGGATTCACCGCCGAGAGTCACTCTGATTTGGCCGAGGCTGGCCGACTCTTCGACTAGAGTTTTTAATTCCATGCGGGTTTGGCGGCGTGAGTATGGCACCCAAAGCATGACATTACTCGCCACAATCACAGATCCGAACGCCCGCAGCTATCAGGATACCACCATCGTAAAGGGAGTTCTGTATGAGTATGCCGTCGTTCAGCAGGACATGTTCAATCATTTACCCCCAACCCTCTATTTTTACCCCCCGTCGAGCTGGGTTGCCAGTGGCTTGGAAGTCCCGCTCCCGGACGCGCCGGGATCCGTCTTGCTGCTTGTGGACGAAACCATGTCCGCGGCGCTGGCGGAACGTCTCAGCCTTTTCGAACGCAGTCTTATCGGAGCCGGTTGGAAAACACTCCGCAGGAATGTCAACCGCGATACGAACCCTCCCGGCGAATCTGGCACCACAAGTCTGACTTCGGATCCCCGTCCCACCAAGCAAGTGATCACCCAGACGCTCGCCGCACATCCGGATCTGAAGGCGGTGATCCTGATCGGAAGAGTGACCCTCCCGTTCACCGGCAGCCAGGGACCCGACGGGCATGGCAGTCGGGCGCATTCCACCGATGCATACTACGCGGATACCGACGAAACTTGGGGGGATGCCATCAACCACTCATCCACTGCGTCACCGAGGAACATCCCCGGGGATTTGCGCTGGGATGTTGTCCATCTCGCTACGGGGCGCGAGTTGATGGTGGGTCGGATTGATTTCGCAGGGCTTACGTTATTTTCGGAAACCGAACTTCAGTTGACGGATCGCTATTTCCATAAAAATCATGCTTTCCGCCATGGCCGTCTCGTCGCGCAAAAGCAGGGTTTTTGGACCAGCTCCCAGCCGAATCCCAATACAACGATTTCAAACATCACCTCGTATTTCGGTGAGGCCAGTGTGACCTCCAAGGGCTCAAACGCCTGGTCCACGGTGACGAACACCGCAAGTTATCTCTGGGGAGTGGCGGGTGCGACCGGCAATGTCCAATCCACGACGGGAATCAACACCACGCAGATGGCGCAATCCGATTACAAGGTGGTTTTTGCCGCCGCCGGTGCCAGTTACATGATGGAAACCTGGCGCAACAACAGCGCCATCCGCGGCCTGATCGCCATGCCCACCTGGGGGATCGGTTCCATCGTATCTCACGCCTATTACGGAGAGATTATGCATCCTGGATTTTCCATGGGGCGACCGCTCGGAGAGATCAACCTGGGACCGATGGATAAATTCCCTCAATTTAGGCCCCTTGAGGTGTCATTTGAATATATTCCGCGAAGCGTTTATGCGAATTTGCACGGCGATCCGACGGTCACAATGTATGTCACGCCGCCTCCCTCCAATCTGAGGACTGTGGCCGACGGTGGCGATGCGGTTCTCTCCTGGAATGCGTCTCCCGCAACCAACTTGCTCGGTTACCACATTTACCGAAGTGAGGCTTGGAGTAGTCCTTTTACAAGGTTGAGCACGGACCCGGTGAACGCTACGACCTACCGGGATACAACACCCCGCTCAGGTGACGTCATCTACATGGTGCGTGCGATCAATCGGGAAACCCGGGGCACTGGCACCTACATTGCCGCCAGCCAGGGAGTTTTTGCCCCGTTGGATTCCTCCGGTGGTAGCAATCTAGCGCCGACTGCCTTGGCCTCCAGTTTTTCTCTGGTCCAGGGCACCTCTGCAGTTATGAGCCCCCTGGGAACTGACCCGGAAAACGATGCGCTGACCACCGTCATTATCCGCCCGCCGACAAACGGCAGGTTGGTGCTGGAAGGGGGAGGATACCGTTATAGCCCAAACCTAAGTTTCAGCGGAAACGACAGCTTCGATTTTTTGGTGAATGACGGTTATCAGGATTCCGCAATCGTGACGTCAACGATAACGGTCACCGTGGATCCTCTGGGACTGGCACCTGTCCCGGTGACAGCCATGACCCGAACCGGCAATGAAATTCTCGGACTCACGGTGAATGGCGCGACTATCGGTAGAGACCGTTTGCAGACGGGCACCCTGACCTCGTTCGCCGGAAGCGCCGCGGGAGTGGTGCTGAGCGCCAATGGGAACACGCCCACTACGGGCGGGCAGGCCGTGGGTTATCTCTCGGACTATTTGTTCGACACGGGGCTGATCAACCCGGCGGTGAGTGATGCGGCGATCACGCTGACCTTCTCGCCTCCGCTGGTGAACGGCCCCGGACCTGACGTGGTGGTGCTGGAAATCAACGGCACCTCTCCCGCGGATCCTTTTCAGGCCCGGATCAACGGTATTACCCGCACGGTGGGAACCTACGCGAATACAGGTGTATCGACCGTCAACGCGAACGTCAATTCCACGCGAAACGCCGGCAACACGGCGGATGTTACCGTCACCACCTTATCTGCTTTGGGCGGGGCACCGCTTAGGGTTTCCAGCCCCAATATATCCCAAGCGGTCTATGGCGTGGCGCTGAATCTGTCAAACTTCGGGGTCGCGGAGGGCGCCAGCGTTTCGAGCATCCAATTGGGATCGAGCACGGGCACCAACTTTGACCCGGTCTTCGTCGCCGGAATCACTCCGGCCAATGTGGCCCCAGTCGCAGTCGCAGAGCCTACGCCTGCCTCTGGATCGGTGCCTTTGTCCGTGGCCTGGAGCGGAGCGGATTCGAGCGATTCGAATGGAAGCATATCCTCATACGCATGGACATTCAGCGACGGAGGAAGCGCCACGGGTGTCACGGCGAGCCGGGTTTATACCCAGCCCGGAACCTACTCTGCGACGCTCACCGTGACGAATAATCAAGGGGCGACAGCCACTCACACCGCTTCGATCACGGCCCAGCCCGCAACGACCACCACGCGCGGCACTTCGATTCCCTGGCTGGTAAACCGC
>CALMKO010000316.1 GCA_937867415.1 uncultured Verrucomicrobiota bacterium | reverse complement strand
CACTACTGCTACCACCCCAAGCTTTCCTCACCCGGAAACTGCCGGATGTGCCTCGTTCAAATGGGCATGCCACCCCGCCCCGCCCCCGGCCAGGAACCGCAGCGGGATGAAAATGGCTACGAAATCATCGGCTGGATGCCCCGCCCGGTCATCGCCTGCGCCAACACCGTCGGCGAAAACATGGGAATCCGCACCACTGGCGAACTCGTCGAAAAATGCCGCGAGGGCGTCATGGAGTTCCTCCTCATCAATCACCCGCTCGACTGCACCATCTGCGACCAAGCCGGTGAGTGCCGCCTCCAGGAACAATCCGTCCAACACGGTCGCGGCGTCTCACGCTTCGTGGACATGAAGGTGAAAAAACCGAAAAACGTCGAGATCGGCCCCCGCATCCGCCTCGATGACGAGCGCTGCATCATGTGCAGCCGTTGCATCCGCTTCATGGACGAGGTCGCCAGCGACCCGGTTCTCGGCTTCACCCAACGCGGCACCCACACCACCCTCACCGTCCATCCGGGCCGCCTCCTGGACTCGAACTACTCCCTCAACACCGCTGACATCTGCCCCGTCGGAGCATTGACATCCAATGACTTCCGCTTCCAAATGCGGGTCTGGTTCCTCAAGGAGACCCCCACCATCGACGTCAACTGCGGCACCGGCACCAACATCAACGTCTGGACCCGCGGAAATCAAATCCACCGCATCACCCCGCGCCTGAACGACGAGGTGAACTCCGCCTGGATGCCCGACTCCCATCGTCTCAATTTCCACTACATCGACAGCCCTTCCCGTCTCACCGAGCCCCTCGCGGCCAGCCCGCAGGGCCACCAACCGATTTCCTGGACCGCCGCGATCACCGAGGCCGCCGCCAAAATCAAAGCCCATCCGGCCGGAAAAATCGCAATCATCGCCTCCGGGCGCATGACCAATGAGGAACTCTTCCTCACCCGCGCCCTCGCCACGGAAATCGGCACTGACCAAGTCACGCTGGTTCCCCGGTTTGCAGAAGCAGACGCCTTGCTCGTCGCAGCGGACCGCAACCCGAACACCACCGGCGCACAGCTCGTCCTCGGAACCGAGCAGCCCTTCGCCAAGCTTGACGCCATCCGCGACGGCGTTCGAAGCGGCGCGATCCAAGCACTCATCGTGCTCGGAGAAGACCTCATCGCCGACGCCGGCTTCACCGCAGAAGACCTTGGAAAACTTGATTTCCTGCTCCAGACCAGCATTCTTGCCAACGCCACAGCGGACCACGCCCACCTGGTGCTTCCCTCCGCCGCCTTCGCCGAGAAGCGCGGCTCCATGGTCAATCTTTCCGGTCGCCTCCAACGCCTCAACCGCGCCGTCGAGCCCACCGGCCAGGTCCGCGACGACTGGGAAATCCTCCGCGATCTCCTGCTCGCCCTTTCCGGCGGACCCAACGAGGCCCACAACATTGAGGATGTCTTCAAGGCCATCGCGGAAAACATCACCTCCTTCAACGGACTCACCCTCTCGAAAATCGGCCACCAAGGCACACCAATCGCTGACACCGGCTACCAGATCCCCCTGCTCGCCAACGAACGCGCCCGCAAAGCCGCCGGCTTGATCAATGGGTGAAAACTAACAAATAACCTTCCAATCTTCCCCGTGGATCTCATTTTCCAACTCGCCATCATCGTCACCAAGATCGTCCTCCTCACCTTTGTGGTGGTGTTGCCTTTGGTGCCGCTCTCCGTTTATTTCGAGCGCCGCTTCTCCGCCGTCATCCAGGACCGCGTAGGCCCCAACCGCGTGGGCATCCCACTGACCTTGCTGGGATTCAAAAAGGACTTCCACCTCTTCGGCCTGATCCAACCCGTGGCCGATGGATTGAAACTCTTTCTCAAAGAGGACTTCACCCCCGACCATGTCCGCAAGGCCTTCTTCTGGATGGCCCCCGCGCTCACCGTGGTTCCCGCGCTCATCACCGTCTGCGTCATCCCCTTCGGCTCGCCCCTCGGGATCTTCGGCCACACGGAAAAACTCGTCATCGCGGATCTCGACATCGGGCCGCTGTTCATTTTCTCCGTCGCCTCGCTCAGCGTTTACGGCATCACCCTCGCAGGTTGGTCCTCCAACTCCAAATTCCCCTTCATCGGCGGCGTCCGCTCCACAGCACAGATGATCTCCTACGAAATCGCCCTCGGCCTGTCGATCATCCCCGTGCTCATGTTCTACGGCGACCTCAACCTGAGCACCATCGTCCAGAAACAAGCGGAAAACGGCTGGCTACTTCTCCCGCTCTGGAAAAATGGCCAGCTCGGCCTCCCCGACATCAACACCGTCCTCTTTTGGTTCCCCGCCGCCATCGCCTTCCTGATTTTCACCATCTCCATCTTCGCGGAAACCAACCGCATGCCCTTCGACCTCCCCGAGTGCGAGACGGAGCTCGTCGGCGGCTACCACACCGAGTATTCCTCGATGAAATTCGCGATGTTCTTCATGGGCGAATACGCCGCCATGGTCATCGGCTCGGCGCTCATCATCACCCTCTTCCTCGGTGGCTGGTCCATCGGCTTCGGCTTGGACAAATACGTGACAGACCTCCACATCGGCGACTTCTACTTCGGCGGACTCATCCACATGGGCTGCTTCATGACCAAGCTCATCGCCTTCATCCTGTTCTTCATCCTCGTCCGCTGGACCGTACCCCGGTTCCGCTATGACCAACTCATGAAACTCGGCTGGGTGGTCTTTTTCGAAGCCGCCCTCATCAATGTTTTCCTCGCCGCTCTCATCCTCGCAGCTCCCCAGCTCGAAAAGACCATCATCGGCATCGGTGCCGTCCTGCTCGTCATCGTGACCCTCGCCGTCATCTGGGTGGCCAAGGTATCCGAAGAGAATCCGAAAGTCCTTCGCGCTTAATTGGGGATCTCAAATTTCAAATCTCAAATCTCAAATTCCAATGGCCGTCGTCAAACTCCAACGCCCGAAGCTCAATTTCGGGGAAAAAATCTACTTCGGAGCGCTCGTCAAGGGCTTCTTCCTCACCATGACCCATGCGGTCAAAACCCTCCTCGGAAAATCCGTGGGAGCCAAGGAACTCGCTTCTTCCGGACTCGGCGTGACCATGCAGTTCCCCGAACAACGCTGGGACTCCCACCTCCCCGACTACTACCGCGGCGCACCCACCCTCGTCACCGATGAACAAGGCCGCGAACGCTGCGTGTCCTGCCAGCTCTGCGAGTTCATCTGCCCGCCCAAGGCCATCAAAATCAAACCCAGCGAAATCCCCTCCGATGACCCGTGGGCCAAGGTGGAGAAGCGCCCGCTCGAATTCGACATCGACATGATCCGCTGCATCTACTGCGGCATGTGCGAGGAAGTCTGTCCCGAACAGGCGATCTATCTGCGGAAGGACTACCTCATCACCGGCCTCAAACGCGCGGACATGGTCCACAACAAGAAAAAGCTCTACGAAATCGGCGGCGTCCGCACCGGCCTCGTCAACAAATGGAACGAACTGAAATGATGTGGGATGTTATTGGTTACAAGCGATAAGGGCAGTCTCCTATCCACCAATCACCATTAAAGTATAACATATTACCAAATGCCTAGTTACCTCTTCTGGCTTTTTTCCACCATCATGCTCATCGGCGGTGGTGCCGTGATCGCTTTCCGCAATCCCGTCTCCAGCGCCATGGCGGTGGTCACCTGTTTCGTCGGCCTCGCGGGCCTTTTCATCGGCCTGAGCGCCTTCTTCGTCGGCGTGATCCAGATCCTGGTCTATACCGGTGCGGTGATGGTGCTGTTCCTCTTCATCATCATGCTGCTCGACCTCAAGGATGAGGAAAAAGCCGCCAAACCCCTGCTCCCGATCGCCTCGGGGATCGCCTTGTTCCTGGTCTTCACCGTGCAACTCATCGGCGTGCTCTCGCGGACGCCCGACAAGACCGCTCCGCCGCTCGATCCCGCCACGCTTGCCTCCGCAGCCGCCGGTTTCGCACCCACCAGCAAGATCGCCACCACACTCGGTCAGGGAAAACTGCCAGACGTGCACCTCATCGGCCACACGCTCTTCACCGACTACAACATGCCACTCCAAGTCCTCGGCGTCCTCCTGCTCGTCGCCACGGTCGGCGTCGTGGTCCTCTCCAAGCGCCAGGCGGATTGATTCTCCAATCATCAATCATCCGCCAAAAATCTTAACACCGGTCCATCACCCATCACCATTTACCAACCATGGCATCACTCCACGACTACCTGCTCGTCTCGGGACTCCTCTTCGCCATCGGCCTCGCGGGCGTTGTCGTCCGCCGGAACATCATCATCGTGTTCATGTGCCTGGAGCTCATGCTCAGCGCGGCCAACCTCTCGCTCGTCGCCTTCTCGCGCTTCAATCCCACGCCCAACGGCCTGCCGGATTACCAAGGCCAAATGCTCGTCTTCTTTGTCATCACCGTGGCTGCTGCGGAAGTCGCCGTCGGCCTGGCCATCATCGTCGCCCTCTACCGCGCCCGCCAAACCATTCACACCGACGAACTGACATCGCTCAAAGGATAAGCATCTTCACCCATATCCCATCTCATGACCCTTCCCTGGCTCCTCCTCTTCCTCCCGCTGGCCATCGCGGCGGCGAACCAACTCGTCCTCAAAAAAACCGGACTCGCACCGCTCGTCTCGACGGCCTCGACGCTGGCGACCTTCGTGATCGCGGTGTTGTTGTTAGGGAAAAATGAAACCTCTCATTTCAACTGGGCCACCATCGGTGACTTTTCCATCAACATCGGCCTGAAGCTCGACCAGCTCTCCACCGGCATGATGATCGTGGTGACGGGCGTCGGGCTGTTAGTCCATATTTTCTCACTTGCCTACATGAAAGAGGATGAGGCCAAGGCCCGCTACTTCACCGGGCTTTCCCTGTTCATGTTTTCCATGACCGGCATCGTGCTGGCGGACAATTTCATCATGACCTTCATGTTCTGGGAACTCGTGGGACTCAGCTCCTACCTGCTCATCGGCCATTGGTATCAAAAGGATTCCGCTGCGGATGCCGCCAAGAAGGCCTTCCTCTGCAACCGCGTCGGTGACTTCGGCTTCATGATCGGCATCCTCATGCTCTGGGGCATCACCGGCCACCTCGCCTTCGACTCCATGAAGGGCGGCCTGGAGTCCTTCATCGCCGCCAATCCCGCCATCGCTGGTGGAGTGCTCTCCGCCGCAGTCCTCTGCATCTTCTGCGGGGCCATCGGCAAGTCTGCGCAACTTCCGCTTCACGTCTGGCTGCCGGATGCCATGGAAGGCCCCACTCCGGTCTCCGCACTCATCCACGCGGCCACCATGGTCGCCGCGGGGGTCTACATGCTCTTCCGCCTGCAATTCACCCTCGGCTTCGAGCACTTCACAGCGCTTCAAGCCAGCACGGTCATCGCCTGGACCGGCTGCATCACCGCGCTGGTCGCCGCACTCATGGCCACCCAGCAGGACGACATCAAAAAAATCCTCGCCTACTCGACGCTCTCCCAACTCGGCTACATGGTGATGGCCGTGGGCCTCGTGGCCGGGCAGGCGGGCATGTTCCACCTCTTCACCCACGCCTGGTTCAAGGCGCTTCTCTTCCTCGGCTCGGGCGCGGTCATCTACGCCTGCCATCACGAACAAAACATCTGGAAAATGGGCGGCTTGCTGAAAAAAATGCCGCTCACCGGGCTGACATTCGCCATCGGTTTCGCCGCCTTGATCGCGGTTCCGTTCACTTCCGGCTTCTTCTCGAAGGAACAGATCCTCGAGGCCGCCCACCACCAGAACCCGGCGCTTTTCTGGATCGCCGCCCTCGTCGCGGTGCTCACCCCGTTTTACATGACCCGGCTTTTCGTCGTCGCCTTTCTGGGGAAAACCAAGTCCGAAAACGCCGACCACGCGCATGAAGTCGGCCCGCTGATGGTTGGTCCGCTGGTCATTCTGGCCGTGCTGGGACTCATCGCCGGATTCCCCTTCGTCGCCAGCAAGCTTTCTCCGGCTTACGTCGCTCCGGAGCACCTCATTCACTTCGGAACAGTCACCTACGTATCCATCGCCGCGCTCGTCATCGGCGTGATCTTGGGGTTGGTCCTCTACGCCGGAAAAGAAAAGGACCCGGTCTCCATCCCGCTGTTCAAGAACCGCTTTTACATCGACACCATTTACGACAAGGGCCTCGTGCGTTATTTCCAGGACGCCTTCGCCGCCATCATCGCATTCTTCGACGAGTTGCTCATCAATGGCCTGCTCGTCGGGGGCCTGAGCCGCGCGGCGGAATCCTTCGGCAACATCTTCCGCAAGGTCCAGTCCGGCAGCCTCCAAGGCTATGCCTTCTGCTTCGGTCTGGGAGTTCTGCTTGTCGTCTATTTTACGGCTTTCTGAAATAATTTCGAGGCCACGCTCTGACAAATATCCGCGTAATTCCGTTACATTTGGGTGACGCTGAATTTTCCTCTTTACGCCGTCCTAACATCCATCAGGATCGCGGTATGAATTTCGTCCGAGAAGTGATTCCTTGGTGCCTGCTTGGACTCAGCGCTTCGATGACTCAGGCAGTCACCTTTTTGGACGTCACTCCGGGCAATAACAATGCCACCATCACCCAGGTGGTTCTCACGGTGGATGGAGTGGATGTCACTCAGAATTCCGAGGCTCCAGGGCACGGCATTGCCCCCTTGCCCATTAGCGGAACCACGCCGGTGGTCGTCAAAAGCGTCCGTATCAACGATGGCGCCCAGGTGGGCATCAACCTTACTTTTTTCAACACCTCCGGCGCATCGGTGGCGAACGCCTCAACCAACCTCTTCACGGCGAACGGCATCGGTGTTTATAAGAATGGAACCGTCACCCGCAGCATCGACGATCCACTCGGCTACCTCGATGCCTTCGCAGGGACCTCGATGGATACCGACCTCCGGAATTTCAGCTTTCATGATTCCGTAATTCCCGCCCTGCCTGGCCCTTCCTCGCCTGCTGCGGACCTGGATCTCCTCTTCCTCAGGTCCTTCCGCATGGATGACTACTTCATGATCAGCGAGCGCTGGGGAAACAGCCCCTTCAACGTGACCGCCTTGATGCAGAACGGACAACCCTACCCGACCGCCAATGTCCTGCGCCTCGGTGGTCCATTGCCCGGCACTGGCTTCGGCGATCCCTACACCGCCCACGATTGGAATACCGGTTACGCCCCCACAGGTCAGTTTGCCGATCAGGCACAAACCATCACGGTCTTTTCCGCCAAAAAATTCTTCGAGGGAACCGGGAGCTCCGGTGGCCCGATCTTCGGCCTCCGGATTGACAACAACAGCGAGGCTGACATCAAAATCGTCGGAATCAGCAGCAATACGTTTGCCGACAATGAGATGATTCCCGAGCCCTCTTCATGGCTGCTCACGCTCGCGGGGGTCCTTTGCCTCACACTCGCCCGCAAGCGGCAGGCTTGACCACTTCTGCCAGCAGCTTGTGTTCAGGTCGGCAGCTCCGCCCCCTCCGATTTTCGCCCTGGAGCATGTTTGGCCGCTGGGAAAGCGCGAAGCTCTCCCCCTCATCGGCACCTCATGCGCTTCGGCGGTTTGGAGAGCGCCGCACCTTGAGCGCATGCGAACCCGCAGTGAGTCCGGAGTTTCCGGGTTTTTTACTTCGGATTCATGGACTTGAACGGATTTTACGGAAGAATCCCAAATCGAAAAACCGACTCGTCCTCACCTGCCCGGTGAGACGCGGATTCTTCATCACTCATGGATCATCCATGTGGTCCGTGATTTCCAAGTCTGCGGTGGTTTTCATTACCCGGCTACGGATCACCGTGAAGGCACGGATGACCGGGTATTTGTCGCTGAATCACGCAAGCCTCTGGCAGATCGAGGAACGCTTCCGCAGCTCAGCGGGTTTGGGCGGCCCGGAGTAGCTGCCCAATGCCTCCGGGTCCGGCCAAGGACCCCGTTCGAGCACTCGCGTGGAAAGCTATGCCGCATCGAGCTCCGCCATGGCGGACACACCAAGGCTTGATCGATCAGAGATCCGGATGGAGGAACTCAGACGCTGGAAGGCCGCAGTCGGAAAAGCCGTTTTTCAGGACTTCTTCACATCCACCCACTGCTTGGTTCTAGCAGATTCAAGAACCGCATCACAGACATATTGGGTCCCTAGCGCGTGGCGGAAATCAGGGTAGCGTTTCTCGGCGGATGGATCGTCGAGGGATTTGAAAAACTCGGCGAGTTCATGGGTGAACGAGTGCTCGTAACCGAGGCAGAGCCCCGGTACCCACCAGTTGCCGGAATACGGGTGATCCCCATCCGTGGCGTGGATGTTCGTCCAGCCGCGGCGATCTCCGGGGACGCCATGGTCGAAGTAGGAAAGATAGTTCAAATCATGGAGATCCCAGGCGAGGGATTTTTTCTCACCATTGATTTCAAAACTATAAAGCGCCTTGTGACCGCGGGCGTAGCGGGTGGACTCGAAGATGGCGAGGGAGCCGTTCTCGAAGCGGGCGATGAAGGCGCAGGCGTCGTCGATGGTGACGGCCTGCTTCTCACCGGTGGCGGTGTGGACGCGCTCCTTGATGAAGGTCTCAGTCATGGCGCTAACAGAAACGATGTCGCCATTGATCCAGCGGGCGGTGTCGATGCAGTGGGCTAACAGGTCACCGGTCACCCCGGAGCCAGCTGCCGCGGCATCGAGCCGCCAGAGGCCGGCTCCGCCTTGGGGGAGCTCTTCGGAGATGGTCCAGTCTTGGAGGAAATTCGCCCGATAGTGGAAGATGCGCCCGAGCTCGCCAGCATCGACGATGTTCTTGGCGAGGGTGACGGCGGGAAGAAAGCGGTAGTTATACCAAACGAGATTCGGCAGGCCGGACTTCTCCACGGCGCTCACCATTTTTTCACCCTGCTCGCCATTGAGCGCGAGAGGTTTCTCACAAAGGATCATCTTGCCGTTGGCGATGCAGGCGAGGGCGATCTCGGCGTGTGAGTCGTTGGGCGTGCAGATGTCGATCGCGTCGATGTCGTCGCGCTTCACGAGTTCGCGCCAGTCGGTTTCATAAGAATCATAGCCCCATTTTTCGGCGAAGGCGGCGACTTTCTCCTTGTCACGACCGCAGACTGCCTGGCGGACCGGGACGTGCTCGGTATCGAAGAAGTGAGAGAGTTGCGAGTAGGCGTTCGAGTGGGTGCGGCCCATGAAGCCGTAGCCGATGAGACCGATGCGGATTGGTTTTTTCATGATTGATTTAACAGGTGGTGAATGGGATCGGGTTGGTGCGTGGAGGCTTGCTGAAACGTGCCTCTTTAGAATGGTTTATCAAAGTTTTGAAAATCGCAGGGCGCGACAACATCCCGGAAAGAATGCAGCCCGGTTTGGCAGGCGTCTAGTTTTTTTGAGCTCCGCCTGGCGCGCTTATTTAGCACGGCCATTTTTCCATGGCGGGGTCTTGGGCTTCCAAGTCGAGGCCGGGAGCTCATCGTCAAATTCCGAGCGCTGGCTGATCCCGCGCAGCAGGCTGCTGATTTCCTTGGTCTCGTGAAGCAGCTCCAACATCCGCTCCTTGGATAATCCCGGCTGCTTCAACTCCGCCTTCACCGCCGCATCACGGCGCTGCAAGACCGTTCCGGAAAGAAGCGACAGCGCCTGCTCCGCCGCCTGCATCCCATCCAACGTCACTCCTTCCAAGCTGGAAGTCTCAGCCATCAAAGCCAGGCGATCCGCCTCGGAAAGTCCGCTGATGAAAAGATTCACCGCCGCATTCGAGGTGGTGTCCGGTGCAGCGCCGAGAATGGATTCTAACAATGGCACCCCCTCCACCCAGCGGTTCGCCTCATGCAAGGTCTCGAACTGCTCGCTGATGAACCGCTGCGCAGCTCCCGAGGAGAGCGCCAGATGGCAAAGAAAAGCGACAATCCGGTGCAGCGGGGTGGGCTCGACGGCAGAGGGAGCTTCGAGCGAATCCGCCGGTGTTTCCGTAACCGCGCGCTTCGGCTTGGCCTTCGCGCGGGCGATGGCATCCCGCAGCGCAACCGTGGATGTCTGGAGGTAAGAGGCGACGATGTTGAGCTGATTCTCCCGCGCGGCGAAATCCGTCATGAGCGCCAGAAGATCCGCACACTCGGTGAGCGCCTTGGATCGACCAGCCGCCGAATCCAAGACTCCGACCGCCTTGGCACGCCCCAGCTTGAAGTCGAAAAACTCCTTGGCGTTGGTGAGCAGGTTTCTGAACTCCGCCTCACCATGGGCTTTGAGGTAGGAATCCGGATCATCGCCCGCAGGCATCTCGACCACGCGCACGGCAAGTCCCTCTGGAGCGAGTTGTTGATAAGCCTTCTCGGCCGCTGCCAGGCCCGCGTTGTCCGCGTCGAAACAAATCAAGACATTGCTGGTGTAACGTTTCAAAATCCTGGCGTGCTCGCTGGTGCAGGCCGTGCCGGAAGTGGCGATGGCATGGGTGAAGCCATGCTCGTGGCAGCAAATCGCGTCCAGCTGCCCTTCACACAGCAATGCCGCCTTCTCGGTTAGAATCGGTTTTTTCGCGCGATCCAAGGCAAAGAACACCTTGGATTTTTTGTAAATCGCGGTCTCTGGCGAGTTGATGTATTTCCCGCTGTTCTTGTTCTCGCGGAGTTGCCGGGCCGTGAAGGCGATGACGTCGCCAAGTTCATTGCGGATGGGAAACATCAAGCGGTCCTGAAAACGCACGAACAACCCGGAACGCGGTTGGTTGTCTTCCTTTAATTTTACCATTCCGGACTCCACCAGCTCGCGGCCGGTGAACTCTTTCGCCCGTGCCCAATCGAGGAAGACCTTCGGATTATCCGGCATCCACCCGACGGACCAACTCACGGCCATCGCGCTGCCGAAGCCCCGCGATTTCATGTAGTCCCTCGCGTGGCGGGCACCCGGGTCCTTCATCAGCAGCTCGTGAAAAAACGCCGTGGCTTCGCGGTGGATATCTAACAATCGACCACGAGTCTTGCGGTTCTTATCCGCATTCGGATCGGAAACCTCTTCGTCGAGAAACACGTTCGCCCGTCCTGCGAGCTTCCGCACCGCATCGAGGAAGGGCAGGTTTTCGTAATCGCAGACGAAGGAGATCGCGTTGCCCCCCTTGCCACAGCCGAAGCAGTGATAGTACTGGCGCGACGGTGTGATCGTGAATGACGGGGATTTCTCGTTGTGAAACGGGCAAAGTGCCTTGAACTGGGAACCCGCCTTCTTGACCTGAATGTACGAGCCGATCAAGTCGACGATGTCCGTCGCTTCGAGCACTTTCTCAATACTGTCTTTGGAAATCAGGGCCACGGGATCTTGCTGCGGCCCAGACTAAGACGCCCGCCCCCTCGACACGAAGCCGGAATTTAAAAATCGCCATCGAAGAAACTGATTTACTTGCCAAGCGCCCATCCATCCCGCCATTCTCTCCGCCCGACGGCTGAGTTCCCAGCCATTCGCCTATCAAGCATGCTTAGCTCAGTGGTAGAGCACATCCTTCACACGGATGGGGTCGTAGGTTCGAACCCTACAGCGTGCACCAATTTTTCTGGCGCAGGCCGGGTAGCTTGTTTCCAACGGGTCAACTGACGCTCGAGGTATGCCGATTTAGCGCCCAAGAGGCGACGACAGCAATCCATGCGATTGAAATGCCGGAAATCACGCAGAAATGTCAATTTTTCTACTAGCCCGGCGGCAAATGCCATTTACTCTCTCCCCGGGCATGAATCGCTGGGAGACATGCCAACACGTTTCACCTTCATCGCCTTATTTCCATGAACCTCACACTCAAAGTCTGGCGGCAGTCCGGCCCCAACGCCAAAGGAAAAATCGAAACCTACGACGCCAAGGATATTCCGGCGGAGGCTTCGTTTCTTGAAATGCTCGATATCGTCAACGAGCGAATCATCATGAACGGAAACGAGCCGATTCACTTCGAACACGATTGTCGCGAAGGAATCTGTGGCTCCTGCTCGTTGACGATCAACGGGATCCCTCACAGCAAGGAACGTGCCACCGCGACCTGCCAGGTCCACATGCGGAAGTTCTCGGAGGGCGACACGATCTGGATCGAGCCATTCCGTGCGAATCCTTTCCCAGTGGTGAAGGACCTGATCGTGGATCGCTCCGCCTTCGACCGAATCGTGGCTGCGGGGGGCTACATCAGCGTGAGGACAGGATCGAGCGTGGACGCGAATTCGATTCCCATCCCCAAGGCGGATGCGGACGCGGCCTTCGACGCCGCCGCGTGCATCGGATGCGGTGCTTGTGTGGCATCTTGCAAAAATGCTTCAGCCATGTTGTTTGTTGCCGCCAAGGTGTCCCACCTCGGCCATTTGCCGCAAGGACAGCCCGAGCGCCAAAAGCGTGTGCTTGCCATGGTTCGCCAAATGGACGCGGAAGGCTTTGGAAACTGCACCAACCAATACGAGTGCGAGGCCGCATGCCCCAAGGAAATCAGCGTGGATCACATCGCCCGCATGAACCGCGACTACAACAAAGCCGTGTTGATGGAGCAATTCGTCTAAGCCCGGCCCACCTCTCTGGATCGCATGCTTACCCGCCCCGACCGCCCTGCGGATCCTGCCGAACGCGTGGTGAAAACAGCCGCGGAGTGGAGGGAGGTCCTGACCTCCCAGCAATACCATATCCTGCGGCAGGCCGGGACCGAGCCGCCGAATGGGTCGGTTTACAAAGAGTTCAAGCATCAGGGAAAAGGAACCTACCACTGTGCGGGTTGCGGAGCTTTGTTGTTTTCATCCGATCACAAGTTCGATTCCGGCTGCGGGTGGCCGTCCTTTTACGACCCTGCGAACGCGGATCACGTGAAGCTCAGGGTGGATCGCTCACTCGGAAGGACGCGCACCGAGGTCGTGTGCGCGATGTGCGACGGGCACTTGGGCCATGTTTTCGAAGGCGAGGGCTTCGACACGCCTACCGACCTGCGCTACTGCATCAATGGCGGCGGCTTGATCTACGCCCCTGCGGAAAGCGGCCCCACTTAGATCACTCGCGACCACAGCACCTTGAGGTAGCGGGATTCCGGGTAGTTGGAAAGTGTCGGGTGATCCGGGCCGGCCGCCGTGCGATCAAACATCTGCAAGCGCTTGTTCCTGCGGTGCGCGGCGGTGACGACGATTTGCTCGAAGTCCCCAGCCCCAAGCATCCCAGAGCAGGAGCAGGTCACGAACAATCCTTCAGGAGCCACCAGCTGCAAGGCCAGTTTATTCAAATCGGCATACTTCGCCACGCCGGTCTCATCTTCGCGACCATGAATGAACTTCGGCGGATCCGCGATGACCAAGTCCCAGGTCCTGCCATTTTCAATCATCGTTCTGGCCCAGGTAAATGCATCCGCATGGGTGAACTTCACCCGCGCTGAATTGAGATTTGCATTCCGCTTGGCCATCGCCACGGCGGTCTCATCCAAGTCCACCCCCGTGACATCGCTCGCACCCGCAAGGGCGGCGGAAACCCCGAAGCCTCCGGTGTAGCAGCATAAATCCAAAACCGTCCGCCCCTCGGCAAGCGCACCAAATTTTTTCCGGTTGTCCCGCTGATCGCAGAAAAAGCCGGTCTTGTGACCCGCGCTGAAATCCACTTCATAGCGGATCCCATGCTCCCGGATTTTCACGGTGCGCACGTTGTCCGACTCCACACCGCCCCGCTGCGGGATACCTTCGATTCTCGCCAAATCCGCGTCCACACCCACCACCACCCGCTTGGTGTCAAAGCTCTCGTGCAACAAGGGCAACCACTGCGGCAGACGCTGCCACGCTGCGAGATTCGTGATTTCCACGGACAACACATCCGCGAATTTATCCGCCACGATGCCCGGCATGAAATCCGCATCGCCATGAATCGCCCGATAGCTGTCGGTCTCCCCGTCCAATTTGAGCATCTCCCGCCGCAACTTCGCCGCTCGCCGGATCGCATTTTCAAAAAACGCCTGATCCTCAAGTGGCTCCAGCGAGTGACTGACCACCCGCAGCGGCATCCGTGATTTGGGATTCCAAAGCCCCCAGCCGAACGGCGTGCCTTCCTTGCCCAGCACCATTACAAATGAACCCGGCGTCGCATCGCGGGAGACATCACCGATCATCTTAGGCCAGATCGACGGGTGGAACGTTTGGTATTTAAGTTGGACAGTCGGCACGGCGGAAATACGCAGCAGCAGCGGGAAAATGTCGATTGATAAAATTTCTCATCGCCGACATGTCCGCCAATCCCGGAAAGCCGCTCCCAGGAAATGGAGCACATCACTGGGAAGCAAGGAGTCCTCGGAAAGGTGTCGCTCATTCAGAGCGACCTCCGCCGCGCGTCCGCACAGCCAAGCACCGAGTGAGGCTGCGGCCACCGGTGAGTCGCCGCCAGCAAGCCGCGCGCCGATCACCCCGGCCAGTAAATCACCCTGCCCGCCCGTGGCCATCCCCGGAGTTCCGGTACCATTGCACCACAAGGGCTGCCTCTCACGCGTAACCAAGGTCCTGCACCCCTTCAGCAACAGCGTTGCAGGAACTCGCTCGCAGAACCGACGCGCCGCCACCTCCCTGGCCACCCCCTGCAAATCCGGCGCAAGCCGCGCGAACTCACCGGGATGCGGCGTCACCACATGGCGACTATCCAACACCCCCAAATTTCCCGTCCGGGCAAGGTGGTTCAGCGCATCCGCATCCACCACCATGGGAGCGGGGCACTTGGCGATCAACCCGATCAATCCCGTCACGGATGAGTCATCCATTTCTCCCAGACCCGGCCCCACGACCAGGGCATCACCTGCTAGATCGAGCAATTCCCGTGGATCTTGGATTTGACGCACCATCACTTCGGGCGGGCACAGCGCGGCGACCCGCGCCACAGCGGATCCCATCACCCAAAGCGTCACCAACCCCGCACCGCCGCGCAACGCACCGGTTGCAGCAAGGGCGGCGGCACCGGGGAAATTCTCAGAACCTGCGAAAACATGCACCCGCCCCGCCATGCCTTTATGAAAATCGAACGCCCTCACAGGCTTCCCAAACTCAAGCGACTGCGGCGCGATCAACTCCACATCGCGGACTCCGGAATCCGTCAACGGTTCCACCGGAACCAAAGCAAGCGCACCCACCGCCCGGGCCGCACGATGGGTCAACAGGCCGCGCTTGGCATTGCCGATCATGAAGGTGATATCCGCCGTCACGGTGTTTGAAAACACTTCCCCCTCATCCGGGTCGATTCCCGATGGCAGATCCACCGCCGCAACCCGCGCTCCAGCCCCGGTGCGCAGCGCCTCCATTTCCGCGGCAAGCGGGATCAAGGGCCCGCGTAATTCACCTTTCCCCCCACTGCCGAGAAGACCATCTAACAATAAAAACGTGCCGCCAAACCGCTCGGTCTCCGGACGCTGATCGAGCGCCTCGCAAGCCCCCAGCTCCAGCCATTTGTTCCGGGTCAGAACCGCCCACTGCTCGTATGGGTAGGCATGGCGGACCGCGATTTCCCACCCGAATTCGTCACGCAGCACCCTCAGCGCCACCAAGGTATCGCCCGCATTGTGGCCCTTGCCGAGATAGCCCACGACCTTCCCCGCTTGCGGAAAATGGCAACCAAGCGCCCATCCAAGTTGTTCGCCAGCGAGATCAAGCAAGCGCTCCTCGGACCAACCCTTTGAAATGGCCACGGCCTCCCTTGCGAGCGTTTCAGCAATGGTGAGAGATCCCATAATATCGATCAAGTTCGGTCCTCACCCACGGCTTCGGCACGAGATCACTCGCGCCTGTAGCGCTGAATGCCATCGACCACACCCTGCGCCACACTGTCCCGGAACCAGCCGGATTTCATGCGGTTTCTTTCACGCGAATTGCTCACGAACCCTCCCTCCACCAGGATCGCTGGAATCTTGGCATGCCGGATCACATAGAAGCGGGCATACTTCGCACTACGATCCACCGTGCGCGTCCGCCGGATCAAGCCGTTCTGCACGTGCTGGGCAAGGCGTCTGCCCTCCTCGGTCGAATAAAATGTCTCAAGCCCACTCACCTCCTGCTTCCACGTGTAGTTGTAGTGGATGCTCACAAAAATCGCATTCCGGTAACGGTTCGCCACGCTCACCCGTTGCGGGAGCGAAATGAAATAATCACTGCGCCGCGTCATCACGGTTTGATAACCCAAGGCCTTCAATTTACTTTCAAGACGATACGCCGTGTCCAGCGCGAGGTGCTTTTCATACACTCGCCCCCATTGCCCGCCATTGTCATGACCACCGTGCCCGGCATCAATGACCACCGTGCGGAAGCTCGCGGCACTGGCAAACGGATTCAGCGCACATACCGCCGCTAAGATCATAAACTGGAAAAATGCCTTCATGGTGCGAAACGGTTCGTTTAAAAAACGAGATAGATAAATCGAAATTTGTGAAGATTTGTAAAGAAAAATTAATTAAATATGCAGTTCGGCAAGGGCCGAGATTGACTCAGTAGGTGATCGGCGGCCGGTCTGATGCTTTCCTCACCTTGGAGCGAGCCTCAGCCGCTGCCTTTTGATCATAAACCACACTGTTGGTCACCTTCACCGTGCCGTCGCCAAAAGTCAGCAACTGCGGGTCACCGAGCTGCCCGCGTTGGTGGAGTTTGCGATCCACCAGCGCACCATCCAGATTCACCGTACAATGCACCCAGGTCGTTGGAGTCGCCAGGAACAAGACATGCATCCGCTGCGCCCGATCCACTGCCACCAGAGGCTTGCGAAGCATCAGTAACTCCCCGAGGAGAAAGGTGCGAATGTTCCGGCCCGTCTGACTATCGGTGATTTTTACGTAAATCTGGGATTTCTCATCTCCGCTGAAACTGAGGACGTTGTATTCGCGGGTTTGTCCAGGCTTCCCGGCCACTCCCACTTTCTGAGTCCAGTAACGCGCACCCGGGCTCTGCGTAAACTGGACCCGGTTCGTCGAAGCGCCGCCTCCATCACGGCCCGGCATGTGCACCACCGCAGCCACCGAATAATTCCCCGGCTCACCCAACTGGAAGTGCTGGGCGAGATCCACCTCACGTGACAATGATTCTCCGGCACGGATCGACATTTTCCCGAAAATTGACCTTCCCTTCGGTGAAACCGGCTCTCCATTGCGATCTTTCATCACAAAATCCAGCCACTGCGTGCGCCCGTCGCTGGCAAACGTCAGCGCCTGCCCGGCGTGATTCGTCACCGTGACCACCGCCATCACCGACTCTCCCGCCAAGTATTGCTGCTTCGACAGCCGGAGTGTGGTTGACAGCTGGCCATGCACCGCGCTTGTTAAAAAAAGAGCGATCCATAAAACGATGGTTTTCCTGGCAGTCATCATGCCCAAGAATTAGCCCACTCCCCCGCCCGCGTCAACCCGCACTCATGATTTCACCACCAAGCCTGAAAGTTTCTTTTCCACCCCCCCTCAATCCGCCCCCACTCACCGCGAAAAAGATATTTCTTCTAAGTCACCCCGATTTCAGGTGTCATCCTCAACAACATGAAAGCATTTTTCTGCTTCTGCATCGCACTCGTCATCCCCCTCAAGCTCATGGCACAAACCACTCCCGAGCTGCGCGAAGAACGCGACAAGCTCCACAACCGTGGCTTGTTCAGGGACGGCTTGAATTTCTACCAGGAAAAACTGCTACCCATCTCCGACGAGCAATCCGGCAAGGATCTCGAAACCGCCTTCAAGCACATCCAACAACTCGCTGCCTACAACGAGCTCGACGACCTGCTCGAACAAGCCATCTCCAGCCACCCCGACAACCCCCGGGTGCTCCACGCGGCAGCCCTCGTTTACCAAAACGCTCCGCACCACGGCCGCCTCATCGCCGGCCAATTCGAACGCCAGGCTGGCTACCGCGGCCGCAACTTCAACCCCGAAAGCGACCCCACCGCATCAGCCGGCGCAGAAGTCGAGACCACCTACCGCGACCACATCCGCTCGCTCCAACTTCTCGTGCAGGCCCTCCCACTCACCCAGGACGACACCCAGAAATCCGCCATCTGGGACAGCATCGCCCAAAATCTCCGCGCCCCAGCCCCCTGGAAACTCCAAATCCTCAGCCCCATCGACACCCTTCCCGCGTGGGGCGAGCCCGGCCCCGACGGTGCTACCGAAGGCGCACCATGGTCCAAGGACGCTCCCATTCTCTACCAGATTCCTAACACCTGGCAAAGCGCCAGAACCGACGGTGAACGCTGGCGCTTCGCCCTCTCGGAAAAATCCAAACTCAACCCTGCATCCGCTCCCGCCACCACCCTCGAACTCGCCCGCTTTTCCGAGTCCCAATTCGGCACCCAGACCCTGGCATCCTACGGCTGGTGGCAACAACAAGACCCCGAATCTGCGAAAGGAATCCTCGAAATGGACACCCTCGCCGAGGACGAATGCCTCGCCAAAACCTCAGACGGCGTCCGCCGCTTCACACTCCCCCCAGACCAACATTTCATCACCCTCTACCGCTCCATCCTCAACGAGGTCCCCAGCGCCGGTGACGCCCTCGCACAAGTCTTTCTCAATCGCCACCAACCCGCCAAAGCCCGCGACGCACTCACGCAGACCATCGCCAAACACGGCCCCGGCGACAACGACTCCCGCAAAAAACTCCTCAACCAGATCACCGGCAACTGGGGCCGCTTCGAACCCTCCGAAACCGTCCCCACCGGCACCAAGCCCAAGCTCCCGCTCGTCTTCCGCAACGCAGCCCTGATCAAGCTCAGCGCAGCCCCCGTGGACA
Organism: uncultured Verrucomicrobiota bacterium; assembly: GCA_937867415.1. GTDB lineage: Bacteria > Verrucomicrobiota > Verrucomicrobiia > Verrucomicrobiales > Akkermansiaceae > Luteolibacter. The sequence goes on along the minus strand of CALMKO010000316.1, from coordinate 16,536 downwards.
TGGCCGCCGTCATTGACGACACCACCACCTACATCCAAAGCAATCCCCGCGAACTCGATTGGGAAAAACTCAGCCCCTCCCAAATCGCCTCACGCATCATTCGCGAGGACGGTTCCAAATACATCGGAAAAATCACCACCTCCTGGGAATCCACCCTCACTCCCCGCGAGAACCACCGCGATACCCGCGCAGACCTCGAGATCCCCATCACCCAGACTGGCGCTTGGTGGGTCACAGGCACCCTACAAAATGGAAATTCATTCCACACCCTCATCCACATCGTCGATGCCGTGCTCGTCGAAAACGACGTCGGCGGTAAAAAACAATGGTGGGTCGCCGACTCGTCAAACGGCGCTCCCATCCCTAACTCGGAGATCGAATTCATCGGCTACCACCCCGTGGAAACCGAACGCAAACTCCCGCTCGGCCGGCGATTTGACATACTCACCAAATCCTTCAAACGCACCACCGACGCCGACGGCAAGACCCTGCTCAATCCCGGCGACTGGGACCCTCAATATCGATGGATGGTCATCGCCCGTTCACCCGGCAAAAGCCCCACCTTCTTCAATTTCCAATCCTATCAGATCGAATCTCCCCGCCTCGAAAATGCCGATCAAGACCTCTCCTACGCCATCTCGGACCGCCCGCTCTACAAACCCGGCGACACCGTGCATCTCAAGTTCTTCTTTCGCAACGTCGGCTACTTCCAACCCGACGAAAACAAATTCGCCAACCAACCCGGAATCCTCACGCTCTCTAACGGACGCGGCGAGGAAGTGATCAAGATCACCACCCTCAAGACCGACGCGCTCGGCGCGGCCGAATGCGAAGTCATCATCCCCAAGGATGCCGTCCTCGGATCCTGGAACGCAAGCTTCCGAGTCGGTGATCAAATCTCCGCCTCCCTCGCCCTCAGCGTGGAGGAATACCGCAAACCGGAATACGAAGTCACCGTGCAGGCGCCCGAAGCCCCCGTGAAACTCGGGGAAAAATTCACCGCCACCATCAAGGCCGCCTACTTCCACGGAACACCCGTTAGAAATGCAAGCGTCGAGGTCACCGTCAAGCGCGCCTCCATCAGCCAGCGCTGGTTTCCCGCCTGGCGCTGGGACTGGCTCTATGGCCCGGGCGCTTGGTGGAGCGGAAGCGAGGCATCCTGGCACCCCACCTGGAAAAACTGGGGCTGCATCCCGCCCCAGCCACCCTGGTGGCAAGGCGATCGCTGGACCCCTGACGAAGTCATTCTCAAACGGAATCTAACCATCGGCGAGGATGGCACCGCCAAGCTGGAAATCGACACCGCCCCGGCCAAGGAAATCCACGGCGACATGGATGCCAATTACACCATCGAAGCCCGCGTGGTCGATGCCTCACGCCGCGAGGAAACCGGCACCGGCTCGGTCATCGCCGCCCGCAAGCCGTTCGAAGTGGTCGTCTGGACCGACCGCGGCCACGCCCGTGCCGGAGATCCGTTAGAGGCCAACATCTCCGCTGCCACCCTCGCAGGAAAACCCGTGGTCGGCGCAGCCGGCCGGCTCACCATCTTCAAACTCACCCGCGCGGAGGATGGACGCATCCTCGAACAGCAAGTCGAGTCCTTCCCGATCCAAACCGACGCCGCCGGAGAAGTCCGCCAACGTTTCCCAGCCCCTGCCACTGGCCAATACCGCCTTGCCGCCAGCCTCTCCTTCCAAGGCGGAGACCCCGCGGAAGGTGCCACCATCCTCAACGTCCAAGCACCCGGCCGCACCGATCCCGCTGCATGGAACTTCGGCCCGCTCGAACTCGTCGCAGACCGCTCATCCTACAGCGCCGGGGACAGCGTCAAACTCCGTGTCAACAGCGACCAGACAAACGCCCACGTCTGGCTCTTCCTCCACGTTGCAGGCTCCGCCGGACGCGAGGCCCGCCGCATCCAGTTGGATGGCAAAAGCCTCGAAGTCGAGGTGCCGCTTGATCTCCGCGACATGCCTAACATGTTTATCGAGGGCGTCACGGTCTTCGGTGCCAAGGTCCACACCGCCGTCCGCGAGATCCTCCTGCCACCCGCTGGCAAACTCATCGAAGTCACCCTGGAACCCACCAAATCCCGCGTAAAGCCGCAGGAAAAATCCTCGCTCCGCGTCACCCTCCGCGACTCCACCGGCAACCCCATCAGCGGCACCGCCATTCTATCCATTTACGACAAGGCCCTCGAAGCGATCACCGGTGGTTCCAACGTGGATCCCATCCAGGAAAACTTCTGGGCCTGGAAAAACAACTACCACCCCCAGCAATCAGCCGGCTCGATCCCCGAGCCCAGCGGAAATCTAACAAAACCCAAAACCACCGCCATGCAAACACTCGGCCGCTTCAGCAACAGTCCCATGGGCGGCGGAGGCGGCATGATGTTTGGGCGCGGGTTAGCGCTAGGAAACGGAGTTGCCGAAATGGCCGCAGCCCCCATGGAAATGGCGGCCGATGGATTCGCCGCCAAAAGCGCCCTCGCTGAATCGAACGCCCCCTTCGGCGCCAAACCCATCCTTGTCCGCAAGGACTTCGCAGATCTCCTCAAATGGTCCGGCGCGATCCAGACCGACGCGGATGGACATGCCGAGATCCCCCTCGAGTTCCCCGACAACCTCACCACCTGGAAAGCCCGCGTCTGGGTCCTGACCAAAGGCACCCAAGTCGGCGAGGGCAGCACGGAAATCATCACCTCCAAACAATTGTTAGTCCGGCTTCAAGCCCCGCGCTTCCTCGTCGAGCGCGATGAAGCCGTCCTCAGCGCCATCGTCCAAAACGACCACGATTCCCCCAAGAGCGTCAAAATCTCGCTCGAACTGGATGGCCACACTCTCACAGCGCTGGACGGTGCCCCGCAGACCTTGGAAATCGCGGCGAATTCCGAAGCCCGCGTCGATTGGCGAGTCCAAGCCCTGCGGGAAGGCGAGGCAACCTTCCGCATGCGAGCGGACTCCGGCGATGACGGCGACGCCGTCGAACGAAAGATGCCGGTCCGCGTTCACGGCATGCTGCGCCAGGACGCATGGAGCCGCGTGGTCGAACCCACGGCCGACAGCGCGAAAATCCAGATCGAGATTCCCGCCCAACGTCGCCCGGATCAATCCAAGCTCACCGTCCGCTTCTCCCCCACCATCGCCGGGGCAGTGGTCGACGCCATTCCCTATCTAGCAGAATACCCGCACGGCTGCACCGAGCAGACGCTCAACCGCTTCGTGCCCGCCGTCATCGCCCAGCAAATGCTCAGGGAAATGAAAGTCAACCTCGCCGAGGTCAAAGCAAAACGCAACAACCTCAACCCTCAGGAACTCGGCAACTCTGCCACCCGCGCCACCCAGTGGAAACAATGGCAGGGCAACCCCGTGTTTGACGAAGCGGAAATGACCCAAAGAGTCGCCTCAGGAATCGAAAAACTCGCCGCCATGCAGAATGCCGATGGCGGCTGGGGCTGGTTCTCCGGCTATGGCGAGACCTCCTACCCTCACACCACCGCCGTGGTGGTCCATGGCCTGTTCGTCGCAAATCAGAACGGCGCAAAGATCCCCGAGGAAATGCGCACCCGCGGCCTCGCCTGGCTCGCCTCCTACGAGCGGACCCAAGTCGCCGACCTGCAACGCCACGTCGAGCGCGACGCCCTCCGCAAGGAAGGTAAAAAACTCAAACCCTCGAACAAACCGGAAAAAGCCACCACCGACGCCATGGATGCCTTTGTCCGCCTCGTCCTCGGTGAGGCCAAGCGCGACTCAGAGCCGATGCTTGCCTTCCTCCACCGCGACCGCATCACCCTCCCGGTTTACGCCAAATGCCTGCTCGCTCTTGAACACCACCGCCAAGGCGACGAGGCCCGCCGTGACGAGGTGATGAAAATGATTTCACAATTCCTCAAGCGCGACCCGGAAAACCAAAGCGCCTACCTCGACCTCCAAAACAACACCTATCGCTGGAACTGGTATGGCAGCGAAATTGAGGCCCACGCATGGTATCTTAAACTGCTCGCCGCCGTAAAGCCCAACGACCCCGACACCCGCGGCCTCGTCAAATACCTCGTCAACAACCGCAAACACGCCACCTACTGGGACTCCACCCGCGACACCGCCTTCGCCATCGAGGCCATCGCCAGCTACTTCAAAGCCAGCGGCGAGGACAGTCCGGACATGGAGGCCGAAGTTTTGTTAGACGGCAAATCGCTCCGGAAAATCTCCATCACCCGTGAGAACCTTTTCACCTTTGACGGAACCATCACCCTCGCGGGAGACGACCTCGCCACCGGCAAGCACGACATCGAGCTCAGGAAAACCGGCAAGGGCAGCCTCTACGCCAACGCCTATCTCGAAGTCTTCACCCTCGAGGACAAGCTCCGCGCCGCCGGCCTCGAGGTAAAACTCACCCGCAACCTCTCCAAAGTCGTCGCGCTCGAAAAAGAAACCGAAGTCCCAGACGCCACCGGCCTCGTCGTGAAACAACAAGCCGAGCGCTTCCGCCGCGAACCCCTCGCGGATGCTGCCCAACTCCGCTCCGGCGACCGCATCGAAGTGGAACTCATCCTGGATAGCAAAAACGACTACGAATACTTGCTCTTCTCCGACCTCAAGGCCGCCGGTTTCGAAGCGCTTGATTCACTCAGTGGCTACATCGCCGGGGCGGGGCTGAACGCCTACATGGAACCACGCGATCAATCGGTGAACTTCTTCATCCGTGCCCTTCCCCGTGGCACCCACACCCTGCGCTATCAACTCCGCGCCGAGGCCCCGGGAACCTACAAAGCCCTGCCCGCCACCGCCGAAGCCATGTATGCCCCCGAACTCCGCGCCAACTCGGATGACAAGGTGTTAGAGATCCTCGAATGATCTCTCTACCGCCGAAGGCGCGACCAAGGAAGGGCTGCGCCGCCGGGGCAGCCAGCGAATGCGAGGCGATAGAAAACCCCATCCATCAAAGCCAAAACGCTTCCTATGCCCCCCCTTTCTACGCCCATTCGCAGCGCTCCCGGCGGTAGCGCCCTACCGAAAATCGCGCAAATCACCTTGACCCTCGATCGTCCCGCGACTTGGAGGCGTTCCTCCGGCTTGCAAGGGCCCACCATTTCTGAACACCATCCATCATGACGCGCGACGACTTGCCACTGGACCGACAACTGCGGCAGGAAATCCTGCTTGCGCGGGAACGGGTGTACCGCTTTGGCAGGGCGACTCCGCTCGAACAGATCAAGCTCCCCGGCGCGGGACCGGAAATCTGGGTCAAGCGTGAAGATCTATCAGCCGTGAAATCTTACAAATGGCGCGGTGCCTGCAACCGGATGGCCACCCTGTCAGCCTCCGAAACAGCCCGCGGAGTGGTCACCGCGTCCGCCGGAAATCATGCACAGGGAGTCGCCCTCGCGGCGCGGACCCTGCGCATCCGTGCACGGATCTACATGCCGCGCTCGACGCCCAAGGTGAAACAAGATGCCGTTCTTCATCACGGCGGCGAGTTTGTGGAAATCCATCTGACCGGCGACAGTTACGATGAGGCCGTTTCCGCCGCCCGCGCCGATGAAGCCGCCAGCAGGGCGATTTACATTCATGCGTATGATGATCTAAAAGTGATGGCCGGCCAAGGCACTCTTGCGGATGAAGTCGTGCTATCGGGTGCCGGCCCCTTCGATGCAGCCTACCTGCAAATCGGCGGCGGCGGTCTGGCAGCGGGCGTTTCCTCGTGGCTCAAGACCTATTGGCCAGACATCGAAATCGTCGGAGTGGAAGGTGAAGGCCAGGCATCCATGAAAGCCGCGCTCGAAGCAGGAACGACCATCGCCCTGGATTCCGTGGATCTTTTCTGCGATGGCACAGCGGTGCGGAAGGTCGGCGAATTACCTTTCGAAATCTGCAAGCACACGCTTGCCAGGATAGAGACTGTTAGCAATTCCGAAGTCAGTCAGGCCATCCGGGTGCTATGGGAAGGCTTGCGCTGCATTTCCGAGCCGTCGGGAGCGATGGGATTGGCAGGTGTGCTGAAGAACCGTGAATCGCTGATCGGCAAGCGGGTCCTCATCGTGCTCTGCGGGTCCAATATCGACTTCCTCCAGCTCGGTCTCATCGCCCAATCCGTCACGACGAAGACCAGCCGCACCCTGCGCGTCCGTATTCCGGAGCGTGCGGGGACCATGTTGGAACTGCTGGATTCATGCTTCGGAGGGGGCGACATCGCGGATTTCCAATACGGTAAGTCCGATGAACAAGAGGCTTGGCCCGCATTCACGATCCGTGCGGAGGACCCGGCCGTGCTGGATGACCTGCCGGCAAAGCTACAGGCGCACGGATACGCGTCAGAGGACCTTACCGGGGCTTTGGATATCGCCTTTCGAGCGATTCCCCTACGGGGTGACCTGTTGAAATTCCCCGCATTCCTGCGCTTGGATTTCTACGAGCGGCCCGGAGCCTTGCACGCCTTTCTGGGCCAAAGGATCCGCGGCAATGCCAGTCTTTGCTATTTCAACTACCGCAACTCGGGCGAACGCATTGGACGCGCCTTGCTCGGGCTGGATTTCCCCTCGCCCTACGAACGTGATGCCCTGCTCATGACCATCCCACGCCAAGGTGATGGTTACCGGCTATGTGAAGTCGTGGACGAGGCGACCCGAAAGCGGCTGATCGGCATCTAGTGGTCCGAGGCGGCGGCATCGCGGCTGAAATGGTCCCTTTGGGCGATGCCGGCCACTAGGCGGTCCTGCGCCCGGTTAGAATTTTGTAAAACGATCTGGAACGGATCTCCTCGAGGGTCAGGCCCGTTTCAAGCGCTTCGGCCTCGGTGATGGCACCGCAGGCGATTCCCCGGAGGAAGAAATTCAACAGCCCCTGACCCGTGGCGGCGTCGTCAAAAACATCCCCAAACAATGAAGCCAGCGCGGCCTTTTCCACGAAGGCCTTCAAGCGTCCGGATGCGGCCTCAAGCCCCTGAAGAAAGAAACAATACACCGCAGCGTAGCGCGCGACCAGTTGCGCCGGGTGGAGGTCCCACCCTTGATAGATACCGTTCTCCAGGGAATGAAGGTTGTCGCGGTAAGCGAGTGACCATGCGCCATGCACAGCGCTACGGTTGCGCTCCAGCTGCCCGGCACTCAGCGCCTGCCCACGGTGCGGGGCTACGGGAAGGATGTTGGTCGCTCCATCCGACAGGTGGACTCCAGTGCCGGCGAGCGCCACTACCATGTGGGAGCGGGCGAAATCACAGGCCGCGTGCCCCATCGCCTGATAGGCCGCGGTGATCCCGCTCGATGCCGTATAGTCGTAAACTCCAAAGTGCACACTGCCGCAGCGCCCCTGCGCCGCAAGCACCATCTCAAGCAGTGGACACTTGCCATGCCGGTCAATGATGGACTGGGGGGTCTCGATCATCAACTCGATGCGCAGACAGCCATGGGGAAGCCCCAGTTCATGCTCGAGCGAAGCCAGGATCCGCACGGCCGCGGTGACCTGAGAGGCGAGCTGGACTTTCGGCAAGGTCACCACAAACCCCGGAGGAACCACACCACCGGTTTCCTTCATGAGCGTGGTCATAAAGATATCAAGCGTCCGGACCGCACGCTCCCGCAAATCCTCGTTGAATGGCTTGATCCGGATGCCGATGAACGGTGGCAAGGTCCCCGCCGCGAGGCCCGCCGCGACCTCTTTCGCACCTTGCACCGCATGAGCATCCTCCTCCTGATCCACCCGGTTTCCGTAACCGTCCTCAAAATCCAACCGAAAATCCTCCACCGGCTCGCGGGTCAGTTTTTCAAGGATCCGCCCGTAAAGTTTCCCGGCGAATGCGGGTTCCCAACCTGCTTCGAGAATCGCATTCAACGCTGCGCCATCCGGCGCGTATTCCTTGAGCGAGCGCAAGGCCACTTCACCCAGCTTGCCCGGCGACTCGGCCTTGAAAAGGTGGGCCCCTCCATAAACCGTATGCACCGCCTGCCGCCGGTCCGACTCGCCAGGGTAAACTTCCATAAACGCTCGGTTTTCCGCCGCTAGATCCGCCACAATCGGCGCAAGGACATCATCGGAAAGGGTGGTAAGGCTCATATCTTGAATTCTCAATACACCCGCCACGGTGCATTTTTAAGGCCAAACTCACACCATTCTGAAAGCACCTTTGGCGCTTAGCCCGGGGTGAGCCACGAGCGCTTCGCGGGCGTGATATGCGGCGGTTTGAGATAAATCGGTTGGGGCCTCTCGTCGCACCAACGTTGCCGGGCGGCGGGACCCGCCGCCTGCCAGGCACGCCACAAAAGGTCCGCGCTGGGATACTCGTGGCGGACCTCACGACCAAGCTCGGGCGCCAAGGGGAATCGCTCGGGATTCTCGAATGAAAAAACCGGGATTCCAGCCGCCAGCGCCCGGGCAACGACGGCGGCCAAGCCGCTTGCGTCCGTCAGCTCCGGATCGCCCGCCAGATGATGATCTTGGATATGCGCTGTCCAAAAGCTGCCCCGCCTGGCATCGCCGATGGCGAGACATCCGGCACCCTTTTCGGCTGCCGCCACGCCCAGGATCGACGGGATTGCCACGGCTGGGCAGCCCGCAGCCATGGCGACTCCCTGCGCGGCTGCGATTCCGACCCTCGTGCCACTGTAGCTCCCCGGGCCGCTTCCGACGAGGACCCGCTCGATCTCCGCAGACTCCCGCCCGTGGAGAAGCTCAGCAAGAGGGCCGAAAAGCACCGCATTATGACTGCGGTCGCTCGTGAAGCTTCGCAGTTCGGACAGCCCTCCGGACTCAATGAGCGCCAACGAGGCAAAGGGCGTGGATGTCTCAAAAACCAATGTTGTCTGCGCTGTCATTTCCAAAATCGTGGAGATCTTCGCGGCAAATCACCAGCTTGCAATCACGACTGCCGATCAACGAGGGACCTCAAGCTTTGGCGAGCCTCCAAATGAGCACCATCCGTGGCCAGCGCCGGGCTCCGAAGCCGGCTCTGGCGCCTGGCAGCTGGAACCTTCCGAGCTGCTAGAGCCCCCATGCTCCGAGTTCGGCACGTTTTGCGGCTCGCTCCAAGTCTCTGAGGCGGGCAGTTTGTTTCGAGGCGGGCGTGCCATCGGGCAGATCGGCGGGCTTGGTCTTCAGCCGGGCCAGCCCGCGCTCGACGAGCAATTCGCTCAACCAGCGTGACTTACCGTCGTGCACGACTTCGACAAATGCGTGGTAACGGTTATCCTGATAAGGACTATCCCACGCCGTGTAGATGCCGAATGGGCGGCTGGAGAGCAGTCCAAGGGTGAAGCTTTTTCCCTTTTTCCCGATCTCCACGGCCTGCTCGGGGGTGATTCCTCCCAGGTCGGCGGCTTGTTGCCGGATTCGCGGGTGGTTGGTCTCTCCTCCGCCATAGTTTTTGAAGGCGCTTTCCGGGGTATCCACGAAGTAGAGCCGGAGCTCGACGTTCTTGCCATCGGGCAGGCGCACGAGAAAACTATCGCCATCATTGTTGCGGGCATCCACCAAGGTGCAGCCTTGGTAAAACTCGTAAGCCCCCACCTTTTCCACCTTCCGGGTGGATTGAGCGCCCTTGGTGGCGGGAGCTGCCACCTTTTGGGACGGGCTGCTGGAAGACGCGCCGGGCCTGGATCCGGTGCCTCGTGGCGCGGAGCCGGATTGGGTCTCTTGGTAAATCCAAAGGCCCACTGCCGCGATCACCAGCACGGCCGTCAACCAGGAATTCTTGGGCCTTGGATTCCGAATCATATCAAAGTCCCGAGAAACCGCCGTAGTCCTGATAGGTGCCCGTGGGGACGGCGACCGGGCGCCACTCGCGGTTGAGCTTCCGGAATTGATTGATGAACTGGGTCGGATCCGCCCAGTTGACCAGATCGGACGGCACGCCACTCCGTTGCATCCCGATGGTGATGTTGTGGCGGATTTCAAAATGCAGGTGGGCGGGATACATTCCGAAATTCGAGCCGATGGTCCCGATTTGCTGGCCGCGCTTGATCGCCTGGCCGGTCTTCACCATGATTTGGTGGAGGTGGCCGTTCAAAGTGTCACAGTATTTGACCTCTCCGGTCGAGGGGTCGCGATAGGCGTGCCGCGTGAGCACCACATTCCCCCAGCCGGTGCGGACGTTGTAGGCAAAGGTGACCACACCATCCGCCACCGCGTAAACGGGGTCGCCAAGGTCCGAATCTCCTCCCGAGCGGCCGTTCCAATCCTCACCGAAGTGTTGAGGCGCGCGCAGCCGCAGCCCGCGGGCCTTGTAGTATCCCTCCGCGTTTGGCTTACCCACCGGGAAATCAAAACCATCCGCCAGGTTGACTTTAACCTCGGCCTTGGCAGCAGGCAGCCCCAAGACACTCAATCCGAAAAGGAGTGATCTCCCAACTTGCCAAAATGTGCCAGCTGCGCTCATCCCACCCAGTCCAGCCTCCCACGCCGGTTGCCGCAAGCGCAAAAAGGCATCCATCCGAGCCGGGACGGCTTCTCAAGCCTCCGGGGATCCCCCACCCTTGAGCAAGGCAGGCGGGACGAGGTAGGCAAGCGAGCCAGAGCGCGCACCCGGGTGGATCTGAATGCAGGCGAGGGCTCCTTTTTTCATATCCACGCTGCCGACGCTGACGCCCAGGAGCCATTCGATCAGGCCCGAGAGGTCCGGCTCATGTCCGACGATGGCGACACTCTTGAAATCCTGAAAGGCGGCGAGTTCACGCATGGCCGTTTCCGGCGTCATTCCGCAAGCCAGCCAACTTTGCAAGGTGGCTCCAGGGATGCCAGCCGTCTGACAGAACTCGTCCGCAGTCTGGCGCGCACGGATCAGCGGACTGGTGAGAACGATGTGGGGAAGCTCGCCCGCACTCTTCAACAAGCGCGCCGCATTGCGCGCCTGGTCACGGCCTTTGCCAACCAAAGCACGGGAAAAATCGCCATCGACATGGGAATCCTCGGCTTTTCCATGGCGGAGAAGAATCAATTTCATGGCGGAGCATCACATCGTCATTCCACCATCCACGGCGATCACCTGCCCGGTGATGTAACGCGCGGCGGGGCTTGCGAGGAAGGTGACTACGGCCGCGATGTCCTCGGTCTTGCCGAAGGTGCCCAGGGGAATTTGAGCGATGACCCCATCCTTGACCGCTTGGGGAAGCTCGTCGGTCATGTCGGTGGTGATGAAGCCCGGAGCCACGGCGTTGCAAGTGACGCTTCGGCCGGCGAGCTCACGCGCGACCGCCTTTGTGAAACCGATGAGGCCGGCCTTGCTTGCGGAGTAGTTCGTCTGCCCTGCGTTGCCGATGAGACCGATCACCGAGGCGATATTGATGATTCTCGGATCCTCGGCCTTCATCAGGACGCGCATGAAGGCCTTGACGGTGTTGAAGGCACCCTTGAGGTTGGTATCGAGCACGGTATCCCAGTCCTCCTCTTTCATGCGCATGAGCAGACCATCGCGGGTGACACCGGCATTGTTGACGAGGATATTGACGGGGCCAAGCTCGGTGGCGATCGTCTTTGCAAGTTCCTGAACCGCCGCGTGGTCCGCCACATCCACCGCGTAGGCAGTTGCGGAGCCGGGGAAAAGCGCGTTGATCTCTTCGGCCGCCTTGCCGCAGCTGGCAGCACTGCGGCTCACCACCGCAACCTTGGCACCCCCGGCAGCCAGGGCGCGGGCGATTTCCTGACCGATTCCGCGGCCACCTCCCGTGACAACGGCAACTTTGTTGGCAAAACTTGACATGCCCACAACCTGACGATGGCAGGGGGCTGCTGTCAATTCCAGCGATGAAACAGGAAAGCCCCCTAGCGGATGAGCGCTCGGATCAATCCCCGGAGAATCCGTAAAGTCAGGTAAATGGCACCGAAAACCAGCCCCACGGTCATGAACAACACCAGAGCGATGGCTCCCAGAATGATCCACACCGGCCACCAGTAGCCGTCAAACGTCACAGCCCGTCCCCGCCAGTTCTGCCACGGCGGCGGACCGGCGGCGGTTTCCGGATCCTTCACCACGGGCGCGGCTCCATCGATGGCGACAACCTCTACTTCGATGGCTTGAGACTCTTGCGACATGCGCCCTCCAGTTTCCCCATGACGGCCCGGGAAGCAACTTGAATGCTCGGAAATGGAAAAATTGACGCAGATTGGAATTTCACGAATCATCCGCAGCAGATGCCATCACCCTCGTCCCATCCGAACGACCCCCTGCACGGGCTAACCCTGGAAACCGTGCTCCGCGCTGTGGTGGACCGACACGGCTGGCAGGAAATGAGCGTCCGGATTCCAATCCGTTGTTTCATGTTCGATCCAACGATCAAATCCAGCCTGACCTTCCTCCGCAAAACCCCATGGGCACGCAAGCGGCTAGAGGATTGGTATGTCTATGATGCCGTGCGGGATCGCTCGACATCCTGAGGCGACCCTATCCGATCTCATTTTCCAACTGGGCGAGGAATTGCCGCAGGTAGGCGGTGCGCTGGCGGGCTTCGTTTTTTCCGCTTGGCGTCTGCATGGTCGCTTCCAAGGTCAGGAGCTTGCAGTAGAGATGATCCAGCGTGAAGACCCCATCGTCCGCCTTGCGCGTGTGGCAGAATGGATCGGCGGCATGGTAGAACTCGCGCTTCATTTCAGCACCCAGCATCAAGGTGCGTGCCAGGCCCACCGCGCCGAGCGCGTCGAGGCGGTCCGCATCCTGCAGGACTTTTGCCTCCAGCGTCTGCGGAGTGATTCCGGCGGTATAACTGTGCGCCTCAATCGCATGATGAATCTCCTCCAGACGCCCATGCGGCCAAGCCAGATCTTCCAACCAGGTGATGGCCTGCCGCGCCGCAAGCTGCGAAGCGCGGCTGCGCTCTGGAGAAGACTTCGGGATGATCACGCAATCATGCAGCCAAGCCGCAGGCATCACCACCAGCCAATCCGCACCCTCCGCCGCACACAGGCGACGCGCGTTGGTGACCACCCGGTGGATATGCATCGGATTATGCGCGGCATCCTCGGTGGCATGCTCCGTCAGAAGCTTGAAAAAATGGGTGGCCCAAGGCTCGTCGGTGGATAACAGGGACATGATGATTTTGTTAGAGCGAGCGTTCCGGGAACTCCATTTTCCAGCGCCGCAGAGCCTCGCGGATTTCCTCCGCCCGCCGCGTGGGACTCAATTCCCAAATGAGCGGACATGCGGCCGGGAAAAACCGCAGAAGCGCATGATAGTCCAGAGTCCCGCTGAATGGCGTGCGGTGATCGCGCGCGGGCCACTCCACATCATGGACGTGCCCGCCGATCAAATGAGGCGAAATCTTTTCCAGCCACTCGCCATGATCAAGCAGACCCAGATTGTGCTTGAGCTGGATATGCCCGAAATCGTGCCAATAGCCGACCCACGGATTTGTCTCAAAATGCGCCTGAAGCGCCAGCATCTCACGCTCAGTGGGCATGTCCTCGAAACGCGAACGGGATTCGATCGCCAATTTCACCCCGACTTCCGCCGCCCGCCCGGCGATGGCGTCGAGAGCCTCGATGGCGCGCTGGTAGTAGAGCGGGCCAATTTTTTCCCGCTTCCTGACGAAGGCGAGCTTCATCTTGATGAAGTCCGGCGCATGCTGACCGCCTTCCGCTACCATGTGGGTCAGAGGCTTGGTCCAGCGGCTTGGCCTCAGCGGCACGGAGCCCATGTGGAGCACCAGATACTGCGCCGAGAACTCCGCCGCCAGGTCCAGGGTGCGGAATGTCATATCCAGCGCACGCTGGCGGTCGAAGGGACGGTGTGAGGTGAATTCATAAGCATCCGGCGCGTCGATCATCACCTCCACCGGCGAGGGAAAACAATTGTGCACGCCCGAGCAGGTGAAGATGCCACGCGCATGAGCCTTCTTGATTCCCGGAAGCTTGGCGATGGTCATCCCATGGGAGAGCTCGATGCGCGAAAACCCGAGATCGACGATTTCCTCGATCATGCTCTCCCCATCCGTGTGACGGCTGTTGTTCCAGCAGGAAGAAAAAGCAAGCATGTGACAGCGATGCTGGATGATGCCGCGGGAGAATTCCAGTCTAGTATTACAAGTTTCCCAAGGTGACTTGGCGTCCAGCCAGCCAATCTTCACCCGCCAGACGCTTCACCCACCCTTGATCACCAACGGATCCCGCAGGTATTCTTTCAGGCTTTTCTTAACCACCTTTCGCACAGGCACATCATTCATGTGAATCGCTGATTTTCAAAGCCTTCCGAGACCAGGGAATCAAGCAGTGCGCCGCAGATTTTGGTTCACCGACCCGCTTCCTTTACAACGCTGAGCCACTGGGATTATTCGTTGGTTTTCCCTCCGGCGAGTGTGAATCCCAACCAACCAAACCTATGAAACTCACAACCTAGATCACCACCTGCAAGCCCGGGGACCGGGGTAGGTCGGAGCAACGCCGCACTCGCTCGCTCAGCCTTCAGTGCGGCAAGAGCATACCCCGTGCGGAATTTCACAGGCGAATCTTTCCACTACCGCGAATGGTCGGCCTGTGCGGAGAGCTTTGCGCATTTCGAAGGCCACAGATTCACCAGTAACACAGACGCGCGGCGCCCCCTTACCCACCAATTTGAGTTTTACACCCCATTAGCTCACCTTCTGGACGAGTTGGAACGCTTCTTATTTTTAAAATAAAAGAATATTTTGTAAATCAGCACCAAGACGCTGCATGATTGAGCTCCTTGATGGCCGCTTTACTCTCAGCGTGATTCGTCTTTTTCGATCTCATCACCCCTCAGCATTACCGCCTGCCAACTGCAACTCAGGGCCGTCACGCCTGCTGAGCTGGCGTAAGTCACAAAAAAGCCGCTCCATCATACGATGGAGCGGCTGGATTGAAGTGATCTTCAAGCGATCTCAGAGGACCTGCTGAAGATCGACTGATGAATTAGAAGCTGAAACCAACGGCGGTCTTCCAGAAGGTGCCGCTGTCTGCTGCGCCACTGGCGTCGAATTCAAAACCACCTGCGAAGCGGATGAACACACCCTTGTCTTCGTTGCGGAACTGGACGTAAGGTCCAACCCAGATGAAGTTGGTGTCGGTGTCGAAGCTTTCGCCGCCGCTCAACCACTCAACATGGCCACCAGCAGAGAAGATGTCGTTCACCTTGTAACCAAGGCTGAGCCATGTGTGAAGGAACTCAAGCTGATCGCTGTCGCCTTGGATTGGGAGGTAGAGTCCTGCGTAGAACTGACCTTCGAGCTTGCCGGAGTTCAGGTTGACTGTGATGCTTGGAACGACACCCTCGCCCACGTCGCCTTGGTCGGTTGCAGCTCCCTGAGAGAGAAGGCTACCGGAGAGGAAGCCGATTTGCGGGTTGATGGAGATCGAGTCGGTGAGGCTGTAGTTAACACCCAAGCCGAATTCGGTCCAGTCGTCGAATGCTTGGCCAACACCGCCACCACCCCAGTAAATCCCGTAAACGGTGAGGTCCAGGTCCTCGGAAAGGCCGTATGCACCCGCGAAGGATGGGTAGAAACCGAAGAAGCTGTCGGAGTTGAGAGCAACTGCGAGGTTCATTCCTTCTGGATCAGGGCTTTTCATTGGAGTGGTTCCGACGGACATGTCATTGCCAGCAAACGCGGAACCCGCGAGGGCTACGGTAGCGACAAAAGAAAGTGTGGAAGCAGTCTTTAAATAAGTGGATGTCATGGTTGTTTCTGTGTTAATTTGCTGAAGTGCAGATGTGCTGGCTGTATCCCCGAACTCGATTAACCTGTCAATAATAAATTCGGGAACTTTTTTTAACCAGCAGCCGCTGTGCCAAATAGAATACTTTTGCACCCAGTAAACATTAGCACCAAATGGAGTTGCCGATCACGCACGGCGACAGGCTTGAATGCCCCATCAAACTTGGAGTCCATCGATGCATTTTCACATGGACGCACCTCGCCGGCTCATCACGAAAGCCGATGCCACTCGAGCCACCCTAAGTCGAAGAACCGTGGGTTTCTTGAAGCAGCCTGGCGAAACGGATCGAGACAAAGCGCTTGGATCGATCCGTTCAAGGTTGGCCGTGGAACCCCGCTTACCCGCCTCCTGTCGGATCGCATCAGGTCTTTTTTTTCGGGCCACCACGCGAATCAGAAACTTTTCTGGATCTGATCTCCATCCAGATGATAAATTGCCAGAGCACAATGAGTAGCATCGCTGCGTTTTCAAAGGGTACCCATCACCGACATGAATCCATCTAACCAAGTACCGAATCAGCAGAAGCTCCTGAATGACCTGATCGGGCTTCTCGAGCAGAATCCAGAGGCCCTGCAACAGCTGAAAGACCGCCTTCAAGGTGAGGCTGAAAAAGCGCCTGTCACGCCACCGGCCGACACTTCCACGCCCCCTGCTCCAGAAAACCTCCCAACGGTCTCTCCTGATTCTCTGGCAGAGCCATCGGTTCCTGTCGCCACTCCTGTCGCCACTCCTGTCGCCACTCCTGTCGCCACTCCTGTCGCCACTCCTGTCGCCGTTCCTGTCGCCGTTCCTGTCGCCGTTCCTGTCGCCGTTCCTGTCGCCGTTCCTGCGGCCGTTCCCGTGGTAGCCTTGCGCGCTACCACCAAACCCTCCCCACCGATCAAGG
>CALMKO010000315.1 GCA_937867415.1 uncultured Verrucomicrobiota bacterium | reverse complement strand
GTCACATTTGGAGGCGAGCTCGTCACATTTGAATCCGAGCTCCTCACATTTGGAGGCGAGCTCGTCACATTTGAATCCGAGCTTGTCACATTTGGAGCCAATGGAGGTCTCCAAATTGGTCGAAATCGCTGAAACGGTGAGGAACTCCGGAAAAGCCGACCCTCAAATCATCCAACAAACGATCCTGAAACTGTGTCGGGGGAGATTCCTTTCGGTCGTCAATCTCGCCTCACTCCTCAATCGGTCTCCCCGAGGGCTGAGGAATCGCTTCGTCAAGCCATTGATCGAAGAAGGGCTTTTGGAGCGACGATTTCCCCAGCAACCCAACCACGAGCAGCAAGCCTACCGAACCCGCGAGCCATGAGCAATTTCACCTTCCTGCCAACAGCGTTCAAGGATCTCGCGGAAGCCTCCCGCAAAGCGGAGGCGCAGGTCATGGGCGATCCCCGCGCCGCGTGTTTCCACGCCCGCTTCGCGCTGGAGGTGGCTGTGCGCTGGCTTTACCGCTACGACACCAGTCTGCGGATGCCGTATGACACGAGTCTCGGGGCGATGATTCATGACCCCGGTTTCCGCAACTTGTTACCGGAAGCGGTATTCCAGAAAGCTCGGTTCATCCAGCAGTATGGCAATCAAGCCGTGCACGAGTCGCGCCCGGTGCTTCAGCAGGTCGCCATGCAAGTGGTCAAGGAGCTGCATCACCTCTGCTACTGGCTCACCCGCACCTATGCGCCGGTTGCCTCCCGTGAGGGTGCCGCATGGTCGGACAGCCGCGTGCCCCAGCCTGCCGCCAGCGCGGCGGTCGTCCCACGCAAGGACTTGGAGGCACTGGAAAAGCAGCTTGAGGAGCAGGCCAAGGAAGCCCTCCAGCGGCAGCAGGAAAAAGACGCTCTCGATTCCGAGCTTCAAGCCCTCCGCTCCCAGCTCGCGGAAGCCAAGGCCGCAGCGGAGAAAAAGCCGGACACCCACGATTACACCGAGACAGAAACCCGTCACTATCTCATCGACCTCGAACTCAAACGCGCCGGTTGGCCGCTCGACCAGAAGCGTGACAAGGAATTCGAAGTGACCGGAATGCCGAACCAAGTCGGCAAGGGCTACGTGGACGACGTGCTTTGGGGCGATGACGGCAAGCCGCTCGGCATCGTGGAATCCAAGAAAACCACAGTGGACGCCCGCGTGGGCCAGCAGCAAGCGAAGCTCTACGCCGATTGCCTTGAGAAGATGTATGACCAGCGCCCGGTCATCTTTTACACCAATGGCTACGAGACATGGATCTGGGATGATACCGCCTATCCACCGCGCCGCGTGTCCGGATTCTACAAGAAGGAGGAACTCGCCCGCCTCATCCTCCGCCGCAGCACCCGCAAGCCCTTCAAGACGGTTCCGATCAATGGCGTGATCGTCGAGCGCTACTATGCGAAACGCTCCATCTCCAGCATCTGCGAACACTTCACCAAGAAGCAGCGCAAGGCCTTGCTCGTCATGGCCACCGGGACCGGCAAAACCCGCATGGCCATCGCCCTCGTGGATGTCCTCCAGCGGGCAAATTGGGCCAAGCGCGTGCTTTTCCTCGCCGACCGCATCTCTCTGGTCAACCAAGCCGGGAATGCCTTCAAAGCACACCTACCGGATTCCAGCCCCGTGAATCTCGTCACGGAAAAGAACACCGAGGGCCGCGTCTATGTCTGCACCTATCCGACGATGATGGGACTCATCGACGTCACCGACGGCGGCGCCGCCCGCTTCGGTGTCGGGCATTTTGATTTGATCATCATCGATGAAGCACACCGCTCGGTGTACCAGCGCTACCGCGAGATTTTCCGCTACTTCGACTGCCTACTCGTCGGGCTCACCGCTACCCCGCGTGAACAGGTGGACAAGAATACCTACGAGTTGTTTGACCTTGAGGAAGGCGTGCCCACCGACGCCTACGAGCTCGATCTGGCGGTCAGCGACGGTTTCCTCGTGCCGCCCCAGGTCCGGCAAGTGGATCTCAAATTCCCCCGCGATGGCATTCACTACGATGACCTCAGCGATGCGGAGAAAGCGGAATGGGAATCCCTCGACTGGGGCGACAACAACGGCGACATCGGCGTCGCGGACACGGTGCAGGCCTCCGCGATCAACAGTTGGTTGTTCAACACCGACACGGTGGATAAAATGCTTCAGCACCTGATGGAGGAAGGCCTCAAAGTTGAAGGTGGCGACCGCCTCGGCAAGACCATCATCTTCGCCCGCAATCATGAGCACGCGCTCTTCATCGAGCAGCGCTTCAATTTCCACTACCCGCAATACGCCGGACACTTCGCCCGCGTGATCGACAACTACGCGAAATACCCGCAAAGCCTCATCGACGATTTTTCCCAGAAGGACAAAGCCCCGCACATCGCCATTTCCGTGGACATGTTAGACACTGGCATCGACGTGCCGGAGATCGTCAATCTGGTCTTCTTCAAGCCGGTTTATTCCAAGATCAAGTTCTGGCAGATGATCGGCCGCGGCACCCGCCTTTGCAAAAACCTCTTCGGCCCGGACCAGCACAAGGAACACTTCCGCATCTTCGACTTCTGCTTCAACTTCGACTTCTTCCGCGAGAACCCCAACGGCATCGAAGGCAGTGGCGGTGAGGCTCTCGGCACCCGCCTCTTCAAGAGCCGCGTTCAACTCCTCGCAGCCGTCCAAAGAACTCCCGAGTTGGAGTCCTCCGGCGCACTCCGCACCACTCTTGCAAGCACCTTGCACGGTGAAGTCAGCAGCATGAACCCGGACAACTTCATGGTGCGCGCCCACCTCCAGCATGTCGAAAGATTCAAGAATCCCGCAGCATGGGAATCGCTAACGGATTCAGACATCCACGACATCGAATTCCACGTCGCCGGACTGCCCAGCCAGATCGCAACCGATGAGATCGAAGCCCGCTTCTTCGACCTCAGTGCCCTGCGGATGCAGATCGCCTTGATCAAGAAAGATACCGGGCCCTTCGAGTCCGTCCGCAAGAAAGTCATCGAGATCGCCGCCAGCCTTGAGGAAAAGGACGGCATCCCCGCAGTCAAACAGCAGCTTGAATACCTCCGCGCCCTTCAAACCACCGAGTTCTGGGAAGGCATGGATCTCGCGGCACTCGAAGACCTCCGCCTCCGCCTGCGCGGCCTCGTTCAGTTTATCGACAAGTCCAAGCGCAAGATCGTTTACACCAACTTCAAGGACGAGATCATCGGTGTCCGCGAGGAAGTGGGCATTTACATGCCCAAGATGACCGGCAACCAATACGCCAAGAAGGTCGAGGATTACCTCCGCAGCCATCAGGACGAGATTGCCATCCAACGCCTCCGCAACAACCAGCCACTCACCCCGACCGATCTCCAGTCCTTGGAGACCACGCTACTCACCATCGGTGAAGATGAAGGCGAGCGTCTGCTAACCAGCATGCTCCAGCTCCACGAGGTTCCCACGCTGGCCCACCTCGTTCGCCGCATCGTCGGCATGGACCGCAGCGCCGCCAAAGCCGCCTTCGCAACCTTTCTCGCGGACCGCAGCCTCAACGCCCCGCAGATGCGTTTCGTTGAACTCGTCATCGACCAACTCACCGCCCGAGGTTTTATGGAACCCGCCGCCCTTTACGAGGCCCCCTTCAGCAGCATCCACGCCGGCGGTCCGGAGGGACTTTTCGCAGGCAAACCCAACATCATCGACGGCCTCTTCCATACGCTGGAGGAGACGCTGCCGAAGGTGACAAGCCCCTTTTCCCCGCCTCAGGACTGGCCACCGGCTCTTTCAACGGCCTTCGCCCCAAAAGCAAATTCCTAGCAGCCCCTATGTCCCGGCTGCCAGAACCACCCGACGCCTGTCCGTTGAGCGCTTCCACCAAAACCAACCCATTTTTAACGATTCAGGAGTTACTACCTAAAACCCGAAGCAGACGCACAGGCCCTCGCCACAGCCGCCCGCGCCGAACTCAAGCCCACGCTCTGGTGCTGGACAAGAACCACGGAAGCCGGAAGCACCCCCTCTCATCCACCCTCCCCTTGGGAACTTGCTTGATTCCTCGCAAAACGGGGTGAGACTCACCGCAGCCCTTTGAATATGGATCCATTTTTACTCAAAACACTTCACCTCGCCGGCGTTTTCGCACTTTTCAGCTCTCTCGGTGCCACCATCCTCGGCGGATCACGGGCAAAAAGCGCCTCGATCCTCCACGGAATCTCGCTCGTCTTCATCCTGCTCATCGGCTTCGCCATGCTCAAGAAACCACCCATGGACGCCTATTGGTGGATGGTAAAATTGGGACTCTGGCTCTTCATCGGCGTCGCGCCTGTCTTCGCCAAACGCAAGGTCCTCCCCGCGCCCGCGGTATTGGCGCTCTGCATCGCCGCCGCCGCCGCATCCGCCTGGCTCGGACTTGCCAAGCCTTTCTAACACACCCCCCATGCCGCTGTTAGCCGTCAAGAACCTCACCACGCGATTCCACACCCGCAACGGGGTGGTCCATGCGGTGGAGGACGTCTCGTTCTCAGTGGACCAAGGGCAGACACTGGGCATCGTCGGTGAGTCCGGCTCGGGGAAATCCGTCACTTGTTATTCGTTGTTAGGCCTGATCCCCCAACCTCCCGGACGGATTCACAGCGGCAGGGCCTTTTTCGGAGATATGGACCTCTTGGAAGCCCCTGAAAAAGCGCTCCGGAAAATCCGAGGCAAGCGCATTTCGATGATCTTCCAGGATCCGATGACCTCGCTCAATCCCTTCATGAGGGTGAGCGACCAACTCACCGAACCCCTTGCCCTACACGAGAAATGCCGCGGCGCCAAGGCCCTCATCCGCGCCATCGACGCCTTGGCGGAAGTCGGCATCCCGGACCCGGAAAAACGCATTCACTCCTACCCCCACGAGTTCTCGGGCGGGATGCGCCAACGGGTGATGATCGCGATGGCGCTGATCACCCGTCCTGAACTCCTGATCTGTGACGAGCCCACCACCGCGCTCGACGTGACGGTGCAAAAGCAGGTGCTCGACCTGATCCGGGACCGCCAAAAAGAACTCGGAACTGCCGTCATTTTCATCACCCATGATCTCGCCGTAGTGTCGGAAATGTGCGATCACATCAACGTCATGTATGCAGGGAGAATCATCGAAAGCGCGGAAAAATCGGAACTTTTCCGCAATCCGTTGCACGCTTACACGAGGTCGTTGTTGAAGTCGATCCCCGCGATCCACCCGAAAGGCACACCACTCTATACGATCCCGGGACTGCCTCCTGATCTATCCCGGCCAGCTCCAGGCTGCGCCTTCCACCCGCGCAACCGCATCGGTAAACCCGAACTCTGCCTCACCGCCCATCCTCCCCTACTCGAAGAAATCCACCCCGGGCACTTCGCGCAGAACTGCCCCGGCTGCCTGGCCACCGCCTAATCCTTTTTGTCAACTCGCTCCCTCGCGCGCCTGGAACTCAGCCTCTTCCTCCTGGGAATGGATCTGCAAACTCACCTGCACCCCTTCCCGATCCGCCGCAGCCTTGAGGATGCTGCGAATCGCCGATGCCGTGAAACCATTCCTCCCGATCAACATGGCCACATCCGGCTGCGCAAGGATGAGCTTGAAACGCAGTTTCTTCGGGCCCAATTCCGCAACCTTCAACTGCGCCTTGGCGGGTTCGTCGATCAAACTGACCGCCACATATTGGAGGAAATTTTTCAAACGATCGGTAACAGCCTGCATGATGCGCGGAACATGCACGCATCCCGGGCCATCCGCAAGCGAAGCTTCCAAGAACTGATCTATCAGCTTTCCCCCTCCCGCGATTCTCCACTGAGAAATCTTGCCAGCGTGCGAATCGCCCGCCATTTTCCCGCCCATGTCACGCAGCCATCGAATCACCATCCTCGCCGGAGACGGCAT
Organism: uncultured Verrucomicrobiota bacterium; assembly: GCA_937867415.1. Lineage (GTDB taxonomy): Bacteria > Verrucomicrobiota > Verrucomicrobiia > Verrucomicrobiales > Akkermansiaceae > Luteolibacter. The sequence goes on along the minus strand of CALMKO010000315.1, from coordinate 31,882 downwards.
CGGCCCAGAAGTCATGGCCGAGTCGCTCCGCATTCTTGACGCCGTCGAAGCCAAGTTCGGCTTCACCGTCGCCCGCAGCGAACACCTTGTCGGCGGTGCCGCCATCGATGCCACCGGCCACCCGCTTCCTCCTGAAACCGTGGCTGCGAGTGAGGCTGCGGACGCCATCCTTTTCGGTTCCGTCGGCGGGCCCAAGTGGGAAACCCTCCCCCCGGATCTCCAGCCGGAACGCGGCGCATTGTTACCGCTCCGCAAGCACTTCGGACTCTTCGCCAATCTCCGCCCCGGCGTTTGCCTCCCCGCCCTGACCCACGCCTCTCCTGTCAAACAAGAACTCATCGCCGATGGCTTCGACGTGCTTTGCGTCCGGGAGCTTACCGGCGGCATCTATTTCGGCAGCCCCAAGGGTCGCGAAGAACGCGGCGGCGAACCTGTCGCCTTCGACACCATGGTCTATCAGAAAAGCGAGATCCAACGAATCGCCCGCGTCGCCTTCACGGCGGCGATGGGGAGAAAAAAACAGCTTCTCTCCGTGGACAAGGCCAACGTGCTCGCATCGTCCGTGCTCTGGCGTGAGACGGTCATCGAGATCTCCAAGGAATTTCCCGAAGTCCAGCTCTCCCACATGTATGTGGACAACGCCGCCATGCAGCTCATCAAACGCCCCGGCTCCTTCGACGTGCTCGTCACGGAAAACCTCTTCGGCGACATTCTCTCGGATGAAATGGCCATGATCTCGGGTTCACTCGGCATGCTGCCCTCTGCATCACTCGGAAAACAACGCGAAGACGGACTCTACTTCGGACTCTACGAACCCTCCGGCGGCTCCGCTCCGGACATCGCCAACCAGGGAATCGCCAACCCCATCGCACAAATCCTCTCCCTCGCCATGCTCCTCCGCTTCTCACTCGGTGAAATCAACGCCGCCGACGCCATCGAAGCCGCAGTGGCCAAAACCATCGCCGATGGCTTCCGCACCGGTGACATCTCCACCACCCAACCCGGAGAAACCAAGGTCGGAACCCGCAGCATGGGCGATGCCATCCTCGCACGACTCTAAAATCCGAAATTTTATTTTCCATTTCAAAACTGGCACGCGAGTTGCTGTGTTTTGATTTGTCGCGACACAACTAGGCGGTCCGACTGAGATGCCCCGGGGTTAATGGGTTTTCCCTGGGGATGATCGGTCGGGCCGCTTTTTTTCGCCCATGATGCAGCGCTTGGACGCCACTTGCCCGGCGAAGTTTCCAAATCCCCCATAGCTGCCCGGCCGCATGAAGAGCAATCCAGGCGGAAATGTCTTTCGTTTCACATCCGTGCTTGTTTTATCCCAAAAATCATCCATAGCCTCCCAGCCCGGCGCGAAACAACGACTGACGACGCGGGAATTTGACTTATATTTGCCATGGATACGCCTCCTTTCTCCGAACTCGGCTTGCCCGATACCCTGCTCGCCGCCATCGAAACTCTCGGCTACGAGCGTCCATCACCCATCCAGGCGATGAGCATTCCTCCCGCCCTTCTCGGCAAGGACCTCGTCGGCCTCTCCGCCACCGGATCCGGCAAAACCGCGGCTTTCACCCTGCCCGCGCTCGCCAACCTCGACGTCAAGCTCGCCTATCCCCAGGTCCTCATCCTCTGCCCCACCCGCGAACTGGCCGTCCAAGTCTGTGAGGAAGTCCACCGCCTCGGAGCCAAAATGCAAGGACTCCAAGCCACCCCGGTTTACGGCGGCGCTCCCATCGACCGCCAACTCCGCGCCCTGCGGAACGGTGCCCAACTGGTCGTCGGAACCCCGGGACGCCTGCTCGACCACCTCCGCCGCGGCAGCTTCGACGCCTCGCGTATCAAGATGGCCGTGCTCGACGAGGCGGATCGGATGTTAGACATGGGCTTCAAGGACGAAATGGACGAACTCCTCGCCGCCCTTCCCCCTACCCGCCAAACGCTTTTCTTCTCCGCAACCATGAACCCAGGCGTCTCCCGCCTGATTCAAAAATTCGGAAACAGCCCGGAAATCATCGAAATCCAGCAAAAGGCCCGCACGGTCTCCACCGTCGAACAATCGTATTTCGAAGTCCGCCAGCGCTCCAAGGTCGAGGTGCTTTCCCGCATCCTCGACATGAACCCGCCGCGCCTCGGCATCGTCTTCTGCAACACCAAGCGCTCCGTGGACGAGTGCACCGAGGATCTCGTCAACCGCGGCTATGCCGCCGACCGCCTCCACGGTGACATCACCCAGCAAATGCGCGAGCGCGTCCTCAAACGCTTCCGCGACGGAGCCGTGGAAATCCTCGTCGCCACCGACGTCGCCGCCCGCGGACTCGACATTGATGAGATCGACATCGTTTTCAATTACGACCTGCCCACCGACCCCGAGGACTACGTCCACCGCATCGGCCGCACCGGTCGTGCCGGCCGCTCGGGACGGGCGGTCAGCTTTGTCTATGGACGCGAAATCTATCGCATGCAATCCATCGAGCGCTACACCCGCAGCGTGATCAAACGCGAGCGCATCCCCTCCGTCGAGCAGGTCGAGGGCCGCCGAGCGGACTTGATTTTCGACGACCTCAAAGAACGCCTCGAATCCGGAAAATTTGAAAGCTACCAAGACAATATCGACCGCTTGTTAGAGCAAGGTCACACTCCCACCGACATCGCCGGGGCACTCGTCACCATGATCCGCGAAGCCAGCGGGCGCGAAGGGTCCGCCATCGAAGAGGATCGCGAACCGGAGCGCAAAGCCCGCCCCGACTCTCGCCCGCAGCGCGACACCCACCACGAGAATCATCAACGCGACGACCGCGGCCCGCGCCAGGAACGCTTCGAGCGCGCACCGCGCAGCACAGGCCCGGGCTCCGAGGCCGGCATGACGCGCCTCTTCCTCTCGCTTGGCAAGACCCACGGCGTCATGGCCAAGGAAATCGTCGGGATGCTCTACCGTGAAGTCGGCCTGCCGGATGGCTGCCTCGGCCGCATCTCGCTCTTCCCGAAGCATTCCCTGGTCGATGTGCCGGATCAATTCGTCGCGCAGGTGATGGATCGCACCAAAAGCGCCCGCCTGCGCGGCCGCCCGTTCCGCATGGACGTGGACCGCGGCCCCGGTGATCGCGGCTAAATCGGCATGGATTTATCAGGAAATCCCGGCCGCTTCGTCCGGTTCACCGTGTTTTACAATGCCAGGGCCTACTACCCGGTTCTGGCCATTCTATTTCTCGATCTCGGACTTACGCTGGATCAATTCGTCCTACTCAACCTGATCTGGGCGGCGACCATTTTTCTCTTCGAAGTCCCCTCCGGCGCGCTCGCGGATGTGATCGGTAGAAAGAAACTCCTCGTCGCGGCCTCCGGGCTGATGATCGTGGAAATGCTCTGCCTCCTCCTCGCACCACGTCATGGAGGTGGCACCCTGCTCGCCTTGTGCATCATCAACCGCGTCTGCTCAGGCCTATCAGAAGCCTGCGCAAGCGGTGCGGACGAAGCACTCGCCTACGATTCGCTCCCCGCGCAGGAACGCGCCGCCGCGTGGGACCACCTGCTAGCCACCGCGATGCGCTGGCGCTCGATCGGCTATGTGATCGCGATGATTCTCGGTGCCTTGATTTACAATCCAGAACCCCTCAACAGCCTGCTACCTGCAAGTCTGCAAGTCACCTCAGACATCGCCCACCGCCTGCCCGTCGCTGTCGTCCTCGGTCAGGCGCTCCTCTGTCTGATCACCACCCTGGCGATGGTAGAGCCCCCGCGCAGCCATCACGCCCATGCTGGCAACCCCTGCCTCAGCGCCATCAAACTCACCTTGAAAACCGCCCGCTGGGTTTTCACCCACCCCAAAACACTCGGGGTCGTGGTCATCGGGCTCGCCATCGATTCCATCGTAAGAAACTTCGCCACCATCAACAGCAGCTACTACCGCCTCATCGACCTCCCCGAGTGGACCTATGGCTTCATCGGCGCAGCCCTCGGAATCCTGGGCTGGTTCGTGCCGGCGATCGCCGCGAATTTGAACCGCCGCTTCAGCACGCTCGCCAATCTCGGAATCGCCGCCACCATCACCCTCATCGGCCTGGCGGCTCTCGCGCCTGCCTGGCCCGTTTTTGGAATCCTGCCTGCCATGCTCTTGATGACCACCATGGGCTTCCTTGGGTTCACCATCAGCCGCGCGCTCCATGCCGCAGCGGACTCCTCACAACGCGCCACCGTGCTCTCCGTCAAAGGACTGGCCTTCAATCTCGGCTATGGACTCTTCAGCCTTGCCTTTTCGCGCATGCTCGCCGCTTTCCCGGACCATCCCGCAGGCGAAGCCCTGGCCCGTGCCTTGTTCTGGCAGGTGCCCGCGTTCGCAGTGATCCTTGCAGGGCTGTTCGTTTGGGCGGGCTTAACCCGCCCCGCCACGAATGCACCCGCAGACGCCGAACCTCCCTCCATTCCTTGATTCATGAAAACGCGACACCCCCACGCGGGACTTGTTTCCACCCCGCGGCTCGGGAGCCTCCGGTAAATTGAATCTTGTATCTCCTCGCCGGGCTCCACCATACTGGCGTCAGACCATGCCCAAGGGAGTCCATGCGCCAGAAATTATCTACGAGGGGATCCCTGCCTCCCCCGGGATTGCCATCGCTCCGGTGCATGTGGTCGCCCGCGGGTTTTCAGCTCCTGAAGTCTATGAAATCCCGGAATCTGAAGTCCCATCAGAACAACAACGCTTCAAGGAGGCGCTCGAAGTCACCAAGCGCCAACTGATCGAACTCCAAAGCCGGCTCGAAGACCTCTCAGGCGACAACGAAAGCGGGATCTTCGAGGCCCATGTCATGATCCTTGAAGACCGCTCGGTGGTTGACCGCGTCCTCCTGGCCATTTCCAAACGCCAGCAAAACGCCGAGTTCGCCTTCTACGCGGTCATGCAGAATTTCCTCGAAGCCATGCGCCGGATCCCGGATCCCTACCTCCGCGAGCGCACCGCCGACATCGAGGACGTCGCACAGCGGGTCCTCCGGAACTTCAACGCCGCCGGCGACGTCCGCCCGCAAGGCCCCGATGACCAACACGTGCTGGTGGCCTACGACCTCGCTCCTTCCGACACGGCCTCCATGAACCGCCGCCACGTCCTCGGATTCGCGACCGAGCAGGGCAGCGTCAACTCCCACACCGCCATCCTCGCCCGCGCCTTCGGAATCCCGGCTGTGGTGGGACTCGATGTCGCCGTCATCGACATCATCGCACTCACGCCCTCCATCCTCGACGGCTACACCGGCAAGCTCATCCTCTTCCCCACCCCGGAAACCTTGGAGCGCTACCGGACCCTGATGCTCGCCAAGGAAAAGGTCCGCAGCTCCTTGGACGCCATGCGCGGCGCGGCGACCGAAACGGTCGATGGCAGACCCCTCACGCTCTCCGCGAACATCGAACTGGTAGACGAGCTCGCACTGGTGAGGCGCAGCGGCGCAAAGGGCATCGGACTCTATCGAACCGAATTCCTCCTCCTCAATGGCGAGGAAATGCCGAATGAAAACGAACAAGCCCTCGCCTACTCCAAGGTCGCCCGCGAGATGTCACCCCACATGGTGATCATCCGGACTCTCGATGCCGGCGGAGACAAACTACCCGTCGAACCCCTCACCGATCCGGAACCCAACCCGTTTCTCGGTTGGCGCGGAATCCGCGTATCGCTCGCCCGCCCGGCGATGTTCCGCGAGCAGATCCGGGCGGTTTTGCGCGCCAGCGCCTACGGCAAGGTGGCCCTGATGTTCCCCATGATATCAGGCCTGTCGGAAGTTTGGCGGGGCAAAGACATGGTCCGCCGCTGCATGGATGAACTTGAGGAAGAAAAAGTCCCCTTCGACCGGGATCTTCCCGTAGGCATCATGATCGAGGTCCCTGCCGCTGCCCTTTGCGCCGACCTGCTCGCCCCCGAAGTGGACTTTTTCTCAATCGGCACCAACGACCTCATCCAATACACCGTGGCCGCAGACCGTGTGAATCCACACGTCGCCGAGCTCTACCGCCCGACCCACCCGGCCGTCATCCGCCTGATTAAAAGGACGATTGATGCCGCCACGGCCAATGGCATCTGGACAGGCGTCTGCGGCGAAATGGCCGGCGACATCCGGCTCACCCCCCTCTTGTTAGGTCTCGGCGTCGAAGAACTTTCCGTGGGCCCGCAGCAGGTTCCACGCGTGGGTCAGGCGATTCGCTCGTTGAGCCATGCCGAGTGCGCCGCCATGGCGGACGAGGCCCTCCGCCAATCCCGCAGCCAGAAAATCCTCGATCTCTCGATGAATCTTGCCCGGAAACACTACCCGAACCTGCTCGATTAGGTTCCAAAACCCTCGTCCGGGCGGATTCACGGCGCCGAAAATCCATCCACGCCCGCTTTTTTGGAAATTCCCCCTTTTTCGGATTGCCATGGGCGAATGTCGTCCCTAGCTTCCGCCTCCCGCGATCTTTAACCTCATTCCGAGATGTCCAAGCACAATAGCCTCAAGTCCAATGCCACCGTAGGCGGCAAACGTTCCGTCCTCAAGCGCTTCGAGCGCGTCAAACTCCTCAAAGAGCGTGGCGAGTGGAAAGCCGGCAAGTCCCCAGTCGGACTTCCGAAGACCAAGCACGAGGGCTAAGCCCCTTGCTTTCAACAACCACTAGAACGCGCGGATCCCACCGGGTTCGCGCCTTTTGCATTGACTTCCATGGCAAACCAGGACGGCACCCGCCTCAATAAATACCTCGCCTCGTGCGCGGTGGGCTCGCGTCGCGCTTGCGACGAACTCATCAAAGCTGGCCGTGTGGAGGTCAACGGCAGCCCCTGCCTCAACATGGGAACCCGCATCTCCGCCGGTGACCACGTCAAGGTGGATGGCAAACGGGTCGCCCCGCGCGAGCCGCTCATCATCGCCTTCCACAAACCACGCGGCTACGTCTGCACCCGCGAGGACGAACTCGGCCGGGAAACCATCTACGCCCTGCTCCCCGCCTCACTCCACTCGCTCCACCACGTCGGGCGGCTGGATCGCGACTCGGAAGGACTCCTCATCCTCACCAACGACGGCGACCTCTCGCAACAATTGATGCACCCGTCCAAGTCGGTCGAGAAGGAATACCTCGTCACCTCGAACCAGGCATTTGAAAACGCCCACCTCGACCAATTCCTCGAAGGCGTCTTCACCACCGAGGGCAAGCTGAAGGCAAAGGCCATCGAGCGACTCTCGTCACGCCGCATCAAAATCGTGCTCGACCACGGCGCAAAACGCCAAATCCGCGTGATGTTCGACTCACTGGGCTATCAAGTCACCAAGTTGCTCCGCGTCCGCATCGGCGCGCTTTGGCTCGGCGATCTCGAACCCGGCGCATGGGGCTCCTTGAACGCCTTGGAAATCCAAATGCTGTTAGGCAACCCCAAGCCCGCCAAAAAACGCGGGGCTTGAGAAGTGGCGCAGCGCTTCCGCAATCCACCGCTGATCCGACGCAAGCCGCCGTTAGCGGATTCCCGGATCAGCACCCATGTTATGCGGCGTTATGCAACGCCACATTCCACTCATCCTCCTGGCCAGCGCCTCGTTCGCTCTCGCCGCCGCTCCCGAAGCTGACCGCCAAGCCATCCTCGCCATGGCTGGCAACTTCAAAGTCACTTTCGACTTTCAAGAAACCGCGGCAATCGCGCAAAACTATCCGACCACCAGCAAGCCCTACCATGAGGAGGCACTCGAAGTGGTCAGGGTGGCGGAGGACAGCCCGGAACGCATCACCCTGCAACATCTGTTAGTCGTCGAGAAGGCGGGAAAATCCCGCGTCATCAAACACTGGGCGCAGGTATGGACCTGGGAAGACACACGCATCCTGGACTACGCCGGCAGTGACGGCCATGACGTCTGGCTACGCCACGTCGTCGCGGAAGATCAAGCCAAGGGCCGCTGGTCGCAACTGGTCACCAGCGTGGACGACACGCCACGCTACGAAGGCATCGGCCGCTGGGTGCATGAGTTCGGGGAATCATCATGGACCAGCGAGCCCACCCGCAGACCACTGCCACGGCGCGAATACGAAAAACGTGACGACTATGACTACCTCATTGCTTCCAACCGCCACACGCTTACCCCGAACGGGTGGGTCCACTCGCAAGACAACCGCAAGGTGGTGGATCGCGACGGGAAAAAATTCATCATCGCCCATGAGATCGGCCTGAACCGCTACACCCGGACCGATGACGCGCTCGCCAACCAGGCCAGCGACTGGTGGCAGGAAAACGCCGCGGTCTGGAACTCCATCCGGAACTTCTGGATCACTGCGGGAGAACAAGCGGGGCCGGAGTTTTCCTTCCTCACCACCTTGGACGGCACCGGCCTGAGCAAGAAGTTTGATGAGTTGGAAAAAACCAAACCCGAACCGGAGGCGGTCATCAAAACCCTCGCACCCTATCTCGCAACTTCACACTGAGTCCCATGAAATCCATCTTCACCCTTCTCGCCCTCGCGGGGCCCGCGCTCGGCGCCGTTTCCTTCAGCTTGCCCGGAAACTCCGAGTTCGCAAGCTGGGCACTGAGCAGCACCAATCACCCCGGATTCAACACTTTCAGGACCGCCGCGAATCCGTGGACTTCCACCGTGTCCCCTGACGCGGGATCCGCGAGCGCCGTCCTAGGCAAGGTCAGTGGCTCGGGATACATCGGCAGCGCGTTTCTCTACACCGCTGCCGTGACAGGAGTCTTCTCCATCCAGGACTCCTCACCGCTTGCCAACTTGGCGACGGTCATCTTCCAGGGCAGGATCAGTGATCCCCTCGACTCCGTAGTTCTGAACTACAACGGCGGAAACCAAGCGCTCGCGGCCGGTTTCTCACTCGTCGTCCCTGGCAGTCCTTATCCCGAACGCGCCTGGCAGTGGGATCTATCAGGCGTTCCCGGGATCACTTCGTATGAAATCATTTATTCAGGACACTACGCCGCCACAAGCCTGGCCGTCACCGCGGGAAACTCGTTCGCACAGGTCATCCCGGAGCCCTCCAGCGCCTTGTTAGGACTCACCGCCCTCACCCTCACCCTCACCCTCATCCGCCGCCGTGTTTAAAAGTCCGCTTCATTGCATACTCTGGATCGTGTTCGTTTTTCGACTCGCCGCAACCAGCGTGCATGGTGACGGCACAGGCCCCTTCACCGCCCAGGCACTCGAGCCCACTGGAGACCGCTGGATGTATCCAAGCAACTCGACACCGGGAACACGCATCACCGCATCCACCTTCTCATTTCTGCCATTCACCGGGGCGGATGACCGCTTCGGGCAGTTCGTCATCGGATTCAACACCGCAGCCATGGGCATCCCAACGGGACTTGGACCGGAAAACTATGAAATCCATCACCTAGTCCTCACCGCCGTTTATGCCTCGAACGACCCTCTGCATTATGATCCCAGCGAAGATCCGTTGACGTCGTTAGGGGCAGCGCCATCCACGGCCGATCCAGATGCAGGGCGACCTCTCGAGCTCCATGGCACCGGCTTTCGCAACGGCTTCAGCGCGCTGTCATTTGTTGAGACCTCGCCTTATGGAAACAGGAATGCCTTTGCCTTGGGTTTCGATGAAAACGGAGTGGCGCAGGATCTGACAAACAACGTGACGCGCGGCATCCCAGGCTCGCCGTGGGCAACCGGCAGCATCACCACATCCCAGGGCCAGGCACTACTGCCCGGCGAGATCATCCCGGCCTATTCGCAAGTCAGCTTCACCATCAGGCCCGCATCACCGGAAATCACCCGCTATCTCCAACAAGGACTTCATCAGGGGATTCTATGGTGCACCTTGAGTTCGTTTCATCCCGTAACAGGCCCCGGAAGCAGCGGTTTCCCCACATTTTTCACCAAGGAGCATCCCGAGCAAGCCTTGTATGGTGACGTGGCACCCCGCTTGAGCGTGGAGTATTCACTCCCCCTGCGCATTCTTTCATTCGAGCGGACCACCGACACCGCATCTCTCACCTGGAACGCCTCACCCGGATATCAATACATCATCCAAAGCTCCGAGGATCTCGGCGCCACGGCCTGGGTGGAGCGCGCCACCCGGACCAGCCCGGCACCGGATGTCCTCACCTGGACCGGCACCAGTCCGCAACACCGCGCCTTCTTCCGCATCATCCGCACCAAGCTACCATGAAACATCACCCATCCGGATTCACTTTGATTGAAATCATCGTCAGCATCGCGATCGTCGCCACTCTGGGCACCGTGACCCTTACCTGCGTGCGGAGCGCCAGAGACAAAGCGCGGATGGTCGTGGAGATCAACGCCGCACGCACTCTCATCACCGGCTATCTCGGGAACGCGGCGGATCAGAATGGTTACGTCATGCCCGGCTATCAGAATGACCCGTCCACCACCAACCTCGAAGGAAAACTGCTATCAGACCCCATGAACGCGCGCTACCCCTGGCGGCTCGCCCCCAGCGTTCCCGCGGTCAAGGGCGTGCTGCTCTACAATGGCACCGAGGCGGCACTGGATTCCGAGAACCGCGACTATCTCGTCAGCGTGCATCCCAATCTCGGACTCAACGCGACCCTCGTCGGTGGCCACTTCGGCAGCGGCAGCCCCCTGCCACCCACACCGCGGATCCTCGACGCGATCGGAAAGTTCTACGTCAGTCACCTCAGCGATTCCGACGACCCGAGCAAGCTGTTGGTCTTCACGTCCGCCCGCTCCGCGCCGGGAAAGCCGGGATACTTCGAGGTGCGCCCACCCATGCTCACGCGACAGCTGTGGCGGGCCAAGGAATTCACCGCAGACAGTCCCGCATCCGCGTTTGGCTTCGTGGACTTTCGCTGGAGCGGAAAAGCCGTGGCGGCCATGCTCGGCGGCAACGTCGAACTTCTCGATGAATCCCAGCTTCGCGACATGCGCCGCTGGTCACACCAGGCTGCTCGAACAAATCAAGCAAACTTCGTGATCTCTTTGGGCAGGTAAATGAAATTTGCAAAACGGTGATGATGCGCGCGATCATCCACCGAACTTAGCGGCTATCACCATCAAGCCGTCCTATATTGACAGCAAATGAAAATGGTTGTAAAACCTCTCCCCCCACGCACTCCTTCCAAACCGATCACAGCTCCGCCAAGTGCTTTGGGGTTTCAGGGTTGAATGATCCTGCTCTTTTCCTGGCCGTTGAATGAAAGGCGCTTCCTCCAATCATTTTTTAACATGAAAAATCCAAAAATGAGCCCCAACAGATCCGGTCTCGCATTACTGCTGGCGCTGATGTTTGTTCACCAAGCGTCAGCATTCCCGGACGGGCTCCTTAAACGCCCTGATGACTGGTTCAGGTCCGCAGAAGGGAAGGCTGCGGTTTCCAATGTGATCTCATGGCAAGCTGAATCCGGTAGCTGGCCGAAGAACCATGATCACTCGCACGAGCGCTTCAGCGGAAAGAAACCGACCACAGGCACCTTCGACAACGGCTCCACTACTGATGAACTTCGCTTCCTTGCCCGTGCTTTCGAGGTGACTGGCAATATCGCGTGCCGAGATTCCTTCCTCTTGGGTTTCGACCACATTCTCAAGGCGCAATTTCCCAACGGCGGATGGCCGCAGTACTTCCCCCTCAGCAAGCAATATCACCGGCACATCACGTTCAATGATCACTCGATGGTCCGCATCCTGGAGTTCTTGCGTGAGGTGGCCCATCAAAAGAGATATGATTTCGTCGGAAAAGAACGGCGGGCTGCAGCTTCAAAATCCTTCAGCCTGGGCATCGATTGCATCCTCAAATGTCAGTATCTTAAAGACGGAAAACCAAGCGCCTGGTGCGCACAGCACCACGAGATCACACTCCGTCCGGCCGCGGCCCGGAGCTATGAACTCGAATCACTGAGTGGTTCGGAAAGCAGTGCAATCCTTAAGCTTCTCATGTCGATTGAAAATCCCTCGCCTGAGGTTGTGCGCGCGGTAAAAGCCGGTGTCGAGTGGTTTGATGACACCAAGATTACGGGATTGAGAATCGAAAAAATCGACGGCGTGCGCACGGCCGTTACTGATTCGTCCGCTCCCGCGATCTGGGCTCGCTTCTATGATCTTGAAACCGGAAAACCCTTCTTCTGCGATCGTGATGGTATCAAGAAATGGAACTATCACGAAATCAGCAAAGAACGCAGGAATGGATACGCATGGTATGGAAACTGGGGTGAATCCGTGTTGAAAAACTATGCGAAGTGGTCCTACCGCTGAGCGCAACTGACAAGGAGTGGTGAGCACCCACGACTCCCATCAAAACCATACCATACACTCCCGAGAAGCTCATCAAGAAGCTCCGAGCCGCCGAAGATGCCCTGGCCGATGTTCAAGCGCGTGGGATCCATTGCCAGCAATCACGCAGCCGACGCGGTCCATCCCATGAAAACCACGCACCTGCGGCCGCGACGAGAGCGTGCAACCAAATTTCAGGCTCCTAGCAGAAATATGAAAACCTTTCCCAAGTCCGTTCGCCCTGATTGATCCTCCTCCTTCTTGGAAAAACTCCGCGCTTCTAATGCTTGCCATTCAGCTCGGATGAGATAGCTTGCTCTTAATAGAGCCATGAAAACTAAAAACATCATCGCGATTCTTTGCCTTGCGCTCAGCCCTGCATTCAAATCATCGGCAGCCGCGCAGGAAATCCTGCCCCGCCCCGAACAACCCTTCAGCGGCAAGATTGGCCGCATCACGAAGGACTCCGTCAAAGACTTTCCGAAAGCCGTGGAAGCACCCAAAGGTGCACCGAACATTCTTGTCATCTTGACTGATGATGTGGGATTTGGCGCCTCCTCCACCTTCGGCGGCCCCATTCCTACGGTAACGATGGATCGGTTGGCCAGGAATGGGCTGCGCTACAATCAGTTTCATACCACCGCCCTCTGCTCCCCCACCCGCGCGGCCCTGCTTTCCGGGCGCAACCATCACAGTGCCAACACGGGCGTGATCATGGAAGCAGGCACCGGCTTCCCCGGCTACAACACGCTGATGTCAAAAAGCTGCGGGACCTTTGCCGAAGTGCTGAAACAAAACGGCTACAACACTTCCTGGTATGGCAAGAACCACAACGTCCCCGACTGGCAATCCAGCGCTGCCGGCCCGTTCGACCTGTGGCCCACCGGCTTGGGCTTTGAATACTTTTACGGATTCATCGGTGGCGACACCAGCCAATGGAATCCGGCCATCACCGAGGGCACCAAACCCGTCGAGCCGCCTCACGACGCGAAGGACTACTTCTTCGACAAGGACATGGCAGACCGCACGATCCACTGGATTCGCATGCAGCACGCAACGGCTCCCGACAAACCCTTCCTCGCCTACTACGCTCCCGGCACCGCCCATGCGCCACACCATGCACCCAAGGAATGGATCGAGAAATTCAAAGGTCAGTTTGACCAAGGCTGGGACAAGGTGCGCGAGGAAACGTTTTCCCGCCAGAAAGCAGCCGGCATCATCCCTGCGGATGCCAAACTCACCGAGCGCTCGGCTGGCATCCCCCCATGGGACAGCCTCACCGGCGAACAGAAAAAAGTCTATGCCCACATGATGGAAGTCTACTGCGCAGCACTCGCCCATTGCGACCACCAGATGGGCCGGGTAATCGACGCCATCGAGGCTCAAGGCGAGCTCGATAACACCCTCGTCATCTACATCCAGGGCGACAACGGCGCAAGCAGCGAAGGCGGCCTCAATGGCCTACTCAACGAAATGACCTTCTTCAATGCCATCCCCGAGGACTTCAAGGAAGTCATGCGCCGCATGGACGAACTCGGCGGACCAAACACCTTCAACCACTACCCGGTCGGTTGGGCGCACGCCATGGACACGCCCTTCCAGTGGGCGAAACAAGTGGCCTCCCACTTCGGCGGCACCCGCAACGGACTTGTCATTTCCTGGCCAGACCGGATCAAGGACAAGGGCGGAATCCGTTCGCATTTCCACCATGTCATCGACATCATGCCCACCATCCTCGAAGCCGCAGGGGTCCCCGCACCAGCAAGCATCAACGGCGTCGCCCAAAAGCCTGTCGAGGGAGTAAGCATGGTTTATTCCTTTGAAGACGCCAAGGCGCCCTCGAAGCGTCAGACCCAGTATTTCGAAATGCTCGGTAACCGCGCGATCTATCACGACGGCTGGGTCGCAGCCACCACCCCGCCGACCCCGCCTTGGTCAAGCTCCGGTGGCAATGTCGCTGTGCTCGATTACCAATGGGAGCTCTACAACATCACCGAAGACTTCTCCCAATCTAACAACCTCGCGACAAAGGAGCCCGCGAAACTCAAGGAGCTCCAGGAACTCTTCTGGGTGGAGGCGGAGAAATACAATGTGCTGCCTATCGATAACAGCAAGGTCGAGCGCCTCGACGTCACCAACCGGCCCAGCCTTACCGCAGGGCGCGACACGTTCACTTACTTTCCCGGGCTCGTCCGCATTCCAGAAGGTGCCGCACCCGATACCAAAAACAAGTCCTGGCGGATCGAAGCGGACATCGTGATTCCTGAAGAAGGGGCGGAGGGCATCATCCTCACCCACGGCGGACGGTTTGCGGGCTACGGCTTCTATCTGCTAGATAGCAAGCCGGTCTTCTGCTACAACCTCGCCGGTGTCGCCCATTTCTATGTCAAAGGTGATGAGAAACTCAGCCCCGGCAAGCACACTCTCATTTATGATTACAAGCATGACGGCGGATTGGGCAAAGGCGGCATTGGCACCATCGAAGTCGATGGCAAGTCCGTGGGCTCCGCCCGGATCGGACGCACGCTGCCATTCCGTCTCTCACTTGATGAAACACTCGACTGCGGCGAGGACACCGGCACACCGGTCAACGAGGATTACGTGAAGAAGATGCCCTTCAAATTTACGGGTGAGTTGAAACAAGCAGTCATCCGACTTGTGAATGCGCCGCAGTAGCACCGCACCATTTTGTGAAACGGCCGTGCTGACAGACGGGTTTTCGAAATGATCCCGAAGCCCTGATTCCGAAGGATCGATACGCCGTCTGATTCCTTGCCCGCGCCGTTTCAGCCACCCCGCCCAACACCGCTGTTTTTCGAATTCGAACCACGCCGAGTGATTGCCGGCCTTTTCGATCGAGCTGGAGCCGCGCCCCGGTGGGTGGGCCTGCCGAGTCAGACGACCCAGCCAACTCGGCGGCTCATCGGGAAATGGACCCCGGACGCAGAACCACATCCCTCATCCGGACAGCCTCGATCAGATTCCCATGTGCGGAACGATGCGCTGGTTCCCGAGAAATCCTGATGGTCCAGCAACCGGACGACCCATCAACCACCGACAAAAGAAGTCTTGGCAAAGTGCCCCCGAGACCTAGGCTCCCGACGCATGAAAACCACCCTGAATCCACCCGAATCCGCTGCCTACCGGCGTGGAGTGGCGATTTCTGTTACCGAGCGACCGTCAGGTCAGATAACGACACATCTTATGGATCTGCCCTTTCCCCGACAGCCCCGAGTCCAGCCTCCTCCGGTTCCGGCAACATGATCAAGCGCGCAGCAAAAAACCTTGAGGAGTTCCTCCGGGCGATGCGCCCGCATTTCCTACCATCCCACCGCCAGGCGTTTCGCCAGATGCTCGCGCGCGGGCTCGCGGATCATCATGAAGGGGAACCAATCGTGGTCTGCGATCTTACCAACGCGGAGATCGACAAAGTAGGCGGCCGCTACTACTCCGGCATGGTCCGCGATATCATCGACGCTGGGTTCTTCCCGGTTTTTGTGGCGCACCTGACCACCGTTTCAAGCTTTATCACCAAGGGGAAAAAGTCTTTTTTGCTCGAAAACCGATTCGGAGTCATCCGTTCGCTTAAGGAAATCCAAGGCCCGTATTTACTGATCACTGACCGGGAGAGACAGACACCCACGCAAGCCACAACGGTGATTCGAATGGTTTACGAGCATCGCTTGTGCGAGAGCCAGGAGGATGTGGAAATGCCGTTTTTCGTCCATCCTTATGTGGGAGCCAGGATCAAGCTACCCCATCCCTACCGCATCGAAGACCGGCGGATAGCGAGGCTGTTTTTCGGTGGAAACACCACCGAAGACCGCTACAGCAAGACCTCGATCGGAAAAACCTATCGCATCCTCACCCGCCGTGAGATGCTCGACGTGACCACGGAAACCATTGGCGAGGGAATCCACCGCCCAGCCGATGCCGTCGAGTGGCTTGCCTCCGGCGTGTGGCATCCTTTCGTCATGTTCCAAACCCAGAAAGGCGGCATTCCCAGGGACCGCTGGGTGGATGCCTTGGCGAGTTCCGATTTCTTCCTCGCCTGCCCCGGAGTTGACATGCCGCTTTGCCACAACCTCATCGAAGCGATGGCTGGCGGCGCCATTCCCATCCTCCAGTATGCGAACTACCTTCCCAGTCCTCTGGAAAACCGCGTGAACGCGCTCACCTTCGACAGCACCGAATCCCTACGGGAGACGGTGAAGACTGCTCTCGGGATGTCTCAAGCGGAGGTTGTCCAACTGCGCGCGAACGTCAACGCATACTATCAGAAACACCTCGCGCCCGGATGCTTCACCCGTCGATTGTTTGATGGGAAAATGACCCGAAAAAACCTGTTGTTCAATGCATACCGTGTGCCGCGATAGCATGCTTCCGAATGGATGACTCCTGACGAATCAAAGTCGAACCGGAGGAGGCACCATGGCGGCCCCGTTCTGACGTGGAAGCGAGTGGACAACCGTTGCGAGGAGCTTGGCGTTTTCCAAAGATCACGCATCTGCCAACCCCACCACTGCAGGGTGCGGATTTCTTAATCCACGATCCGTAACCCAAATTCCTGCCAGCGGCACTCTCGTTTGTCCTCAAAACACTCCTCGCTTGGGCGCATCTAGCAACATGGCGGTTTTGGAAATCCTGAAGCGCTGTCCAACATCATCGCTGCGACAAGCGCTTCCGCTGGCACCATCAGCATAGCGAATCGATTCCCCGGGAGGTGACGCAAAAACCGCAGGGATCTTGATGGGCGCTACCCGGTGAATGAACGACCGAGAAGCTCTGCGCGTTCGAAACGCCTCTCAGGTTGTTCGGGCCAGCTTGCTTCGCGAAGCGCTGAAGCGGATCGAAGCCAGCATCAACCACCAAAATTGCTTGGAAAGATCGACGGAGTTTGCATCTCTTGTGCCGTCCGGCTGACCGTATTTGATCGTCCCACAGAATTCCTCCAATGACGCTCCGTGAACTCATTCAATCATCAGGCCAGCACTGGGTGCCGCTGTGTTCGACTCTCGTGGCGGTGCCCATCGTTTCCATTTTGCTTGGCATGACTCATCGTCGTGGTGAAGGAGGTAATGCACCATGGAAATTCGGCTACTCCATCCTGGTTTATCTGGCTTGTATTCCGGGCATTTTCGCGTCGGTCTTGACAGCCTACAGCCTGTTTTTCAGCAATGAAAACCTTCTCGACGCGAATTTGCTGATCTATTTCCTGCCCATCACCACCATGATCGTCACATTGGTCGCGATCCGCAAGCGAGTCCCATTCGAGCAGGTTCCTGGATTTGATCGCCTTTCAGGACTGATGGTTTTGTTAGGATGCAGCTTTGCAATCGCGCTCGCGCTTCACAAGACGCGCCTGTTCATCGGGTTTTTTGGTTCCGCCGGGATGTTGTTTGCACTGGCAGCAGGCGTCTTTGTGATCATGAGATGGGCTGCTTCCAGGCTTTTCCGCAGTCCAAGCGAGCCGGCACAGCCCATGCCGGGATTCCCGCCCAACCAACAACGGGACTGAGTCCGAGGACTCGTGGCAATGACCTGTCGTGGCGATCTGCGAGATCCTGGAGAGAATCTAGGCCGAGTTTGGATTTCACTTCGGAGAGCATCGATTCAAATTGCCGGATCAATTACACCCCTCCTTTCGCTCTGCTGTTACGATACAAGTTGCAAGTGCCATCCGCTTGACCGGATCTATATCCTCTAACCAGCCCGACATCGCGGGTGACCGTCGGCTTCTCAGCGTTGGCCAGGTCCATCATGACCTGCACTCCCAGCACCTGATACGGGCTGGTCTTTTAGTCCGCTGCCAGAAACGCCGCGCGCAGTTCGTTTGCCTTGGTTAGATCGCTTCTCCGGAACGCATCCACCACCCCGTCCCATGCCTCGGTCGCGCTATCATCCACCAGTTTCGTGCCGAAATCCAAGCTCTTGACCTGCCCGAGGAATTGCTTCGACAAGCGCGCCTGCCGGAGCTAGAAATCGATTGAAACCAACGATGACGTTCCTCGAAAAACTCGCTGCCAAAGCCGAAAAAGCAGCCATGGACAAGGCCCACTTGAACGGGCTGCTACGCTGTCCGAACTGCGGCCAAAAGCCGGCCTCCGCCCCGGTGGACATGGAGACCCTCATGCGCTGTCACTCATGCGGCGCGGAAACCCTTCCCGCAGAGTGGAAACCGGAAGCTCAAGCATTCCTCACAGTCCACCCCGACGCCATCCCCGAAAACACCCGCATCCGGCGCGAAGGCACTCCTCCTGGCGAATGCGTCTGGCACATCCCCGCAAATGGCAAGTTCGGGTTCTTCCTGTTCTTCGGCTTGTTCTGGGTGACCATCACCGCCGTGGTAAGCACTGCGTTTTTGTTTTCCACGCCCGCCGAGGGAGCGGCGGATAAACCCTGGTTTCTCTATCCGTTCTTCGGCATCTTCTGGGCGGTTGGCATCGGTCTTCTCTACGCAGCCGTCCGTAACAAATACGCCAGTCACCGGATCAGCGTGACCCGCGATCTCGTCACCCTGCGTCGCGAGATGTTCGGCAAGGCCAAGGATAAGTCCATGGTCACCTCTCAAGTCACCTCCGTCGCACAGGTGGAGTTCTATCAGCAAAACTACAAGCCGATCCATGGCGTGGAAATTCGCGGCCAGGCTGGCAAGCTTAGATTCGGCAGTACGCTGCAAGATGAAGAAAAGGCCTGGCTGGTCGCGGATATCAAACGTGCGGTCTTCGGAGAAAGCCACGCGGGGGCGATGGCCGCCGCTTCGCCGGAAAAAATCGCCGCACAGCGCCAAGCATCATTCTCATTCCCTCTTCCAGCGGCTCCCAAAGGACATTGGATCATGGGCTTGTTCTTCATGCTCATGGGCCTGGGGGGCATCGCGATGGGATTTTTCGGAGGGCCGGATTTCTCTTCTTCCGGAAAGGGCGATGTGGACCGGATCTCCCAGGTATTCGATGCAGTCTTCAGTCTCTTCAATCTGATTCCCATCATCGTGGGCTTCGTTTTCACCGGAATCGGCTTGTTGATCGTCCGCAGCAGCTGGCCGGGCAGCCAACGGGAAGTGCGGCTTGAAGGTGACGAAACACAGGTCGCTTTGCGCACCTATCAGCACGGCAGGTTGATCAAGGAACAATCGTTTTCCCGATCTTCCGTGAGTGGTGTCCGCGCCACCAACACCGGCCATGTCAATGGCAAGCCGATGAAGCGCATCAACCTGATCGTGGACGGCAAGGCGAAACGCGTCACTTGGTGGACAGAAGGTGACACAGCCGATGTCTGGGCAGGCGATGTCAACCGGGCTCTTGGTTAGATTTTCGGGCAGACACATTCCGGGAAAAGCGTGCGGGTGAAAGTCAAGTCCCGCTGAAAGACAGGCATTCCGGATGATACGTCATCCCGTAGCTATCAAGCAGATGGTTTTGGGGATAGAAGTTCCCTGCTGTTTCAGGACCACCGCGTCTGAAAAGCTCCCCCGGCCTCAAGACCTCCACACTCCTCCGTCCCCCACACTCCTCCGTCCCCCATGTTGAAATCATCGATGTTTACGCTTGCCTGTTTTGTTCTTGGTGCTGCCTGCCAAGCACAGACGCTCACCAGTTCTTCGCAATACGGGATTCCGATCATCCAGAGCGTCACCGAGATTGACGAAACAGGATTCCTCGCATTCTTCGACAGCAACCTGGGCACGCTCACCGCCATCACCCTCAATCTTTACGGTGCCGGGATCACCGAAATCAGCATTACCAATAACGCCGCGACCACCATCAACGCAAGAGTCACCGGTTCGTCAAACCTCTACTTCAGCAGCGGCTACGCGCCACTGGATGTCTTTTTGCAGAACAACGACCCAGTCGTCGAACTCCAGTTCCCCATCGGCTCGCAAACGTTTGCCCCCGGACAAACCAGCAGCTTCGGTCCCCTCGCTGCGTCGGGGTCCAAAACCTATGACCTGGCGTCATTGATATCACAGATGCAGACACCCGGTGGCGGAAACTTCAGCATCAACGCCCAATCGCTCAACGGTCTCACCGTTCTCGGTGGCGGCGGGAATCTATTCACATCACAATCCACGACCGCCGGTAGTGGCGCACGGATTATTTACAGTTACATCGCAATTCCAGAGCCCTCGAGTGCTTTCCTGATCGCTTTTGCTTCGCTGCTCCCCCTTTCCCGGCGTCGCAGGGCATGATGGGGCGGGCTGTGCCAAGGCCATTTTTGAGGCGTCCGCAGAGAGCCCCGTCAAGTTGCCGCGACTCTGAAACCTCGGGTGCCTGAGAGCAGGCGTCTCATGATCTGAAGCTTCGACGGAACCGCAGGGAATCGCCGCCGCCAAAGATTCATGGAAAACGAGTCAAGCACGCCTTGCCATGCAGGGCCGGGTGGGTATCGTCGCTGGGAAGTAAGTCATGACGCCGTTTTTGAGGAAAATCCTGGGAATGAATTGGGTGCTCGTCCTCGTGATGTATGCGCTGCTTATTTTCGGGGTTTTCATGATCGAAAGCGCGGCGCGTCACGTCTCCGTGACCAAGGAAAATCTCGCCCAGTTCGGCAGTGCAGGGGTGTATTTCGCCTCAAAGCAGAAGACATTCATCCTGATTGGCAGCATCGCTTACTTTGTAGCCGCATTCATCGACTATCGTTGGATCCGCTGGCTTGGGATTCCCTTCTATTTGTTGAGCATGGGCCTGATGGTCGTGGCGATGCAGCAGGACGACTCGGTGCACCAATTGAAATTCGGCGGTTTTTCCTTCCAACCCGCGCAACTCGGGATCACCGCAGGAATCCTTTTGATCGCCTGGTTGGTCCAGGATCTGCCGAAAATCCACCGCTGGTTCGGGGCACCTTTCATCCGGATCGGCATCATCGGCCTAGTCGCAGCCATTCCATTCCTGATGGTGATGAAAATGGGCGACATGGGTTCAGCACTGGTGTGGATCCCGGTCCTCATCGTAGCGCTGCTCATCGGCGGAATCCCTTTCCGTTATCTCACCTGCATGACTTTCATCGGCGCGGGCATCATTCCCTTGCTGTATTTTGTCGCCTTGCCGCTGGTGTCCAAGCGCGGTCCCGAGCGGATCGATGTCTGGCTCAGAATGGTGCAAAACCGGGAAGTGGATATCTCGGGTGATGCCTACGCCCCCCACAATGTTTCGATGGCGGTGGGCAAGGCCGGCTGGAAAGGCGCGGGTTACAAGGCGACGGCGGAAAGAGGATCGCTCCATGACAAGGGCTTCATCCCCCGGGATACCGCGCATAACGACTATATCTTCGCGGTCATCGCGGAAGAGCTCGGCTTCCGGGGGGGGCTACTTCTGCTGACGGCGTTCGCGTTGCTGTTGATTCAGGGATTGTTCATCGCATTTTACAGCCGCGATCTCTCCGGGCGCCTGTTGGCGTGTCTGGTGGTCGCTTTGTTTTTCGCCCACGTGTTTGAAAGCATCGGGATGTGTGTCCTACTCATGCCCATCACCGGAATTCCGCTGCCGTTGGTGAGTTACTCCGGCACCTTTGTGGTCATCTGCATGTTTCTGCTCGGACTGGTGCAAAGCGTCTGGATTCACCGCAACTGGAAACCGGAGCTGAAGATCAAGCCCGCCGAGGCCTGATTTTCAAAGGCCGGTCAACGCGGCATCCACCACCTCAAGCATGAAGTCCGCATCGGCTTGATGGATGCACATCGGCGGCTTGATGCGCAGCGTGTTCCCCCAGAGTCCGCCCTTGCCGATGAGCAGACCTAAGTCCTTGCAGCGTTCGAAGACCTCCGCACATTGCTCCCTGGCCGGCTCCTTGGTGCCGCGGTCCTTCACGAGTTCCACCCCAAGCATCAGCCCCTTGCCGCGGACCTGGCCGATGATGGAATGCTTTTCAGCGAGTTTTTCAAAACCTGTGGTTAGATAGGCGCCGAGGTTCAGGCAGTTCGCTTGCAGACCTTCGTTTTCGATAACCCGCAGGACGGCTCTCCCTTGGGCGCAGCTGACCGGGTTCCCGCCGAAGGTGTTGAAATGAATTCGGCTGGCCAGAGACTTCGCGATTTCCGGAGTGGTGACCACCGCTGCAAGCGGGCAACCGTTGCCGATGCCCTTGGCCATCGTGACGATGTCAGGCATCACGCCCTGGGTCTCGAACCCCCAGAAGTGGGTTCCGGTGCGACCGAACCCGGCCTGGACTTCATCCGCGATGCACAGGGCCCCAGCGGCTCGCGCGTGGGCATAAGCATGCTTCAAATAGCCATCCGGAAAAACGACCGAGCCACCGACGCCTTGGATCGACTCGGCGATGAAACCCGCGATTTTTCCAGAAGTGGCGAACTGGATCGTTTCCGCGACGTCCGCGGCGTATTTCTCGCCGGCATCCGGGTCATCCATGCCAAAGGGACCCCGGTAGGGGTCCGGCATCCGCGCATGCTGGACTCCGAACGAGTGCGGCACATTGAACTTCCAGGTATGATGGGAGGTCAGCGCCATCGTGCCCGGACTGCCACCATGGTAAGCGTTGCGCAGGGCCACCAAATCATAGTTTCCCGTGTAGGCGCGGGCCATCAGGACCGCAAGGTCGTTCGCCTCCGATCCCGAGTTCACAAAATAACAAACTTTCAGATCACCCGGCATCTTGGCGGCGAGCTCCCGGGCATAGAGGGCGATTCCGGGATTCAGATAGATCGTGGTGGTGTGCTGAATGGTCTCGTTTTGCAGCTGCGCCGCTTTGACCACCTCCGGGTGGCAGTGCCCCACACTGACCGTGACGATTCCACCAAAGCCATCCAGGTAACGCCGACTGGTCTCGTCGTAGAGATATTGGCCCTTCCCTTCCACGATCATGATCGGTTTTTTATAGTAATGGAAAATCGCGGGATTTACGAAATCCTTGCGCATTTCCAGCACCTCCGCAGAAGTAGGGCCATCGTAGGGCTTCGGGGTATAGTCGTAGGGTGGTAATGGAGCCATGAGATTTTAATTGGATTAAACAGGTGCCGGTGAAATTCTGCGGAAGCCAAGATAGAGAATAAATGACAATGCGAAGCCGAAAAACCATGCTTGTTGATAGATCGCGCCAAGCCACGGATGAATACTTGCGATGATGCCGGTCTGAGCGAGAAAACCCGGCAGATTCGGCAGCACGGCGAGGAAAAACGCGGCCAGCCCCGCAAGACTGAAACCGTGAGTGAAGCGATAGATCCCATCCGGATGATAGAGCTGCTCGACATTCAGGATTTGATTTCGATAGACATGATAGTCCGCGATCATGATCCCAGCGATGGGACCTAACAAAGCGCCATATCCGATCAGCCACGTGAAAATATAGCCACTTGGATCCGCGACCAACTTCCACGGCATGATGAGAATACCGATCAGCGCCGTAATCATGCCTCCGGCGCGGAAGCTGATCCTGCTTGGTGCAAGGTTCGAGAAATCATTGGCAGGAGAGACCACGTTGGCTGCGATGTTGGTGGAAAGAGTGGCGACGGCGAGCACGATGAGCGCTAGCGCGGATAGCCATTTATTCCCGATCTTCCCCACCACTTGGACGGGATCCCAGATGGCCTCGCCGAAGATCACGACGGTGGCTCCCGTGACCACGATGCCAACAAACGAATAGAAGGTCATCGTGGTGGGCAGAGCGACCGCTTGACCGATCAGTTGGTCGCGCTGGGATTTGGCATAGCGGGAGAAATCCGGAATATTCAACGAAAGCGTGGACCAAAAGCCAACCATCGCCGTGAGCCCTGCGCCAAAACCGCCCCATGTCACCACCTTGGTCGGCGAGGACGCCTCAAAAATCCGGGCAAACCCACCCGCCTGGGTCACCGCCCAGATCATGAGCAGACCCCCGACAGCTAACAGAAACGGCGCGCTGAGCACTTCAAGCCATTTGATCGACTCCATCCCTTTCCAGATGAAGAAAACATTCATCGCCCAGAAAATCAGGAAGAAGGTGAGTTGGCTCGCGGAAATGCCAAGGGCGGGAATCGGAGTGCCTCCGGACGCATCGAAACCGAAGATGATCGCCAGTGTCGCGTGCAGGGCCGCCCCCCCGAACCACGTTTGAATCCCGAACCACCCGCAAGCGACCACGCCGCGGAGGAGCGCGGCGATATTTGCTCCACGAATGCCGAAGCTGGCCCGCAACAACACGGGAAAAGGAATACCATACGCAGTTCCAGGATGGGCATTGAGCGTCATCGGGACCAGAACGATGAGATTGCCTAACAATACTGTGAGCAGCGCCTGCCACCATGTCATGCCGTTCCCGATGAGGCTACTGGCCATGGTATAGGTAGGAATACAAACCGCCATCCCGACCCACAGGGCCGCGACATCCCAGCGCGACCACGTACGTTTGTCCAGCGCGACCGGGGCGAGATCCGCGTTGGTCAAACTGCCGGAGACTGGACCGGTGTTTTCCATGTTAGATGTTCGGGGTGCGGTGGATAAAACTACCCCAGCCAGTTTCGCCGACCCAGCCACCGGCGCGGACCATGACCTTGCCGCGCACGGTCACCACCTCGGCGCGGCCCTGGATTTCCCGGCCTTCGAAGGCGGAATAGTCAGTGGCCATCGAGTGGGTTGTTGCAGAAATTTGACCGCTCCACTGAGGATCCCAGATGACGAGATCCGCATCGCTGCCGACCTCGATCGCTCCTTTTCGTGGATAAAGACCAAAGATTTTCGCGGCGTTGGTGCTCGCAATGCGGACGAGGGCTTGTAGATCGATCCGCCCCCGGCAGACCCCCTCGGTGTAGAGCAGCTTGACCCGCTCTTCGACACTGGGGATGCCGTTGGGGATGAAGGTGAAATCCCCGGGCTTGCCAGTCGGGCGAAAACTCGCATCCACTGGATTTTGCGGGTGGCCCATGTGCTTCTGGGTGGCGAAATCAAAGGGCGCGTGGTCGGTCCCCACGGTGTCAACCGTTCCATTCGCAAGGCATGCCCACAGGAAATCGCCATGGTCCTTGGACCGGATCGGCGGGCTCATGACATACTTGGCTCCTTCGAAGTCCGGGAGTTCGGCGTAGGAGGAGTCTAACGTGAGATAGGGCGCTACGGTCTCGATCCACGCCTTCACTCCCCGCTTGCGCGCGGCGATGACGGCCTCCACGGCGGGGATGCAACTGGTGTGCACGACATAGACTTCCGCTCCCGTCATTTCCGCGAAGGTCATCAGGTGGTGGCAGCCCTCCGTCTCGACGGCGATGGGGCGGGACGGCTCATGCCACTCGGGGCCGGTCTTACCCTCGGCGACGAGGCGCTTCTGGGTCGCCGCGACCAAATCCGCGTTTTCGCAATGCGCGGTGACCACCACACCCAGCTCCCTGGCGAGTGAAAGTGTCTGATAGAGCTCCGTGTCCTCGATCCCGAAGGCCCCCTTGTAGGCGAGAAAGACCTTGAACGAAGTGATGCCTTCCTCGGCCACGATCGCCCGCAGCGCATCCGCCGTGCCTTCGTCAAAGCGGGTCACCCCCATGTGAAAGGTATAGTCGCAGGATGAGATTCCCGCCGCCTTGCTTTTCCACAGTCGGATCGCCTCGCGGGGATCATCGCTCCGCGAGGGGCAGCACATTTCGATGAGAGTCGTCGTGCCCCCCATCAAGGCCGCCTTGCTGCCGCTGACGTAGTCGTCCTTGGCGAAGGTGCCCATGAATGGCAGATAGATATGCACATGGGGATCGATGAATCCGGGGAAGATATACTTTCCGGTGGCATCGACAAGCTCAGCCTCGCCTCTATATGTTAGATTCCTCCCGATTTCGACGATCACCCCATCGCGGCACAGCAGATCACCGATGAACTGGGTCTCGGCGGTGACAATGGTTCCGTTTTGAATCAACAGGTTCATGATGAATTATTTCGCCCAGATTTCCCCGTCGCCGAAGCCGAACCAGCGGGTCGTAGTGGTTTTGCGCTGGGTATAGAATTCGACGCCTTCTTTCCCTTGGATGTGGAGATCGCCGAAAAAGGAATCGTTCCAGCCACTGAAAGGGAAATAGGCGAGTGGTGCGGGAACGCCTACGTTGATTCCGACCATACCGGCGCTAACCCGCCGCCGGAACTCGCGGGCGGCTTTGCCGGAGTTGGTGAAAATAGCGGCCCCATTGCCAAAGGCCTGGCGGTTTGCCGAGGCGATTGCCTCATCGAGAGTCTTGGCGCGCATCACGGCCAGCACCGGACCGAAGACCTCAGTTTCCATGAGTGGGTTGGATTCGGAGACGTGGTCGATGAGAGTCGGGCCGAGGAAGAATCCGGCGGGAGCTTCCGCCACTTCGGTCGCTCTGCCATCGGCTAGAACCTTGGCACCGGCGTGCTCGCCCGCTGCGATGAGGCCGGCGACTCGGGCCCGATGGTCTGCGGAAATGACAGCACCCATGTCCGGCTGTGGGTCCCTAACATCCGTGGGGCCGACTTTCATGGCCTTCACCAGGTCTGCGAGAGCGGGGAGTAGCCTCACGCCCGCCTCGCCGACGGCGACGGCGGTGGACCCGGCCATGCAGCGCTCGCCCGCACAACCGAAGGCACCGTCTTTCACTGCTTCCACGGTGCGATCCACATCGGCGTCGGGCATGAGGATGATGAAATTCTTCGCACCGCCAGCGGCTTGCACGCGTTTGCCATGAAGGACGCCCTTGCGATGAATCGCGCGGGCAACCGGAGTGGAGCCGACGAAGCTGATCGCCTTGACATCTGGGTGTTCGAGAATGGCATCCACGCATTCACGACCGCCGTGGACGATGTTCATAACGCCGGGAGGGAGACCGGCCTTCTCCAACAACACAACAATCCGCTGCATGGTGAGCGGAACTTTTTCGCTGGGTTTGAGGATGAAGGTATTCCCGCAGGCGATGGCGATGGGCCACATCCACATCGGCACGAGGGCGGGGAAATTGAACGGGCAAATCCCGGCCACCACGCCGAGCGGGTGGCGGTCGGTGTGGCAGTCGATGCCACGGGCGATGTTTTCCAAGCTTTCACCCATCAAAAGCGAGGGTGCACCGCAGGCATATTCCACCACTTCAATGCCACGTCGAAGGTCGCCACGTGCTTCCGAAAGCGTTTTCCCATGTTCGGTGGCGATTCCGAGGCAAAGCTCTTCAAATGACTCCTCGAGCAGGATCTTCAACCGGAAGAGGACCTGTGCGCGTTCGTTCGGAGGAGTATCACGCCAGGCCGGAAAAGCCGCCGAGGCAGAGGCTACGGCGAGATCGACTTCCGCTGGCCCGCACATCGGGACTCTGGCGATGACGCTACCACGCGAGGGGTTGAAGACGGGGCTGCTCAATTTGTGAGCTGGAGTGATCCACTTACCATCGATGTAAAGCGGGCAGATTGGGTTTTCAGATGAGCTCATGGTAGGAGACGAAAATACTGCTGGATGGTCTAGGAATTTCCGAGAACCAGCGGATTTCGTGCCACTCCGCGGAGTCGTTGAGTTTGGAGGTGCTTTTCAATCACGCAAGAATGGAACCAACAAGGCCATTCCTCTCATTTTCATGGAAGCGACATCGCACCAAAAAGGCTTCAACATCCACGCGGCGATTGAGCCGATGCCCTCAATTTCCCGCGCAACGCGCCTTGAGCAGTCACCTTACTTCTGTCGTGCCACCGGATGAAATGCCTTGGAACCAGCGACTCAGCCCCACCCGCCCGTGGGCCATGTCGTGGCCAGATTTCGCAAGTGATGACGAGCGAAACCTCGTGCCGGAGCAAGGACTGCATGCCGTAGAGGACTTGTAAATGCGGCGAGAATACTCGAAGCCGTGACCGAATCGCCTACCTTCCGTCTATAAAGCCTAACTCGTATGGACGGAGCAATAGCGTATCCAAACACTGCCAAAGGGATTCCCCAAGGGAAGATCCGCAGGGTTAGGGACCCGTCTTTGCCGGGAAGGTCATAGGCGGAGATGCCAGGTGCCCCCTCGTACGTCACATGACACCGCAGGCCAGTGGCACACCTGATCCACACCCAGCCGGATGGATCCAGATTACGGAACGACGATCACCAGGCACCTCCTCGATTTTGACAGGGGGAGACTTGCTGAACCGAGTGAACTGACCTCATTTGATGGGTATGGAGGCACTAAAGCCTCAGTCTGTCCTGATACTTGAATAGATCACGTGGTGATAAGGCGCCGTTACGAATATACGATTCCTGAAAATAAGTAATATCACCAGAAATCAAGCATGGCCAGTTCCCGACAGATGAAACCGAAAAAACCGTGTCACCTTTGACAAAAGACGGGGAGCAGTCACGGGTAAAATCGGTCATGGTGCTTCATGAAGAACGACAGAGCCACTCATACAACACAAAAAGCGCTATTCCCCTGACGAGTTTCTGTCGATCCGGCGCAGAGAACCGGCGAAAACAAACGCCAAAGTAAGGATCGATCAACCCATCAACTCACTCGCTCATTGAACTTCAATCAAAGAACTGAATGAGCTGAACCATCGACCATTATTGCTTTTTTTGAGCGCCCCACCTTCCGCAACAAAAAACAGCAGAAACACTACTAGTGATAAAACATCCCTCATCGACATCACCCAACATAAAAAGCGATTTTTATATGATGAAGGCCGCTGTATTTCGAAAAGAAATCAATCCATCAGCTTTCCAAGATACACCTGCATTCCAATGACCAAAGAAAATAGGAAATTGCTTGCGAAAAGTATAAATACCCTCGTTCAAGAACCACGCCGACACCCCTAACTAAACCACGTTGGATATCCTCCACCCTGACAGCCGCTGAACCGTTTCCGTGTAGCCACGGACTTTAGTTTTTCCAATGATTAAACATTTGAAACCCCATGAACACTGAACTATCCACCTTGAGGGAATACAAAGCGCGTATCCCATGCGCAGGTGTCGAACTTCACGGCGACATCGCGATTCCAGCCGGTGCCTCTGGCATCGTCATCTTCGTCCACGGCAGCGGAAGCAGCCGCCTGAGTCCACGCAACCGGATGGTTGCCAGTGAAATGAATCACCAAGGCCTCGCCACCCTTTTGTTCGACCTCATGACCGCTTCGGAAGCCGTGGGCGAAAAACTTACGGGCGAACTCCGGTTCAACATCCCGTTTCTCACGGACAGGCTAGCCGCCGTCATTCGTTGGTCGCAAAAGGAAAAACAACTAAAAAACCTAGGCACCGGGCTGTTTGGTGCAAGTACCGGAGCCGCTGCTGCCCTCTGCGCCGCCGCCCGAATACCGGAAGTCCAGGCCGTCGTCTCGCGGGGTGGCCGCACCGACCTTGCGGGAACCGAAGCACAACACGTATTCGCCCCAACCCTCTTAATTGTCGGTGAAAACGACAGGCCGGTCATCAGATGGAACGAAGAAACCCTCAATCGCCTACCCGGCATCAAGCACCTCTCTCAAATCGCAAGCGCCACCCATCTTTTCGAGGAACCGGGCGCTCTGGAAGAGGTCGCCACCATAGCCGCTGCTTGGTTTAAGCACTACCTAACACCGATCACATAGAAAAGAACCGGATCCACCATGAAAACCTCATCCATTCAATACCCCTTTGCAACCCGTAGTGACGCAGGCCGCAAGTTGGCCGGCGCCTTGACCGATTTCAAGGGCGTCGAAGACATCGTCATACTCGCGCTTCCCCGAGGCGGAGTACCGGTCGCAGCGGAGATAGCAGCGATGCTCGACAAGCCATTCGATCTGCTCATCGTTCGAAAGCTTGGGGTTCCAGGACATGAGGAGGTCGCGATGGGCGCGATCGCCAGCGGTGGGATCCGCGTTCTAAGCCATGATCTAATCCAGAGACTCGGACTCACCAAGAACCAGGTTACCGCCACGATTGCCCGTGAAACCGCAGAAGTCGTCCGCAAGGAGCAGATCTACTTCAACGGACGCCCCGCGCCAGAAGTCACCGGACGCACCGTGATCGTCGTTGACGATGGCATTGCAACCGGCTCCACCATGTCCGCAGCTGTCGCGCTCCTGCGCCACCAGCAAGCGCGGCGTATCGTCGTCGCCGTGCCTATCGCCCCGAGCACCACGGTGGCCCGACTGCGCGACGAGGCCGACGACGTAGTTGTCCTGATGGAACCCAAGCCCTTCAACTCGGTTAGCCAGTGGTACGAAGACTTCTCACAAATCACTGACGACGAAGTCCGCCACTTGCTCGCCTCGACCTCGGCTATCCGTGAACGAAACCATCGACCATCCGCTCCAACCGCATCCAGCAAAAGTATCCTTGACCATCTCCGTAAGCACGTCAGACCCCTCACCGGAGCGAAAGAGGACTACGACGATCTGATTGAAATGATCGGTAACAGAAGCGTCGTCCTTCTTGGAGAGGCATCACACGGCACCCACGAGTTCTACCGCGAGCGGGCAGAAATCACCAAACGGCTCATTGTTGAAAAAGGCTTCAACGCCGTGGCGGTCGAAGCAGACTGGCCGGACGCCTACCGAGTGAACCGCTTCGTGCGCAGCGAACCCGGTGACAACGAAAGTGTGGAATCTCTTGCAGGCTTCGAACGCTTCCCCTCATGGATGTGGCGCAATGCCGACGTGCTCGAATTCATCGGTTGGCTCAGGAACCACAATGAGAATGTCCACTCAATGGACCGCCAGGTCGGATTCTATGGGTTGGACCTCTACTGCCTTCACAAATCCATTAGCGAGGTCGTCGCCTATCTCGAACACAGGGACCCGGTAGAAGCAGCCAAGGCGAAGGCACTCTACAGCTGCATGGACCGCTACGGCAAGGACCCGCAAAACTATGGTATCATGGTGGGAAAAGGCATGGCCGAAAGCTGCCGCACTGAAGTGATCCAACAGCTTTGGGATCTAAGAGCCAAGGAGGCCGCCTACCTCGCCAAAAACGGACAGGCCGCAGCTGACGAGTACTTTTTCGCCGAGCAGAACGCCCGTCTAGTGAAGAACGCCGAGCAATACTATCAAAAAATGTTCCGCTCTGATGTCTCGTCGTGGAACCAGCGCGATGAACACATGATGGAGACCCTCGTGCAACTCCTCGCCCACCTCCAATCCCACCATGGATCGGCCAAGGTGGTCGTATGGGCACACAATTCCCATATCGGAGATGCCCGCGCCACCGCGATGGGCCGTCACAACGAATACAACCTCGGCCAATTGGTGCGCCAGGAGTTTCCCACGCAAAGCAGGCTCGTCGGCTTCACCACCTTCGCCGGCACCGTTACAGCCGCCTCCGGCTGGCACCTACCCGCCGAGCGAAAACCCGTGCGTATGGGATTGGATGGCAGCTACGAACAATTGTTCCACCAAGTCGGAATCCCGGACTTCTACCTCGACCTAACACACTCGAACCCAGCCGTGGAAGCATTAAAGACGACGCGCTTGGAACGAGCCATCGGCGTGGTCTACCGACCGGAAACCGAACGCCGAAGTCATTACTTCGATGCATGTATTTCCGATCAATTCGACGCAGTGATCCACTTCGACCTGACGCGGGCCGTTGAGCCATTAGATCAGACCACCCAGTGGGACAAAGATGAACTACCGGAGACCTTCCCGATCGGACTTTAACCACCCTCATTCCAGATCCGAAGGAATCGCATCACCACTGTACTTGATTATACCCATCAAGTCCGCTATTGATGAATCCGCCCATCAGCTTGGAGAAGTACTTCAACGTGGAATGAGAGCAACTTCACATCATCAAAAAGAATTCGATTTGCC